>NZ_JBVHVP010000002.1:0-221843 GCF_055564775.1 Streptomyces sp. NPDC028991 | reverse complement strand
CCAGGCCGCCTCATGGCCGCCTCGCCCAGAGGTCGCCGGCGTGATCGAGAACCGGCCACCGAGCAGCCGGACCCGGACTGACACCCCGCTTTTCCCCTGCTCTTCCCATTGTCCGAGCGCATCCGGCCTCCGATGCTGGAATGCTGGACCCGTCGCACGGACGGTTCGTGGACGCGGCATGGGCCGCGCGGGCCGTGGGGTGGACGGGCGGTGGGGGGCCGAAGATCGTGGAGGACAGGGTGCGGGTGGTCATCGCCGAGGATTCAGTGCTGCTCCGAGAGGGGCTGACCCGGTTGCTGACCGACCGCGGGCACGACGTCGTGGCCGGTGTAGGCGACGGTGAGGCACTGATCAAGACCATCACCGAGCTGGACGCGCAGGGTGAGCTGCCGGACGTCGTGGTGGCGGACGTGCGGATGCCGCCGACGCACACCGACGAGGGCGTGCGCGCCTCGGTGCAGTTGCGCAAGGCGCACCCCGGTCTCGGCGTACTGGTGCTGTCCCAGTACGTGGAGGAGCGGTACGCGACGGAGCTGCTGGCGGGTTCCAGCCGCGGTGTCGGTTATCTGCTGAAGGACCGGGTGGCCGAGGTACGGGAGTTCGTGGACGCGGTGGTACGCGTGGCGCAGGGCGGTACGGCGCTGGACCCGGAGGTGGTCGCGCAGTTGCTCGGGCGCAGCCGCAAGCAGGACGTGCTGGCGGGGCTCACCCCACGGGAGCGTGAGGTGCTGGGGCTGATGGCCGAGGGCCGGACGAACTCGGCGATCGCCCGACAGCTCGTGGTGAGCGACGGGGCCGTCGAGAAACACGTCAGCAACATCTTCATGAAGCTGGGCCTGTCTCCGAGCGACGGTGATCACCGGCGGGTGCTCGCGGTGCTGACGTATCTCAATTCCTGACCTCGGCGGCCCACCCACCGGAACCGGCCGACCGGCCGACCGGCCCGGTGGCCCGGGTGGCCCGGGTGGCCCGGTGGCCCGGGTGCTCTTCCGAACGAATGAGAACCGACGCACGAGCGGGGTGCGTCTCCACGAGTGTCCCGAGAGCCAGGGGGTGGGGAATCGTGAGATCCCGGAGCGGCGGGCCATCTCGAGGTCGTGTCCATCATGCGAATGTCCACCGGAAGTCAACCCTTGCGGACGTAGGGTTGATCCTGGGGCGGTCGGTGGGAGACCGGTCCCCGGACAGCCGCCTCGAGGGAGGTCCAGTTCAGTGACCAGCCAGGTCAGCAGCCCAGCGGAGCAGGCCGACGGAACCGTCGTGGGAGAGCAGCGCAAACCGGTCGGGGCGAAGGACGTCCGCCGGCTGGACCGGGTGATCATCAGGTTCGCGGGGGACTCGGGTGACGGGATGCAGCTCACCGGCGACCGTTTCACCTCGGAGACCGCGTCGTTCGGCAACGACCTGTCGACGCTGCCGAACTTCCCGGCCGAGATCCGGGCGCCTGCCGGTACTCTGCCGGGCGTCTCGTCTTTCCAGCTGCACTTCGCCGACCACGACATCCTCACCCCGGGTGACGCCCCCGACGTGCTGGTCGCGATGAATCCGGCCGCCCTGAAGGCGAACATCGACGATCTGCCGCGTGGCGCCGAGATCATCGTCAACACGGACGAGTTCACCAAGCGGGCGATGCAGAAGGTCGGCTACGGCACGTCGCCGCTCGAGGACGGTTCGCTCGACGGTTACCACCTGCATCCGGTGCCGCTGACCACGCTGACCGTGGAGGCGCTCAAGGAGTTCGACCTGACCCGCAAGGAGGCCGAGCGCAGCAAGAACATGTTCGCGCTCGGGCTGCTGAGCTGGATGTACCACCGGCCGACCGAGGGCACCGAGAAGTTTCTGCGGTCGAAGTTCGCCAAGAAGCCCGACATCGCGGCGGCGAACATCGCGGCCTACCGGGCGGGCTGGAATTTCGGGGAGACGACGGAGGACTTCGCGGTCTCCTACGAGGTCGCCCCGGCGGCGAAGGCGTTCCCGCCGGGCGTGTACCGCAACATCTCCGGGAACCTGGCACTGGCCTACGGCCTGATCGCCGCCTCGCGCCAGGCCGATCTGCCGCTCTTCCTGGGCTCCTACCCGATCACGCCGGCCTCGGACATCCTGCACGAACTGAGCAAGCACAAGAACTTCGGTGTGCGGAGCTTCCAGGCCGAGGACGAGATCGCCGGGATCGGGGCGGCGCTGGGGGCGGCGTTCGGCGGCTCGCTGGCCGTGACGACGACGAGTGGCCCGGGCGTGGCGCTCAAGAGCGAGACCATCGGGCTCGCGGTCTCCCTGGAACTGCCGCTGCTGGTGGTGGACATCCAGCGCGGCGGGCCGTCCACCGGTCTGCCGACCAAGACGGAGCAGGCGGACCTGCTGCAGGCGATGTACGGGCGCAACGGCGAGGCGCCGGTCCCGGTCGTCGCCCCCCGCACCCCGGGGGACTGCTTCGACGCCGCGCTGGAGGCGGCGCGGATCGCACTGACCTACCGCACCCCGGTCTTCCTGCTCTCGGACGGCTACCTGGCCAACGGCAGTGAGCCGTGGCGGATCCCGGAGCCGGACGAGCTGCCCGACCTCGCGGTGCGGTTCGCGCAGGGCCCCAACCACACCCTGGACGACGGCACCGAGGCGTTCTGGCCCTACAAGCGCGACCCGCACACCCTCGCCCGGCCCTGGGCGGTGCCAGGCACCCCGGGGCTGGAACACCGGATCGGCGGCATCGAGAAGCAGGACGGCACCGGGAACATCTCCTACGACCCGGCCAACCACGACTTCATGGTCCGCACCCGCCAGGCCAAGGTCGACGGCATCGACGTCCCCGACCTGGACGTCGACGACCCGGACGGAGCGAGGACCCTGGTACTGGGCTGGGGCTCGACCTACGGGCCGATCACCGCCGCCGTGCGCCGGCTGCGCGGCGCCGACCAGGCCATCGCCCAGGCGCACCTGCGCCACCTCAACCCGTTCCCGCACAACCTCGGAGCGGTTCTCCAGCGCTACGACAAGGTGGTGATCCCCGAGATGAACCTCGGCCAGCTCGCCACTCTCGTCCGGGCGAAGTACCTGATCGACGCGCAGTCGTACAACCAGGTCAACGGCATGCCGTTCAAGGCGGAACAGCTCGCCACGGTCCTGAAGGAGGCCATCAATGGCTGAGGCACTCAAGCTGGTCCCCCGGGCCGAGGGCAAACAGTCCATGAAGGACTTCAAGTCCGATCAGGAAGTGCGCTGGTGCCCCGGCTGCGGCGACTACGCCGTCCTCGCCGCCGTGCAGGGCTTCATGCCCCAGCTCGGCCTGGCGAAGGAGAACATCGTCTTCGTCTCCGGCATCGGCTGCTCCTCCCGTTTCCCGTACTACATGAACACGTACGGGATGCACTCCATCCACGGCCGCGCCCCCGCCATCGCCACCGGGCTGGCCACCTCCCGTCGCGACCTGTCCGTCTGGGTCGTCACCGGCGACGGCGACGCGCTCTCCATCGGCGGCAACCACCTCATCCACGCCCTGCGCCGCAACGTCAACCTCAAGATCCTCCTGTTCAACAACCGGATCTACGGCCTGACCAAGGGCCAGTACTCCCCCACCTCCGAGGTCGGGAAGATCACCAAATCCACCCCGATGGGTTCCCTGGACGCGCCCTTCAACCCGGTCTCCCTGGCCATCGGCGCGGAGGCGTCATTCGTCGCCCGGACCGTCGACTCGGACCGCAAGCACCTCACCGAGGTCCTGCGCCAGGCCGCCGACCACCCGGGCACGGCCCTGATCGAGATCTACCAGAACTGCAACATCTTCAACGACGGGGCCTTCGACGCCCTCAAGGACAAGCAGCAGGCCGAGGAGGCGGTGATCCGCCTCGAGCACGGACAGCCGATCCGCTTCGGCACCGACGGCACGAAGGGCGTCGTACGCGACCCGCAGACCGGTGACCTGAAGGTCGTCACCGTCACCGCGGACAACGAGGCGGACGTCCTGGTCCACGACGCCCACGCCGCGTCCCCGACCACCGCCTTCGCCCTGTCCCGGCTCGCCGACCCCGACACTCTGCACCACACCCCGATCGGCGTCCTGCGCTCCGTCGACCGGCCCGTCTACGACACCCTCATGGCCGACCAGCTCGACACCGCCGTCGAACAACACGGCAAGGGCGACCTCACCGCCCTCCTCGCAGGCGGCGACACCTGGACGGTCGTCGGCTGAGACCGTCAGCTGGGACCGTCAGCTGGGACCGTCAGCGGTTCAGGGCATACGCATACGAAGGGGCCCGGACGGAAACGTCCGGGCCCCTTCGTATGCCTTTCGCGCCTGATCCCCCCGCTGGGCCCCCTCCAGGTGCCACTCACCTACGCACATCACTACTTCGCCGACATCACTTACTTACATGTTAGTACCTAACTTCAAAGTGGGCACTATCCAGCAGTTAGCGCAGCGCTTAGGGTTAGCGGCATCGCACCCCCACAAGGAGCACTGAAGCCATGAGCATCGTCGTCACCGGAGCAACCGGACACCTCGGCCGCCACGTCGTGCGGCAGCTGCTGGAAAAGGTGCCGGCCGACCAGGTCACCGCGGTCGTCCGCGACCGTGACAGGGCCGCCGACCTCGCCGCCCGCGGCGTACGGCTCGCGGTCGCCGACTACAACGACCCCGGGACCTTCGACGGCCTGTTCGCGGCCGGCGACCGGTTGCTGCTGGTCTCCGGCAACGAGTTCGACAAGGGCCGCGTCCGGCAGCACACGGTCGTCATCGACGCGGCCAAGAAGGCCGGCGTCGCCCTGCTCGCCTACACCAGCGCCCCCAGGAGCCTCACGGCCGCGCTCGCCGACGACCACCGCGCCACCGAGGACGTGCTGGTCGCTTCGGGCGTGCCGTACGTGCTGCTGCGCAACGGCTGGTACCACGAGAACTACACCGAGCAGCTCGCCCCCGTCCTGGAGCACGGCGCCGTCGTGCAGGCGGCGGGAGCGGGACGCGTCTCCTCCGCGTCCCGCGCCGACTACGCGGCCGCGGCCGTCGCCGTACTGACCGGTGAGGGCCACGAGAACAACGCGTACGAGCTGGGCGGCGACGAGGCGTGGAGCTTCGCGGAGTACGCCGCCGAGCTGAGCCGGCAGACCGGCGAGGAGATCGTCTACAACCCCGTCTCCATCGAGGCGTACGCCGGCATCCTCACCGGTGCCGGGGTCCCCGGGCCGCTGGCGGACGTCCTGGCAGGCGTGGACGCCGCCATCGAAAAGGGCGAGCTGGTGGTCTCCACCGGTGACCTGTCCCGGCTGACCGGCCGCCCGACCACGCCGCTCGCCGAGGCCGTCGCCGCCGCGCTCAAGAGCTGACCTCCACCGCCGGCCCGGATCGCGAGCTTCCACAGCACCCGCCCCCCCCCGGCCCCGCCCCCCGCCTGTCATGACCGTATGCCGATACGGGCATGACAGGCGGCCGTTTGCGGCGCTACCTTCGTCCTGGCATGCATCCGTCCCGGCATGCCGAGTGCGAGAAGGAGGTGCCCGTGGCCGGGTCGTCCAGGAGTGAGCAGCGAATAGGCCTGCTGAACGGCTTCGCGGCGTACGGGATGTGGGGCCTCGTCCCACTGTTCTGGCCGCTGCTCAAGCCCGCCGGAGCCGGGGAGATCCTCGCCCACCGGATGGTGTGGTCCCTCGCCTTCGTCGCCGTCGCCCTGCTCTTCGTACGGCGCTGGGCCTGGGCCGGCGAGCTGCTGCGGCAGCCGCGCAGGCTCGCCCTGGTCGCCGTGGCCGCCGCGGTCATCACCGTCAACTGGGGCGTCTACATCTGGTCCGTGAACAGCGGCCATGTCGTCGAGGCCTCGCTCGGCTACTTCATCAACCCGCTGGTCACCATCGCGATGGGTGTGCTGCTGCTGAAGGAACGGCTGCGGCCCGCCCAGTGGGCGGCGGTCGGGACCGGTTTCGCGGCCGTGCTCGTCCTCGCCATCGGCTACGGCCAACCGCCGTGGATCTCCCTCTGCCTCGCCTTCTCCTTCGCCACGTACGGCCTGGTCAAGAAGAAGGTCAACCTCGGCGGCGTCGAGTCGCTGGCCGCCGAGACCGCGGTCCAGTTCCTGCCCGCGCTCGGCTACCTGCTGTGGCTGGGCGCACAGGGCGACTCCACCTTCGCCACCGAGGGCGGGGGCCATGTGGCGCTGCTCGCCGCGACCGGCGTGGTCACCGCCATCCCCCTGGTCTGCTTCGGGGCGGCGGCGATCCGCGTGCCGCTGTCCACGCTGGGGCTGCTGCAGTACCTGGCCCCGGTCTTCCAGTTCCTGCTCGGCGTCCTCTACTTCGGCGAGGCCATGCCGCCCGAGCGGTGGGCCGGCTTCGGGCTGGTGTGGCTGGCGCTCACCCTGCTCACCTGGGACGCCCTGCGCACCGCCCACCGGACCGCCCGGACCCTCAGGGCACAACTGGACCGGACGGGCGACGGCGTGACGCCGGTCAAGGGGAGCGCCGTGCGGGAGTCGGGAATCGTGGCCTCCGGGGCGCCGGCCCCCGGTTCCGCCGGGTCGGAGCAGTTCGACCCGGCGACAGGGAAGCCGTAACGGCCCGGTCGTCCTGCCGCTGCCCTTCGTCACCCCTCCCCGGGCGCCCGCCGCGCTCGGTGCGCCCGCGCCTTCTCCCGGTTGCCGCAGTGCTCCATCGCGCACCAGCGGCGGCGGCCGGGGCGTGAGGTGTCGACGAAGAGCAGACGGCAGTCGTGAGCACCGCATTCCCGGATGCGGTCGGCGTACGGGCCGGTGAACAGGTCGATCGCATCGCGCGCGACCGTCGACAACAGACCGGCGCCCGTGGCACCCGGAGCCCAGCCGCGAGTGCCGTCCGCCTCGACGCGGGCGACGAGCGGAGGCTCGGCCGCGGCGGCGTTGACGGCGTCCAGGTGGCCGGCCCGGAGCGGGCGTCCGTGCGCGCGGTCCGCGGTGAGCAGCAAGAGGGCGTCGCGCAGGACCCGGGCCCGCTCCACATCGGTCTGGTCGACGACCAGTTCCAGACCGTCCGCCAGTCTGCTGCGGTTGGCCCAGGCGGCCAGGTCGGCGGGCTCGTGCAGCACCTCCCAGCGCGCGTAGGCGCCCGGCCCGCCCGTCGTCAGCAGTTCGAGACAGAGCGCACCCGGGTCGAAGCGGTACGGCTTGCCCTCGTACGACAGCAGCGTCAGCCCGGGGAGATCAGGTGGACCGGGGGACGGCTTCGGTGATTCCATTGCCCGCTCACTCATGTAACCACTATAACTGGTTACATGACATCGACTTCTGCGCCGACGCCTCTGCACTTCAAGCTCGTCATCGACGCCGCCACTCCGCACGCGCAGGCGGACTTCTGGGCCGCCGCCCTCCATTACGAGGTGGAGGACAACAGCGCGCTCATCGAGAAGCTGCTGGACTTCGGGGCCGTGCCGGCCGAGCTGACCGTCGAGTCCCACGGCCGCCGCGCCTGGCGGGACCTGGCCGCCGTACGGCATCCCGACGACCCTTACCAGGAGGAGAGCGGCACCGGACTGGGGCGGCGGCTGCTGTTCCAGCGCGTACCGGAGGCCAAGTCCGGCAAGAACCGCCTCCACCTCGATCTGCACCCGGGCGAGGGGCGGCGCGAGGAGGAGGTCGCCCGGCTGGAGGCGTTGGGAGCGAGCGTCCTGCGGCAGGTGAAGGAGCCGGGCGGGGAGTGGGTGGTGATGGCGGATCCGGAGGGGAACGAGTTCTGCGTTCACTAGGGCGCGGCCTTCGCGCCCCGGCCGCCGGGGCGCGAAGGGTCAGAGTTCAGGGACAGGGCCCCCAGGGCCCGGGGACCACCAGGGGCTCCCAAGGGCCGGCGCGCCACCGGAAGCCCCCAAGGGCCGGGCGCGCCACCAAAGGCCCTCAAGGGCCGGGCGCGCCACCAAAGGCTCCCAAGGGCCGGGCGCGCCACCAAAGGCTCCCAAGGGCCGGGCGTGCCACCAAGGGCTTCCGATATACGCGACACCGTGGCCGAATACCGGTCTTGACGGTTGGTCAGCATCGGCCACACCATCCAGGCACCCCATTCACTGCGGAGTCCCCTCCCCAGGGTCTCCCTAGGAATCCGGAGCCCCCCACATGAAGCTCCTCCATTCCGGGCGCGCGCTGGCGGCCGGTGCCGTCGCGGTCGCCACGCTGATCACCGGCGGATCGATGGCCGGCGCGGCGCCCGAGGCCGGCGCCGCAACCACACCCACACCCGCACCCGCACCCGGCGCCGAACCCGCGGCCGTCGCCGCGCCCGACATACCGATAGCCAACGTGAAGGCCCACCTGGCGCAGTTCCAGTCGATCGCCACGGCGAACGGCGGCAACCGCGCCCACGGCCGCCCCGGCTACCAGGCCTCACTCAACTACGTGAAAGCCAAGCTGGACGCGGCCGGGTTCACCACCACCGTCCAGCGCTTCACCGCATCCGGCCGCACCGGCTACAACCTGATAGCCGACTGGCCCGGCGGTGACACGGATCAGGTTGTCATGGCCGGGTCACACTTGGACAGTGTTGCCTCCGGCCCCGGCATCAACGACAACGGCTCCGGCTCGGCGGCCGTCCTGGAGACCGCACTCGCCGTCGCCCGGTCCGGCCTCCAGCCCACCAAGCACCTGCGCTTCGCCTGGTGGGGAGCCGAGGAGCTGGGTCTGGTCGGCTCCCGCTACTACGTCAACAGCCTCGGCTCCACCGGCCGCGCGAAGATCAGCGGCTACCTGAACTTCGACATGATCGGCTCGCCCAACCCCGGCTACTTCGTCTACGACGACGATCCCACCATCGAGAAGACCTTCCGCGACTACTTCGCCGGCCTCGGCGTCTCCACGGAGATCGAGACCGAGGGCGACGGCCGCTCCGACCACGCGCCCTTCAAGAACGCGGGCGTCCCCGTCGGCGGCCTCTTCACCGGCGCCGGCTACCGGAAGACGTCCGCTCAGGCGGCCAAGTGGGGCGGCACCGTGGGCCAGCCGTTCGACCGCTGCTACCACTCGTCCTGCGACACCACCGCCAACATCAACGACACGGCCCTGAACCGCAACAGCGACGCCGTCGCGTACGCGATGTGGGAACTGTCGCAGTAGGACCGACACCCCACCTCCTCAAAGGCTGCCCGGTCAGCCGGCCTGGGCGCGGGCGCGTTCGGTGAGGCGGCCCATGCGGTTGCGGGCGGACTCCAGTTGCTCGGCGTCCTCCGCGGCCGGACCTTCCTCGGCGGCGAGCTCGCTCCACAGACCGACCAGCTCATGCCCCAGCTCCAGGCCCCGTGCCGGGTCGCGTACGGCGCGCCAGGCGGTGGCCGCGCTCTGGACGTTGCCGTACGCGGCCTCCGCGTCGCCCGCACGGCGGTGTATCCGGGCCAGGTCCAGGGAGAGGCGGAGGGCGTGGTCCGGGTCGCCCGACAAGTAGGCGATGTAGGCGGTGAGTTCACGGAGCCGGAGTACCTCGGGGTGCTCCGGCCCCAGCGTTCCCGAGGCTTCGGTCACGCTCTGCTCGGCCAGTCGCGCGGCCGTCTCCGTACGCCCCTCCTTGACGGCCTCGTTGATACGGGCCGTCGGCTCTGCGAGGAGCGCGGGGGCGGTGGCGTCGCCGGGAGCGGTGAGCGGTTCGTCCCCGAGCACGGCCTCGGCCACGGCGTCGAAGCCGCGTGCGGGGGTGGGCTTGGGGTCGGGGCCGGGGGCGAGGGCGCGGGCGAGATCGGCAACCGGCTCGGGGGCGGAGGCCGGCTTCGGAGCCGCGACCGGCTGGGGGACGGCGATCGACTGGGAGGCGGCGATCGACTGGCGGCCGTCGATCGAGCCGTCGATCGGACCGTCGATCGGGCCGTCGATCGGTTCAGGACCACGGAGCAGACCCGGACCAGGAACCCGAACGGGACCAGGACCAGGGACCGGACCGGAACCATGACCATGACCAGGACCAGGACCAGAATCATGGCCAGGGCCACGGACCGGCTCACGACGACGGACCCGCTCCGGCTCGCCCTCAGTCGCATACACGGACCCGGCCCCGGTGACCGGTCCGGGCACGGGCTGCGGTGCCGCGCCTTCGAAGGCCCCGGTCGCGGAAGCACCGTCCATCCGGGGCGGCGGCCCGAATTCCCCCGTCGGCGGCGCCACCGTACCGGGCGCCGTGCCCCCGGCCGGTTCCGGCAGGGCGCGCAGCGTGAACGTCGGCGCGGACTCGCCGGGCGGCACCGGCTGTGACTCGGACACGTTCGGGAGGGGGAACGTCGGGGCGCTGTCCCACACCGGCTCCCCGGGCTCCACCGGCCGCAGGACGTGACTGTGCCGGTCCCGCTGTACGTCCGGTTCCCCGGGAGCCGTCGGCGCCGGTTCGGCGGCGAGCCGGCTGGAGCCGTCCGGGTCGACGAGGAGCGGGACGGAGTAGCCGATGCGCTCGTCGTGAATGGTGGCGAGGACGGGGTGGCCGACGGCGAGGGCGAGGCGATGGAGGCGGTTCAGGACGGCGTTCTGGATCTCCTCGCCGGGGGCCGCGACGACCGGCGAGCCGTCGACCGAAGCGCTGCGTGCGCCGGAACCGGCCATCGGCACGCGAACGTCGATCGGCGTCGCCGCAGGAGCGCGCGAGCCCTCGGCGCCCTCGTGGCCCCGCTGCTTGTCGCGGCCGAGTCGAGACATCGTTCCCCCACTCATCGGCGGCTTCCGTCGGCGATTCCGCTTCCCTGCCGTCCAGAGCCTGTCATGCCTGTCGTACACCTGATGTCGAGTCTCTCCGCTCGCTCGCGATTCTCACGTCACCGGGTTGTCACAGGCTCGTTCCAGGAGGTCACCCCCGTACCGGCGGGCTCGAGCGGGACGAGCACACGGGGGCGAGCGTACGAGGGCGAGCACACGGGGACGAGCGCACGAGGGCGGGCACACGGGGGCGTGACGCGAGAGGGGGCCGGGCAGGGGGGCAGGCATGCGACCGGGGCCGGAAATCTGGATACGCGGGCCGGCGGCCGTACCGGAGCCGCCCGCCCCGACGCCAGCTGCTCGAAGCGGTGGCGGACGTCCACCGCCTTCCGTGGGTCCCCGCCTGGCGCCTCGGCGAGACGGACGGACAGCCACCCCGGGGCGCCGACTCCCTGGCCCGCCTCACCGGGCGGATGCGCTGAGCCCACCCGATGGACAAGTACTTGCGTACGCATATAATGTACGTGCTGGTATTACGCGCATGCCAACCACTCGGGGGGACCTCATGAACCGCCACTTCCTCTTCCTGCTGGGCAGCAGCCGCCCCGGCGGCAACACCGAATTGCTCGCCCGCCGTGCCGCCGAGCAACTGCCCGCGGACACCGAGCAGCGGTGGATCGACCTGACCGAGCATCCGCTACCCGAGTTCGAGGATCTGCGGCACGACAGCGATCACGTCCGGCCGACGGAGGGCAGCAGGGCCCTGCTGCTCGACGCCACCCTCGCCGCCACGGACATCGTGATCGCCTCGCCGCTGTACTGGTACTCGCTGTCCGCCCCGGTCAAGCGCTACCTCGACTACTGGTCCGGCTGGCTGCGCACCCCCGGCGTCGATTTCAAGGCGACCCTGGCCGGTCGCACCCTGTGGGGCGTCACCGCGCTCGCGCACCAGGAGCAGGAGGTCGCCGACCCGCTGATCGGCAGCCTGAGCAACTCCGCGGCCTACATGGGCATGCGTTTCGGTGGCGTACTGCTCGGCAACGGCAGCAAGCCCGGCGACGTCCTGAAGGACACCGAGGCGCTGACCCGGGCCAAGACCTTCTTCACTCGGGAGGCACCGCTCGCCCGCTTCCCGTACGAGGAGACGGAGGCCCTGGCTACGAGGTGATGTCCTTCGCAGTGAACCGCGCCCAGGCCGCCGAGCCGAACACCGCCGCGTAGAGGGCCTGGAGGCCGAGGTTCTTCACCAGGTCGTCCCAGTAGACCGGTTCGCGCATCAGGTCGGCGAAGGACAGCCAGTAGTGCGAGAAGAAGTACGGCTGGAGCACGTCGAGCTGCGGGATCTGGTCGAGGATCTGGACGGTGATCAGCAGCCCGACCGTGGCCGCCATGGCCGCGATACCGCTGCCGGTCAGCGTCGAGACGAAGAGGCCGAGGGCCGCCACGCCGACGAGTGAGGCGGCCACGACCAAGGCGATCAGCAGGGCCCGGCCCAATCCCTCGGCGTAGCTGATCCGGGTGCCGGAGATGGTGGTCAGTTCGCCGACCGGGAACAACACCGCTCCGACGGCGAGCGCCGAGACCGCGACCACCAAGGTGGCGGCGACGCAGAACGCGATCACTGTGGCGTACTTGGTGAGGAGCAGACGCGTGCGGCCGGCCGGGGCGACCAGGAGGTAGCGCAGGGTGCCCGCGCTCGCCTCGCCCGCGATCGCGTCGCCCGCGACGACGCCGACGGCCATCGGCAGGAAGAACGGGAGGGTCGCGGCGAGCGCGGTGAAGACCAGGAACAGGCCGTTGTTGCTGATCTGCGAGATGAACGCCGGACCCTCGCCGCCCCCACCGCCGCCACCGCCCCCACCGCCCCCACCGCCCCCACCGCCGAACGACGCCTCGTCGCTCGTCTCGATCTTCACGGCGATCCCCACCAGGACCGGCACGGCGGCCAGCACGCCCAGGAGGGCGAGAGTGCGCCAGCGTCGGAAGGTGATCAGCAGTTCACTGCGGAACAGTCCGAACGACCACAACGGGCTCGGGACGCGCAGCGCGCTCGGCACCCCGGCGCTCGGCACCCCGGCCCCCGTCACCTCAGTCCGCGAACGCTCAGCCCGCGACATCGAAGCCCTCCCCGGTCAGCGCCACGAACGCGTCCTCCAGGGAGGCGCGTTCCACTCCGAAGCCGCGGACCCGGACACCGGCCGCGACCAGGGCGGCGTTCAGGTCGGCGAGGTCACCGTCCGGTGGTTCCGCCGTCAACCGGTCCTCGGCGACGGCCACGTCCCCGGCGCCGTGCTCCTTCAGCACCCGGGCCGCCTCTCCCGTGTCCGGCGTGGTCACCACCAGCCGGCCACGCGCCCCGGCCGCCAGGTCGGCGACCGCGCCCTGGGTGATCAACCGCCCCTGGGCCATCACGGCGGCATGCGTACACACCTGCTCGATCTCGTCCAGCAGGTGGGAGGAGAGAAAGACGGTCGTGCCGTCGGAGGCCAGTTCGCGAACGAGCGCGCGGATCTCGCGCATGCCCTGGGGGTCGAGTCCGTTGGTCGGCTCGTCCAGGACGAGCAGGCGGCGCGGCTGGAGCAGCGCCGCCGCGAGTCCGAGTCGCTGCTTCATGCCGAGCGAGTACGCCTTCGCCTTCTTGCCGGCGGCGGCCGCGAGGCCCACCCGGTCCAGCGCCGCCGCGACGCGTCGGCGCCGGGTGCGCGGGTCGGCGGCCGGGTCGGCGGCGTCGTAGCGCAGCAGGTTGTCGCGGCCGGAGAGGAAGCCGTACAGGGCGGGGCCCTCGATGAGGGCGCCGACCTGGGGCAGCACGGTGCGGGCGGTGCGCGGCATGGGCCGGCCCAGCACGCGCGCGGTGCCGGAGGTCGGCTCGATCAGGCCCATCAGCATGCGGATGGTGGTGGTCTTGCCGGAGCCGTTGGGACCGAGGAAGCCGAAGACACTGCCCGCCGGGACGGTCAGGTCCAGACCGTCGACGGCGAGCTGCCCGCCGCGGTAGCGCTTGGTGAGCGCCCGGGTCGAGATGACGGCGTCGTCCGCGCCGCTCCCCCGGTCCGGGCCCTCCGCTTCCCTCGCTTCCATGGCGGACGTCTCGGCCACCGGCTCCCTCACTTCGTCACTTCGTTACTTCGTTACTTCGTCCACTTCGTCGTCACTGGTCCGAGCTGACAACGGCTCCGTACGGACAACGGCTCCCGTCCGACGCCTACTGGGCGGCGTCGGCCGCCTTCACCAGCGCGTCCTTGGTGACCGCACCGGCGTAGACCTTGCCGTCGTCCGTGATCAGGGCGTTGACCAGGCGGGTCTTGAAGACCGTGCCGGAGCCGAAATCGCCCTTGACCTGGTCGCCGAAGGAGCCGAGGAAACCACCGAGGTCGCCGCCCGCGGAGGCCGTGGGCAGGCCCTGGCCGCCGGTGTCGAAGGTGGCGATCGAGTTCCATCCCTCGCCGATTACCTTCGGGCCGTCCGTCCCCTTCAGGCCGTCCGTCCCCTTCAGGCCGTCCATCTCCTGCGCGAGGTCGCCCCCGGCCTCCCGGCCGTGCTCCGGCGCCTCGGCCGTCTCGTCGGCCTCGGTGACCTTCGCGCCCTTGGGCGGGGTGAAGTCGAACGTCGACGCGTCCGGCTTCGCGAAGCTGACCTTGGTGAAGCCCGCGTCCACGACGGCGGCGCCGCCGCTCGCCGGGGTCAGCGTGAACTTCAGCGGCATGCCGGTCTTCGCGTCCACCGCGACGCTGATGGCGCCGACCGTGGAACCTTCCTGCTTCGGCTTGATCACCAGTCGGTAGGCGTCCCGGCCGGCCACCTGAGCGGTGCCGTCGACGGTCACGGACGTGGTGTCGTCGACCGCCTTGAGTGCCTGGTCGGCGAAGTCCTTCGGAGTGGCCGGCACCTCCTTCTCCGGCTGCTCGGCGGCGCCGGACGTGGTGGTGTGGTACACCTCGTTGGACTCGCTGTCGTAGCCCCAGACGTCCTTGCCGTCGTGGATGAGGCTGTACTCTGCGGCGTTCTCCAGCAGGGACAGCTTCTGCCGGTCGGGGCCGTCTGCGGCGACCCGGAGCGTGTGGGTGCCGGAGACCAGCTCGGTGAGCTTGGCCGACGGGTCGGCGGCCGAGCCGCCCTCGTCTCCGCCCGAACCGCCCGGCGCGCCGGTTATACCGGACATCATGCCGCTCTCCAGACCGCCGAGGTCCGGCAGGCCCAGGTCCGTGCTGATCTTGACCGTGCCGGACAGCTGCTCGACGTCCGACTTCGCGATCTTCTCGATGAGTTGTTCCGCCGTGACCTTCGGAAGGTCCGGGTCCCCGGAGTCGGCGAGGGCGGGGACGAGGCCGATCGTCGCGGCCGCCACTCCCATCACCGCGACCGGGACGACGTACCGCGCGGCCCTGCGCCGTCCGGACCGCAGGTCCTCGCCCTCACCGGCGGTCGTGCTGTCGTCGGAATCGATCGGTGCCATTGTGTGCCCTACCTCCGTCGTCGGCGGCGGCTGTCCCACGGCCTCGCACTCGTTCACCCGTGAGCCGCCATTCTCACCCGAATCGGTGAGGATTGGTGTCTTCCGTGGTGTCCATCTGACCAAATCGGCCAAGGGGAATCGTCAGACCGCGGGCTCAACTCCGCCTACTCCTGCGGGATGACACGGAGGGGCCGCGACTCCCCCGGCCCGTAGGGGGCGGGGTACGCGGCCGGGCGTTCAGCCGGCCCGGTGCACCACGGCGTCGCACAGCTCCACCAGCGCGGCCTTCGCCTCGCACTCCCTGAGCGGGGCCAGCGCCGCCCGGGCGTCCTTGGCGTACCGGATGGTGTCCTGCCGCGCCTGCTCCAGCGCGGGGTGGGCGCGCAGCAGCCGCAGCGCCTCCGCGTGCCGCGCGTCGTCGCTCAGGTCGGAGTCCAGCAGCTCGCACAGCGCGATGTCCTCGGCGAGCCCGAGCCGCGCCGCCCGCTCCCGGAGCCGCAGCACCGGGAGGGTCGGGATTCCCTCGCGCAGGTCGGTCCCGGGCGTCTTCCCCGACTCGTGGGAGTCGGAGGCGATGTCCAGGACGTCGTCCGCGAGCTGGAAGGCGACACCGAGCCGCTCGCCGTACTGGGTCAGCACGTCCACGACCGTCTCGTCGGCGCCGGACATCATCGCCCCGAACCGGCAGGAGACCGCCACCAGCGAGCCCGTCTTGCCGCCCAGCACGTCCAGGTAGTGGTCGACCGGGTCCCGGCCGTCCTGGGGCCCCGCCGTCTCCAGGATCTGGCCGGTGACGAGCCGCTCGAACGCCAGGGCCTGCACGCGGACCGCCTCGGGCCCGAGGTCGGCGAGGATCTGCGAGGCGCGGGCGAACAGGAAGTCGCCGGTGAGGACGGCGACCGAGTTTCCCCAGCGGGTGTTGGCACTGGATACGCCACGCCGCACGGCGGCCTCGTCCATCACGTCGTCGTGATAGAGGGTGGCGAGGTGGGTCAGCTCCACGACGACGGCCGAGGGCACGATCCCGGGGGCGTAGGGGTCGCCGAACTGGGCGGAGAGCATCACCAGCAGTGGCCGGAAACGTTTGCCGCCGGCTCGCACCAGGTGCTGGGCGGCCTCCGTGATGAACGGAACCTCGCTCTTGGTTGCCTCAAGCAACCCTTCCTCGACAGCAACCAATCCGGCCTGGACATCGGCTTCCAGAGCCTGGTCCCGCACGCTCAGCCCGAACGGCCCGACGACGGTCACGAGGGGTCTCCTGTCTGCTGGTGTCTACTGGCGATTACCTGGTTTGTCGATAGGTCGCTGCCACCACTCAAGTCAGCGTATCCGGTCACCTTTCGATCACCGCGAGCGCCCACCGTTACAGGCCGGTCGGTATCAGATCATGCACAGTATGTTTTTGATCAGGTGATATGAGCAGACATTGATCGACATCGCCAGGGCCGGAACCCGCCACGGAAGATCACATCACTCCCCCCAACGGCCCGCACTGCGAATACGTCACCCACTCGGCGCACTCCACCCTCACCTCGAACGGATGCCCGCACGGCGCGCCGAAACACCGCTCAGGGCGAGGCGAGAGACGGGGCGCGCACGACGGCGAGCCCATCCGGCCGCCGGCCGGCATCCGAAGCCCTCCCGGCCTACGGCCGATTGGCTCCCTGTTGGCCTGAATGCCCGATTTGCCATCCTTGTTGAGGCCAGTGAGTTGGCTCACTCCCGCACACCTGTAGGCAACCCCGCCGCCGGCTGTGCCCTCCCTTTGCGCCGCAAGCCAGTTGAGCCTTGGCAGCCGCAAAGGATCAAGCGCCTCAAACACCCCAGACCAAGGTCAACAGGACTGTTGGGTGATTCCTGCACTTGTTTCGGACATCTGCTCTCGCATACGTTCCCGGCCTGTCGGGCGGACGCCGAATCCTGCCACCGCCCGGTCACACAGTCATCCGCCAACAAACTCGCAGGCAGGAGCGGGGGACCCAGGTAAGTCGCCGCACCGGTCACCACCGGAGCGGCTTGGGGTGAAGCCGTGCCCGTCAGGGCCCGGCCGGGCACCTCCCCGCCCGAACCCGACAGCTCACCTCGCAGGCGTAAGGAGAGGGACTCAAGCATGTCTGCCAACGGTCAGAACCGTCACGCCCGCACCGCCCGCCTCGCCCGGAAGCTCGCGGTGGCCGGCACCGGCGCCGCAGTGCTCGCCCTGCCGCTCATCGGCGCCACCAGCGCCTCCGCGGCCACCCCGGCCGCCACCACCTCCGCCGCGTCCGCCACCACGGCGGCGACGACGTACCCGGACAACCTCGACGGCTGGATCCGGGAGTCGCTCGACGTCATGGCGCAGCACGGCATCCCCGGGTCGTACGAGGGCATTCACCGCAACATCATGCGGGAGTCGTCCGGCAACCCGCTCGCCATCAACAACTGGGACATCAACGCCATCAACGGCACCCCGTCCAAGGGCCTGCTCCAGGTGATCGACCCGACCTTCCAGGCGTACCACGTGCCCGGCACCTCCTGGGACCCGTACGACCCGGTCGCCAACATCACCGCCGCCTGCAACTACGCGGCCGACCGGTACGGCTCGATGGACAACGTCTTCGGCGCGTACTGATCCGCGCGGAACCGCACCGGGCTGCGCGGAGCCGCACCGAACTGCGCCGCACCGCACTGAGCTGCGCCGAGGCGTACTGAGCCGCGCCGAGGCGTACTAAGAGGTTCCGAAGATCCGCTCGAGGACGACGGCCACGCCGTCGTCCTCGTTCGTCGTGGTGACCTCGTCGGCCACCGCCTTGAGTTCGGGGTGGGCGCCGGCCATGGCGACGCCGTGCGCCGCCCAGTCGAACATGGGGATGTCGTTCGGCATGTCGCCGAAGGCGATCGTCCGCCGCCGGCCCAGCCCCAGGCGCTCGGCGGCCATCGCGAGGCCGGTCGCCTTGGTGATGCCGCACGGCTGGAGCTCCACCGTCCCCGGCCCCGACATGGTGACCGTGGCGAGGGAGCCCACCACCGCGCGTGCCGTCGCCGCCAACTCGTCGTCGGTCAGGTCGGGGTGGCGCAGCAGCACCTTGCTGATCGGCGCGCTCCACAGCTCGTCGCGCCGCTCGACCCGCACCGCGGGCAGCGTCGGGTGGGGCATCAGGTAGCCCGGTTCGATGAGCGTCAGGCCGTCGACGCCGTCTTGGTCGACCGCGGCGTGCACCTGCCCCACCTCGGCCTCGATCTTGCCGAGCGCGGTCTCGGCCAGCTCCCGTTCCAGGGTGACCGACCACAGCATCCGGTGTGCGCCGGCGTCGTACACCTGCGCGCCCTGGCCGCACACCGCGAGCCCCGTGCAGCCGAGGCGGTCGAGCAGGGACCGCACCCGGGGCGCCGGCCGCCCGGTCACCACCAGATGCCGCGCACCGGCCTCGGCCACCCGCGTCAGCGCGGCCAGTGACCGGTCGGACACGGTGTCGTCGCCGCGGAGCAGCGTGCCGTCGAGGTCGGTGGCGACGAGTGAATACGCGGTGCGGTCCATGATCAGAGAATACGGACACCGCACCTGTCCGACTCACCCGCGATCGCTTCCGAACGAGGACGCGCGAGGTCGGCACGAGTCCGCACGAGTACGGCACGAGTGCGCACGAGGACGCACGTTCGTGTCCGAAACCTGGCACATCACCGGCTTCATCGGCTAAAGCCGGTTAAGGGCCTGTGCACCGGTTGGCAACAACATGGTCCGCTACCTACCGGCCGAACCGTCCCCGGGGGTACCGTCCTTCTGTCCAGGGGGACTTGATCGGGGGGTCGGGTTGAACAGCGGACGTGTGCGCGTGCTCAGGCCGGAGGAACTGGGCGAGGGGGAACGGGAGCACTGGCGCGAGCTGCGCGCCAAATCGACGGCACCACGCAATCCGTTCATGGAACCGGAGTTCACCGACGTCGTGGGCCGGGTACGGCCGCGGGCGCGGGTGGCGGTGGTGTACGACGGCGGTGATGCGGCCGGTTTCCTGCCGCACGAGCGGGGACGGCTGGGTCAGGGCCGGGCGATCGGGCTCGGCGTCTCGGACTGCCAGGGCGCGGTGCTGCGCCCGGGCCTCATCCCGGACACCCGGGAACTGCTGCGGGCCTGTTCCCTGTCGAGCTTCGCCTTCGACAACCTCGAGGCGGAGCAGGGGCTGTTCGTGCCGCACGCCGCCGAGGAGCACACCACCTACGTCATCGACGTGGAGCAGGGTTACGAGGCGTACGAGAGCGTACTGCGCGACCGGTCGCCGAAGTTCCTGAAGACCACCCTCGCCAAGGAGCGCAGGCTCGGCCGTCAGGTCGGGGACGTGCGCTTCGTGTTCGACGAACGTGACCCGGCCGCGCTGCGCACGCTCATGGAGTGGAAGTCGGCGCAGTACCGCAGGACGGGACGCCGGGACCGGTTCGCGCAGGAGTGGATCACCCGGCTCGTCGGACGGCTCGCCAGGACCCGGGCGCCTGAGTGCACCGGCACCCTGTCCGTGCTCTACGCCGCAGGCCGCCCGGTCGCCGCCCACTTCGGACTGCGCTCGGCGACGGTCCTGGCGTGCTGGTTCCCGGCGTACGACCCGGACTTCGCCAAGTACTCGCCGGGGCTGGTGCTGCATCTGCGGATGGCCGAGGCCGCCGCCGCCGCGGGCATCGGCATGCTCGACATGGGGCGGGGTCCCGCGGAGTACAAGGACTCGCTGAAGACCGGAGACCTGTCCGTGTACGAGGGGGCGGTGACGCGGGTGGGGGCGGGCGCCGCGCTGCACTGGCTCGGCCGCGAGCCGGCCCGCCGCGCGCACGGCTTCGTGCGCGACCGGCCCCGGCTGGCGTCGCTGGCGGTACGGACGCTGAGGGGCGCGGCCCGGCTGCGCCGGTCATGACGGAGGGCAACCACGAGGGGGTGGGCGCATGGCCGGTGTGCGGCGTGCGCGGCAGGAGACACGGCGGGCGATAGAGGGGTTCCTGAGCATCGGGCCGGTGCAGGTCGCCGAGCTGGATCTCGGCGGCGAGAGCGCGGCGGCTGACACCACCGAGCGGGGCGATGACGCCGAACGGGGCACGGGGGCCGACGGCACCGAGCGGGGCGCGAGGGCCGAGGGAGCCGAGGGAGCCGACGGCACCCAGCAGGGCAATGAGGGTGACGGCACCCAGCGGGGCGATGGGGGTGACAGCACCGAACGGGCGGAGCTGAGACCCGGGCCGGGCAGCGCGCCGGTGACGTCCGGCGCGGTTTTCCTCCTGGTCAGGCGGGCGGGGGTGCCCGTCGGCACCCTGCTCGGGCAGGTGCCCGAAGGAGCGGATCCCGCAAAGGTGCTGACCGGACTCGCCCGGGAGCTGCCGCACGGGGAGCCGCCCGAGCCGTTGCCCGGGCCGCCGCCGTCCGCCAGTGTCGTGGTCGCCACCCGGGAACGCGCGGACCAGCTCGCCCGCGCGCTGGACTCACTGCTCGCGCAGGACCACCCGGACTACGAGATCGTCGTCGTCGACAACGCGCCCACGACCGAGGAGACCCGCGAACTCGTCGAGCGCAAATACGGCGAGCGGGTGCGCTACGTGTGCGAGCCGGTGCCCGGACTCGCCATCGCCCACAACCGGGGCCTCGCGGCCGTACGGGGCGAGGTGGTCGCCTTCACCGACGACGACGTGGTCGCCGACCCGAGCTGGCTCACCGAGCTGACCGTCCCCTTCGCCGCCGATCCGCGCCTGGGCTGCGCCACGGGGCTGATCCTGCCCGCGCGGCTGCGCACTCCCGCCCAGGTGCTCCTGGAGAGCCACGGCGGCTTCGCGAAGGGGTTCACCCCGCGGACGTACGACCCCGAGCGCCCGCCCGCCGACGAGCCGCTGTTCCCGTTCACCGCGGGCCGGTTCGGCTCCGGCGCCAACATGGCCTTCCGTACGTCGGTGCTGCGGTCGGTCGGCGGCTTCGACCCGGCGACCGGCGCGGGCACACGCGCGCGGGGCGGCGACGACCTCTACGGCTTCGTCCGCGTCCTCGCCCTGGGCCAGCGGCTGCGTTACACCCCGCGCGCGCTGGTCTGGCACCACCACCGGGAGACCTGGCGTGACCTGGAGACCCAGGCGTACGGCTACGGCGCGGGCCTCACCGCGTATCTCACGGCGATCCTGGTGAACCGGCCGGCGCTGCTGCCGGCCTTCCTCGCGCGGGTGCCGGGCGGGCTCGCGCACGCACGGGGCCTGACCGCCGTACGCGCCGCCGACGCCGGTGCGGACACGGCGGCGGAGGTTCCGGGCGGGCACGACTCCCGCACCCATCCATGGCCACGGCGTCTGTCCCGGTTGCAGCGCCGGGGCATGCTGTACGGCCCCGTCGGCTATCTGCGGGCCCGCCGCGCCCTGCGTACGGTCGGGCTGGAGGCGCGATGAGCGAGGCCGGGGCCCCGGGAGCGGCGGGGGCGCGGGACGACGTCCCCGCGGCAGACGGACCGAGCGGGGCGCCCCGACCGAGGGGGACCAGCGGGACCAGCGGGACCAGCGGGACCAGCGGGGCCAGCGGGACCAGCGGGACCAGGGCGAACGAGTCGAATGGGGCGAGCGGAACGGGCGGATCCGGCGGGCACATACCGGTCTTCCTCTACCACGCCGTGATGGACGATCCGCCCTCCTGGATCGCCGAGTTCACCGTCACGCCCAAGGAGTTCGCCTCCCACCTGGACGCGATCGTGGACAGCGGCATGACGCCGGTCACGATCAGCGTGCTCGCCGACCACCTCACCGGGCGGGCGCCCCTGCCGCCTCGGCCGGTGCTGCTCACCTTCGACGACGGCTTCGCCGACCTGCCCGGTCCCACGGCCGAGGCGCTGGCCGAGCGTGCTCTGCCCGCCACCGCCTATCTCACCACCGGGGCCATCACCCCGGGCGGTCGCAGTCTGCTGCCCCCGGCCCCGATGATGACCCTGGACGCGGCGGCGGAGCTGGAACGTTCCGGCATGGAGATCGGCAGCCACACCGTCACCCACGCCCAGCTCGACACGCTGCCCGCCAAAGGGCTGGCGTACGAGCTGCGCACGTCCAAGGCCGTACTGGAGGACGCCCTCGGGCACCCGGTCCGCCACCTCGCCTACCCGCACGGCTACAACAGCGCGAAGGTACGGTCGTTCTCGGCCCGCGCCGGGTACGAGACGGCGACCGCCGTGCGGCACGCGCTCAGCTCGGACCGCGACGAGCGGTACCGCATCGCCCGGCTCATCGTGCGGCGGAGCCACACGGTCGCCGACGTCGAGGGGTGGCTGGCAGGGGCGGGCGCCCGGATCGCCCCCTACCGGGACGAGCCGCAGACGGTCGCGTGGCGGTGGTACCGGCGGGGGCGGGCCATGGTCCGGGGTCCCGAGTTCGCCGGATAGTCAACGTGCCCGGCCCAGGGCCCGAGTCCGCCGGGCGGTCAGCGGGGTGGGTTCCGTCACTCGAGCGGCTGGTTGAGGTGGGGGTCGGCGGCCACCTTGCGCAGGCTGGCCCACGCCCGGTCATTGGCCACGGCCAGGTTGCAGTGCGGTCCCGGGTCTCGGTAGTTCCACTGGAGGGCTGCCCTGACGCCCTCCAGTTCCTTCAGCACCCGGGGCACCTGCGCGTACCAGTCGGCCTGCCGGTCCGGCCGCTTCGGGTCGGAGGCGCTGCCGAACTCGGAGAGCATCAGGGGCTTGTCGTCGGAGAGGTTGGCGCGGATCCAGTCGTGGGTGGCGTGCTGGGTCTGGGAGAAGCTGAGCCAGTCCGTCTTGTGGCAGAGGTAGTAGTTGTACTGGTTGTAACCGATCCAGTCGACGTACTCGTCCCCCGGATACATGCCCTTGAACAGGTCGGCGTGGTTCAGGTAGCCGGTGATGATCCAGGTCCACACGACGTTGTCGACGCCCAGCTCGCGAAACCGGTCGTGGATGTGCCGGTAGGCCCGCACGTAGTCGGCCGGAGTGCCGTTGTCCGGGGTGCGGGTGTCCATCTCCAGGTCGAAGGAGAGGAACACCTTCTTGCCCGTACGCTCCCCGTACTCCTTGATGCGCTGGGCCTGGACGTCGATCACGGAGTCGTCCAGGTCGCCGGCGGCGATCTGCCTCCAGGTGGGCTGCTGCTGCTTCGTGCCGCCCCACCACTTGCTCTCCCAGGACAGCAGCAGCATGCGGTCCTCACCGACGCGCTGTTCCTGCTCGGTGAGGAGCTGGCCCTCCAGGCGGGTGTCCGTGACCGCCGACATGTCGTGGTACGTGTACACGATGTCGAGCCTGCGGCCGACGTTCTTCTCGTAGGCGTGCACCTTCTCGGCCAGGTCGGACTTGTCGTGCGGCACGAAGGCGCCGAACCAGGCGCCGCAGGGCGGCTCGAGGAGCTCGGTCGGGCGGCACCTCCCGTCGTCGGCCGGGTCTGCGGGGCCGGAGGCGTCGCGCAGGGCGAGCAACGCGACCAGGACCGCGCAGGTGGCCGTGACGGACGTGATCAGCAGCCGACGCCGGCCCGGGCCCTCGGGGGCCTTGGGCCTGCGGTGCTGTCCGGTCGTCGTCGAGTCTCCGGTCGTACGGCGAGCGGGACGGGGGAACCTCACAGAGTGGAACCCTTCCGTGTCCTCGGCGCCGTCCCCGGCGCCGCGCTGGACGTCGTCGGGGAGGCACGCAGGCGCGGGCAGAACGCGGCGAGCGTGGTCAGCAGGGTGAGCGTCAGCAGGACGCGGTCCCCGCTGAAGGCCTGCGCGGCTATCAGCACGGTGGCGACGAGCATCGCGGCGCCCACGCTCAGCAGGACGGCCAGCATCAGCCGTTCCAGCAGGTCGGAGTGGCGTTCGAAGTCCGCGTACCGGCGCTCGACGGGGCCTTCGGCACGGCGGGCCCGCAGCGCGGGGCCGCAGATCCCGACGAGGGCGGCGCCCGGGCCGACGGCCAGGAACGCGGCGACCGCCGCGCCGCGCAAGGGGGAGCCGCCGGGCAGTGCGAGCGCGGCGAGCGCCAGCCAGCCGGCGAATGGGGGCAGCATACGGATCACGAGGTCCTGCGGTGTCATGGCGTCCGGCGGTGTCGTGGGACCCTGCGGTGGCGCGGGACCCTGCGGTGACATGGCGGCCCGCGGTGACATGGGGTCCTGCGGTGTCATGGGGTCCTGCGGTGTCATGGGGTCCTGCGGTGTCATGGCCTGCCTCGCTCCCCTTGTCAGCTCGCCGGTTTCAGGGCGTAGAGCACGCCGGCGCTGTTCTCGGCGACCAGTTCGAACCTGGGTGAGGCCGCCACGGACTCCCGTACGCGCTCCAACTGCGCCTCGTCCAACTGGCCGTTCATCTCCGAGTTGGCCGTCTGCCCCTGGGTGAGCAGGAAGTAGGCGCGGGCCGGTGCTTCGACGGCGGCCATGTCGCGGGCGAGGACGGCGGCCGGGTCGCGCACGATCTCGTCGACGTGGCGCCGGTCGTCGTCGAGGAACCAGTAGTGGTCGACTCTCCAGTACTCCTCGTAGGCGAGCGGGTAGTTCCGGTTGGCGGCGACGACCAGGGAGTCGTCGGGGGCCTGGTCGAAGAGGTGCTGGACGAGGGCCACTTCCCCGGGCGGGAAGTAGTTGATGCGGTCCTTGCCCGAGTAACTCGGCACGAACGCGAGGCTCCCGGCGAGCAGCACGAGCAGCGGCACCCACGCGCCGTAGCGCAGCGGAGGCAGTAAGGCCCGCGCGGCCGGCGCACGTCCGCCCCACCCGCCCGGCTCCCGCGCGGCGGCGTCGGCGGCCAGCGTGCGGACCTTGGGCAGCAGCGCGGCAGCGGCGAAGAAGGCCGCCCCCGGCAGCATGAACATCAGCACCCGGAAGATCATCTCGCTGCCGTAGCTGCTCGCCGCGAACATCGGAAGCGGCGCCGCGGCCACCAGCAGCAGCGGCAGCGCCCGGTGCCGCAGCACCCGCTGGCGCAGTACACCCACCAGCGCGAACAGCAGCACGGAGCCCGACAGCAGCCGCGCCGCCCAGGAGGTCGCGACCGCTCCGGTACCGGTGGGGGTGGCCCCGTACCCGGTCTCGACGTTGGCGCCGACGTCGCCTATGGAGCGGATCATTTCCGGCATGGCGGCGGAGAGGAAGGGCAGCGCGGCCGTCAGACACCAGGCCAGGAAGATCACGACCGTGGTGACCGCCGGGACCCAGTGGCGGTAGCGGCGCGTACAGGCCAGGGCGAGGAGCGTGACGACGAGCATGCCCGGGGTCAGCTGGTGCGAGACGACGATGGCGGTGACCAGCACGCTGAGCAGTACGGTCCACACCGCCTGGCCCTGCCGGCCGCGCCGCCCGCCGGAACGGCCGTAGCGGCGCAGGACGACCGCGATGACGCCCAGGTGCAGGAGGAAGGCGACGGACTGCGGGGAGAAGTAGTCCTGGCCCACCCAGTTGGCGACGCAGAACAGCCAGACGGCGGTCCAGATCAGCCGCCGGTCCTCGGTGAAGGTCCGGTAGATCAACAGCAGCGGAAGCAGCAGCAGCACGCTGGAGACCAGCGGCCACCAGGCCATGTACATCGCGGCGTTGTCCACGCCCAGCAACCGCACCAGCGCCGCCTGGGCGGCGAAGAAACCCGGCCACTGGTCGTAGACGGCCATGTCGCCGAGCTGGTCCGCGGTCTGGAGTCCGCCGGACGTCAGCAGGTGGTCGATGACCGCGTCGTGCTTCCACGCCCACGCGTAGAGCGGAGTCGGGTAGAGAACGGCCTGGGTGGCCCGCTCCATCACCAGCAGGCCCAGAACGTACGCGAGCGACCAGCCACCCGGGCGGCGCGGGTCGCGGACCGTGAACCAGAAGCCCGCGGTGAGCACGGCGAGGCCCGCCCAGAAGGTCGGATGCAGGGCGCTGACCAGGCCGAAGTCGTCCAGGGCGGACACGTCGGTGTGCCGCATCGCGTAGCCCCACAGGGCGAGCGCGACGAGCAGCGGCACGGCCGGCCAGGCGGCGGCCGCACGGGCCGGCCAGACGGCCGGGGGGAGGTCGGACAGATCCGTCACGGGCGGCTCGGTGACGGAGCCGGAGGGCTCCGGGGTAGGGGGACGGTGGACGCGTGCGGTGGTCTCCCGGCCGGGCCGGGCGGACGCCTCGTCCGAGGCCGTGGTGGCCGACTCCTGTGAGGTACGGGGGGCCTGCTCCGGCAAGGTGCGGGTCTCGCCGGCTTCCGACGCGTCCGAAGCTGTCGGTACGGCCCGGTTCGGCGCGTCCGGGGTCTCCCGCCCGGGCGTGGGCTCTGGTGCGGATCTCTCCCGTGGAGTTACTGGCGGACGCACGACGGTTCCCCCCTGGCGATTCGGCTCTGTGCTTGATCAGTCCCTGGACTTGCCGTTCGGTCTGGCGCGGTGCTGGGGCTCCGCCGCGTCCGTCGTGTCCGTCGCACCCGACACACTCAATGTGCTCGACGCGCTGGTCGTGCTCGACGCGCTTCTCATGCTCGACTCGCTCGGCGGGCTCGACGCGCTCGGCGTGCTCGACGCGCTCGGCGTGCTCGACGCGCTCGGCGGATTCGTCGGGTTAGTCGGGTTAGTCGGATTCATCGACAAGGCAGGGCGACGCAGGGAGAGGAGCAGGACTACGAGGACGAGCAGCAGGAGAAGAGGCGGCGCGATCGGAGCGAGCTCCTGACGCCAGACCCAGCCCCCCACCCCGGCGAGATACAGAACCCCCCAGCGTCCCTGCCACGGCAGCCGGTCGCCCGCCTTCGCGAGCAGCAGCCACAGCGGTACGAGACACAGCAGATGCAGGACGAGCGGTGTCCAGCGCAGCAGTGGTCCGGGCCCGTCGAGCCCAACCGCTTCCGCGATAAATCCGGCCGTCTCGGTGTATAACGTCCCGCCGACCGCCTCCGGTTCCCGGCCGAGCGCGACGGGTGCCGCGTACAGGGCGAGGATGGCGGCGCCCAGCGCGCCACCGGGCAGCCACGGATCTTGCGAGGCGCACAGGGTCACGGCCGCCACGAACACCACGAGCATCAGAGCCCCCGCGACCAGCGCCGGCGAGGGCAGCCCCCGCAACAGCTCCTGCCCGGTGAGTTCGGCCCCGACCTCGGAGACGCCACCCAGCCACGGCAAGTCGCGCAGCGCCACCAGGAAGACGACGGTGGCGACGCCGAGCAGCAGCCACAGGGCAGGCCTCAGACGCCGCTCGGGGACCGGCCCGATCCCGCCGCCTATCCCGCCACCGAACCCGCCTTCGAACCCGTCGTCGCGGCTCTCGGCGGACTCGCCGCCCCCGTGGGAGCAGCCGTAGCCGTGGTCTCCGCCGGTCCCCGGACGGGGACCCGAACCGGGGCGGGATCCCGAACCGGAGCCCGAACCGGAGCCGGAGCCGGAGCCGGAGCCGAGGCCCGAACGCACCCCGATCACGTCCGCCCCTTCGTGCGCGTCGGGTGCGCTCGGCGCGTCGACCGGTACGGGCACATCGGTCGCGTCCGGCGCATCGGTTGCGTCCGGCGCATCGGTCGCGTCCGGCACACCGGCCAAGTCCGATGTCGCGCCCGACGGGACCGACGAAGGAACCGACGACGCGTCCGGACCGGAGGCGGAACCGGGCTCGGCGTCGGGGTGCCGGGGCCCCCGGACGATCACCGCGAGGGTGTCCGCCTCCAGGGCTTCCCGCTCGTACCCCGGGCGGCCTATGAACAGGGCGACCGTGTCCTCCCGTGGCGCCTCGTCGGGCTGGCCGTGCGCGTACGCCGCCCGCCGCGCCCAGCTGGTGCCGTATCCGGCGGTGGCGTTCAACCGGGCCCAGTGGGTGCCGTAGGAGTTGCCGGAGCCCGGCTTCCGGCCGCCCCGCAGTCCGAAGCCGCCGGAGGCACCCGAGCCCTCGGGCCCACCGGAACGCCCGGCTCCGTCGCGGCCTCGCAGGGCGGCGCGCAGGCCGGGCACGCAGCCGGCCGCGACCACGGTCATGCTGCCCAGCACGGCCCAGCCGGCGCCCGCGATCCCGGCCGGGGTGAACAGCACCGTCGCACTGCCCAGTACGAGGACGCACATGGTGCCCTGCACGGCGGCGAGCACGCCGGTGCGGCCCTGGACGCGCAGCACGCCGATGTACAGCTCGACCACGATTCTCGGCAGCGCCCCGATGGCCAGCAGCCGCAGCACCGTGGAGCCGTGCTCGGCGTAGCCCTCGTCGAAGGGCGCGAGGATCTGCGGGGCGAAGACGACGAGGAAGAGCACCACCGGTACCAGCAGCAGCGTCATGCGGCGCAGCGCCCCGCGGACGCCGTCGGCGAGGCGGCGCGGGTCGTGCGAGGCGTGGGCGGTGAGGGAGGAGGCCATGTTGATGGCCATGAACTCCATCGTGCCGCCGACGGTGTACGCCACGTAGAAGTAGCCGTTCTCCGCGGCGCTGAAGTTGACCGCGACCATCACCGGCAGCAGGTTGATCATCGCCAGGCTGAACAGCGCGCCCAGCGAGTCCCCGGCCAGGAACCGGCCCATCTCCCGGACCTTGGGCGGCTCCACGTCCCGGTCCGCGGCGACCTGCCGCGGGATGAGCCTGCGGAAGATCAGCCAGCCGAGCGGCAGGGTGGAGAAGGCGATGGCCACGGCCCAGGACACGAAGATGCCGAGCACCGGCAGCGTGGTGGCGAAGAGGGCCAGCAGGATCAGCTTCCCGACCGAGAACACCGCGTTCCCGGCGGGCACCCACTCAGCCTTGCGCAATCCGGTCAGCACACCGTCCTGGAGGGTGAGCAACGCCCAGGCCACACACGCGGCGACGAACAGCGCTCCCGCCTCGGTGGTGCCCAGCGGCGCGTACGACGCACCCCACAGGTCGAGGGTGAGCAGGAAGAGCACGGCGGCCACGGCGACGACCACCGAACTGGCCGCGTACACGCGCCACACCAGCGGCCCGGTGGCACGACCGGCGCGCGGCACGAAGCGGACGACGGCGCCGATCATCGTGGTGGCCGTGATGCTGGCGAGCAGCCGCATGGCGGCGATGGCGGCGGAGCCCTGCCCGACGGCCTCCTCCGAGTAGTAGCGGGCGGCCACGAGCCAGAAGCCGAGGCCGAGCACGGCGGAGACACCGGTGCTGAGCATCAGGAAATAGGCGTTCTTGAAGAGCGAGTCGCCGCCGCGCCCGGTTTCGGACAGCGTCGGGCCGCCGCCCGCGGGTGCCGCGGCCCTCTCGTGCACCCGCGTCTCAGCCACCGGACGGAACCAGCCCTTCCGGTGCCTCGGCCGGTAGTACTCCTGACTCCTCCAGTGCCGCGACGGCGGCACGCGCCCGCAGCGGATCCACGGGCAGCGCGTGCCGTGCGAACCAGCGCGCTGCCTCGGGTGAGGGCGACGGGTCGGTGAAGGCGGCGCCCGCGTAGTCGTCCAGCGGCGGGTCGTAGAGGTAGCCGACGACGATGCCGCGCCGGGCCAGTGCCCGCACCGCCGCGTCCCGGTCCGCCACGAGCAGCGGCACGCGGAACAACGGCTGCGCCGCGCCCGGCGCCCGGCTCCTCGCGCCCTCCCACGCGGACGGCTTCGCCCAGCGCGTCGACAGCAGCAGTTCCGTACCCGCACGGCAGTCGGCGAGTACGTCGTCCAGCCGGTCGAGCCCGCGCCCGATGCGCCCGAGCCGGAACCGTCCGGCCCGCAGCCGGTAGTCGTGCATGTCGACGCGGACCCAGGGGTCGTGGGCGTCGAGGTCGGGGGCCGAGGCGACCGCGCGGGCCAGCCCCTCCGGACGCAGCGGCATCCGGATCTCCTCCCGCTCCATCAGCCCCAGCAGGCGCAGCGTGGCCCAGGCCGCCCGCCGCAGCCGCAGTCCCCGTACGGCCGCCTCCGCGTACGGCCTTACGGCGTAGGCGAGTTCGGCCGTGGCGCGGCGCGGCAGCAGCAGGTCGTCGCAGGTCTTCTCCAGCGCCTCCCGCAGCCCCGGGTCGGCGACCGCGAGGATTCCGCCCGCCTTGGCGCCGACGTGCTTGGACAGGCTGAAGACGGAAGCGTCGCCCCAGGCGCCGACCGGCCGCCCGCCCACCTCGCTGCCGATGGCGTGCGCCGCGTCCTCGAACAGCGGGATGCCCAACGCGTCGCAACGGGCCCGCAGTCCGGGCGCCGGGTCCGGGTTTCCGTACAGGTTCGTCGTCAGTACGGCGGACAGCGAGCCCCACGTCTCCTCGGGCACGGCATCGATGTCGACGGACGCGTCCGACGGGTTCAGCGGCGCCTGCACCGGCCGTAGTCCGGCCGCGAGCACGACGAAGAAGATGACGTCGTCGTTGACCGGCGACATCAGCACCCGGCCGCCCGGCGGGCACCAGTGACGCAGTGCCGCGTACAGCCCGAAACGGCATGACGGTACGTACACGCATTCCCGGCCCAGTCGGCTGCGCATGGTCTCTTCCAGCCGCTTCCTCGGCTGCGAACCATCCCGCACCGAACCCGGACCGGCCTCCCCAATGGCCATCCGCCCCCCTGGTGTGCCATCGAAAGCCCCCTCCCCGAGGCCTTCCGGCACCCGCCCAGAGTCGCCCCGTTCGCACCGCTCCGTCAAGATTGCGTACCGGCCTGTGGACAACTTCCCGCACACGAACGGAAGCGGAGCGCCACATCCGCGGAAACGGAGCGCCGCGTCTACGGACGTTCACGCGGGGCGTACGCGGGAGGCGTACGTGGGGGGCGAGAGCCGCCCCAGAGATCCCTCCCTCCGCCTCACGCACCGGCGCGCGGGCCGCTCCTCGCACGTCAGACCAGCCACGCGCGCCCTCCCCCGCCACGCACCGCCACCTCCCGACGCACTGCCCAAGACCGGTATGTCACCCGTAACGTGTGGCCCGGCCACGAACCACGTGGTGCACCCGGCGCGCACGGCGCACATGGCGAGCACGAAAGCGAGGCAGCACCCGATGCCCCCCTTCGATGTCCCCGAGGGCGACCCCTTCGGCCCGCACAACCTTCCGTACGGCGTGTTCTCGGTACCCGGCGCGCAGGAGCGGACGGTGGGCGTCCGGCTCGGCGACCACGTCCTCGACGCCGGCGCGGCGGCCCACGCGCTCGGGTCGCCGTACGCCTCCCTGCTCGCGCGCCCCACTCTGAACCCGCTGCTGGCGGCCGGCCGCACCGCATGGTCCGACGTACGGCGCGCGCTGACGGCCTGGGTGACGGTCCCCTCCCACCGCGAAACCCTGGAGCCCCTCTTCCACCCCCTCTCCTCGGTGACGCTGCATCTGCCCTTCGAGGTCGCGGACTACGTCGACTTCTACGCCTCCGAGAACCACGCCCGGAACGTCGGCCAGATCTTCCGCCCCGACGCCGCCGACTCCCTCACCCCCAACTGGAAGCACCTTCCCATCGGCTACCACGGCCGCTCCGGCACGGTCGTCGTGTCCGGCACGGACGTCGTACGCCCGTCCGGGCAGCGCAAGGCCCCCACCGACGCCGCTCCCGTCTTCGGTCCGTCCGTTCGCCTCGACATCGAGGCAGAGGTCGGCTTCGTGGTGGGGGTTCCGTCCGAACTGGGCAGTCCGGTGGCGCTCGGGGACTTCCGCGAGCACGTCTTCGGCCTCTGCCTGCTCAACGACTGGTCCGCGCGGGACGTCCAGGCCTGGGAGTACGTCCCCCTCGGCCCGTTCCTCGGCAAGTCCTTCACCACCTCGGTGTCGGCCTGGATCACGCCGCTGGACGCCCTGGAGGAGGCGCGGGTGGCCCCACCGGAGCGCACGCACGAACTGCTGCCCTACCTCGACGACACGGCCGGGGAGCGGGACGAACCCGGCGGCTACGACCTGCGGATCTCCGTCGCCCTCAACGGTCACGTCGTCTCCGAGCCGCCGTTCTCCACCATGTACTGGACGGCCGCCCAGCAACTGGCCCACATGACCGTCAACGGCGCCTCCCTGCGCACCGGCGATCTCTACGGCTCCGGCACGGTCAGCGGGCCGGCCGAGCGGGAGCGCGGGTCCCTGCTGGAGCTGACGTGGAACGGACACGATCCCCTCGAACTCCCCGACGGCAAGCGGACGTTCCTGGAGGACGGGGACGTGGTGACCCTGTCGGCCTGGGCGCCGGGGCCGGGCGGCACCCGGGTCGGGCTGGGTGAGGTGACCGGGCGGGTGGTCGGGGCGCCGGCCCGGCGGTGACTCCCGCCACTCCCGTGCGCCCGGATCCGTTGCCCGCCGGGTCCTGACTCGCACCGCCCGGCACCGTCATACTGGCGTCGGGCGGTGTGCGCGGCACGTCCGCACCCGCGCGGGGTCGGCGTGCGCCGGGACCCGCCGCGGCCCCGGCGCCGCCCACCACCACCGCACCACAGCCAGAGCCGCTCTTCCGACCAGGATCCGGAGCCCGTGGCATGACCGTCTGCCTGCTCCTGCTGTTCGTCGTCGCCGTGACCGCCGCGGTACCGGTGCCGCGCGCGCTGACCCGGTCCGCGTGGCCCGAGCGGGATCCCGTGGTGGCGCTGTGGGTGTGGCAGTGCCTGGTCGCCACCGTCCTGCTGTGCTGTCTGACGGCCCTCGTCCTCGGCGCCGCCGCCGTCTTCGGCACCGTCCGCGCCCAGCTCTTCGCGCCGGCGCCGCCCGCGGTCACCGCGGCCTACAACCTCTCCGCCGGCCCGCCCTGGGCGGCCGCCCTCACCCTGCTGCTGGCCGGCGGCGCCGCCTGGACGACCGCCATGCTCGCCCGCGAACTCGTCGAGGCCCGCCGCCGCCGTGCCCAGTCACGCGCCCACCTGCGCGAACGCGCCCCCGACCTGCCCCCCGGGCTCCCCGCCGCCCGCGGTCCCGTGCAGGTTCTGGAGGACGAGTACCCGGACGCCTGGTGGATGCCCGGCAACCCGCCCCAGCTGATCGTCACCACCGGCGCCCTGCAACGCCTCACCGACCACCAGCTCGACGCCGTACTCACCCACGAACGCGGCCACGCCCGGGCCCGCCACGACTGGCTGCTGCACCTGTCCACCGCGCTGGCCACCGGTTTCCCGCGGGTCCCGCTCTTCGCCCACTTCTGCGACCAGACCCACCGTCTGGTCGAGCTCGCCGCCGACGACACGGCCTCGCGCCGCTGTGGCCATCTGACCACGGCGCTGGCCCTGATCGAGCTGAACCAGCACCGCGGCGTGCTGTCCTGCTCCTCCAGCCACCGCCTCCTCGGCGAACGGGTCGACCGCCTCCTGGAGCCGCCGCCCCGCCTGCTGCCCCGCCACAGGGCCCTGACCACGGCAACGGCCGCCCTGGTCCCCTTCATCCCTCTGCTGATCACCTTCGCACCGGGCCTGACGGCGCTGGCGTAGGCAACCGCGGGCCCCAGGACCACGCCCGGACGGCGCGGTGCGCCACCACCGCCGGCGAGCCCTCTATATCCAGTCGTCGGGCTCGGGATCGGGCTCCTGCTCGGGCCAGGCGTCGGCTTGGTCCGCGCCGGGGACGGAGTCGTCCGACGGGCCGCTTGGCGCGGGCGCCGTGGCGGCGGCCGGTCCGGCCAGTCCCGCCAGCACCGCCAGCACGCCCTCTCCGTAGGTCGCCAGCTTCTTCTCGCCGACCCCGCTGATGCCTCCGAGCTGTCCGATGGAGGTGGGCCAGGCGGTGGCGATCTCCCTGAGCGTGGCGTCGTGGAAGATGACGTACGCCGGGACGCCCTGCTCGCGGGCCTGCTCCGCTCGCCAGGCGCGCAGCGCCTCGAAGGCGGGGAGCAGTTCCTCGGGGAGTTCGGCCGCGGCGGCCTTGGGTTTGCGGTCCCGTCCGCCGGCTGCCGACCGTGCCGTGGCCGGCTTCTTGGGCTCCTTTCGCAGCGGCACCTCACGCTCCCGCCGCAGCACCGCCCCGCTGCTCTCGGTCAGCACCAGCGTGCCGTACTCGCCCTCGACCGCGAGCAGGCCCTGGGCCAGCAGCTGCCGGGCGACGCCCCGCCACTCGCCCTCGGTCAGCTCCTCGCCGATGCCGAACACGGAGAGCTGGTCGTGGTCGAACTGGATCACCTTGGCGGTGCGCTTGCCCAGCAGGATGTCGATGATCTGTCCCGCGCCGAACTTCTGCCCACGCTCCCGCTTCAGCCGCACCACCGTAGAGAGCATCTTCTGTGCCGGGACGGTGCCGTCCCAGGTCTCCGGTGGAGTTACGCAGGTGTCGCAGTTGCCACAGCCGGGCCGGTCCGGATCCTGCCCGAAGTAGGCGAGGAGCTGGCCGCGGCGGCACTGGGCGGTCTCGCACAGGGCGAGCATCGCGTCCAGGTGGGACTGGGCGCGGCGGCGGAACGCCTCGTCGCCCTCGCCCGACTGGATCAGCTTGCGCTGCTGTATGACGTCGTTGAGTCCGTACGCCATCCAGGCGGTCGACGGCAGGCCGTCCCGCCCGGCGCGGCCGGTCTCCTGGTAGTAGCCCTCTACCGACTTGGGCAGGTCGAGGTGGGCGACGAACCGCACGTCCGGCTTGTCGATGCCCATGCCGAAGGCGATGGTCGCCACCACGACCAGGCCCTCCTCCCGCAGGAACCTGGACTGGTGCGCGGCTCGGGTGCCCGCGTCCAGGCCCGCGTGGTACGGCACCGCCTCGATGCCGTTGCGGGAGAGGAACTCGGCGGTCTTGTCGACGGAGTTGCGGGAGAGGCAGTACACGATGCCCGCGTCGCCGGGGTGCTCCTCGCTCAGGAAGCTCAGCAGCTGCTTCTTCGGGTCGGACTTCGGCACGATGCGGTACTGGATGTTGGGCCGGTCGAAACTCGCGACGAAGTGCCGCGCCGCCGGCATGTTCAGTCGCTCGGTGATCTCGCGGTGCGTCGCGTGCGTGGCCGTCGCCGTGAGCGCGAGCCGGGGCACGTCCGGCCAGCGCTCGCCGAGCAGGGACAGGGCCAGGTAGTCGGGCCGGAAGTCGTGGCCCCACTGGGAGACACAGTGCGCCTCGTCGATCGCGAAAAGGGAGATCTTGCCCCTGGAGAGCAGGTCGAGAGTGCCTTCGAGCCGCAGCCGCTCGGGTGCCAGGTACAGCAGGTCCAGCTCGCCGGCGAGGAACTCGGCCTCCACCACGCGCCGCTCGTCGAAGTCCTGTGTGGAGTTCATGAACCCGGCCCGGACACCGAGTGCCCGCAGCGCGTCCACCTGGTCCTGCATCAGCGCGATGAGCGGCGAGACCACGATGCCCGTGCCGGGCCGGACCAGGGACGGAATCTGGTAGCACAGGGACTTGCCGCCGCCGGTCGGCATGAGCACGACGGCGTCGCCGCCCGCGATCACATGCTCGACGACCGCTTCCTGCTCGCCCCGGAACGCCTCGTACCCGAAGACCCGGTGCAACGTGGCCAGCGCCTCGCTGTCCGTGTCCCTCGCCTGTGCCGCCTCTGCCATCTCGCCGATCACGCCCGTCCCGCCCATCGTCCCGTCCCCCGTACGTCTTGCCGCGCCCGTCCGGTCCATCCGGCCCGCCCGGTCTGTCCGGCCTGTCTGGTCCGCCCTGTCCCGACCACTGCCTCAACGATAGGGGTCCGCGCCGACAGCCCCGGAGTTATCCACAGGCTCGCCCCGGGTCATGTCCGTCTCCCGCGTCAAGGACACGACAGTCGGTCACACGTTCGCGGGAGACCCGTCCGTTTCCGGCGGATAGTCTGATCGCTCCCACGAGACTCCGTCCCATGGGAGCGCTGATGAGCGTCGCGCCGAAGGCGTCCACACCCGACTGGCCGATCCCGCCCGAGGGCGGCTGGACCGCGGACGACCTGGACCGGCTTCCGAACCTGCCTCCGCACACGGAGCTGATCGACGGGAGCCTCGTCTTCGTGAGTCCGCAGACCCTATTCCGCTCCCGCGCTGTGAGCTTCTTCGAATGGCAGCTCCAGTCCCTCGCCCGGCGGAATTCGAGGTCATCCGCGAGTTCACCATCGACATCGACCGGCAGAACCGGCCGGAGCCGGACGGGATCGTCGTGCGGGGTGACGTGGTCGACGACCCGGAGCAGACCCGCTACCCCGCCGATGCCGTCACCCTGGCCATCGAGGTCGTCTCGGCCGAGTCCCTCTCCCGCGACCGCGAGACCAAGCCTTTGAAGTACGCCCGGGCGGGAATCGCCCACTACTGGCGAGTGGAGAACGAGAAGGGGCTTGCCGTCGTCCACGCCTTCGAGCTGGAGCCCACCACTCGCGCCTACGTCGGCGTGGGCATCTTCCGTGAGCGCATGAAGCTGAGCGCACCCTTCCCGATGGACCTCGACCTGACCGGCATCAAGCCGCGCCGCAGCGGCGAGTAGGGCCGGGCCCGCACACGACGGCGGCCCGGCACCCCTCAGGGTGCCGGGCCGCCGTCTCCGTACGGGCGGGCGCCGCGTCAGCGCACGAACACCCCCGCCTGTCCGGCCAGGTCCAGGAAGTACTGCGGCGCCACGCCCAGCACCACCGTGACCGCCACTCCGACGCCGATCGCCGTCATCGTCAGCGGTGACGGCACCGCGACGGTCGGGCCCTCCGGACGCGGCTCGCTGAAGAACATCAGGACGATCACCCGGATGTAGAAGAACGCCGCGACCGCCGACGAGATCACACCGATCACCACCAGCGGAGCCGCGCCGCCCTCCGCCGCCGCCTTGAAGACGGCGAACTTGCCGGAGAAACCGGAGGTCAGCGGGATACCCGCGAAGGCCAGCAGGAACACCGCGAACACGGCCGCCACCAGCGGTGACCTGCGTCCGAGCCCGGCCCACTTCGACAGGTGGGTCGCCTCACCGCCCGCGTCGCGCACCAGTGTCACGACCGCGAAGGCGCCGATCGTGACGAAGGAGTACGCGGCCAGGTAGAAGAGGACGGAGGAGATGCCGTCGGGAGTGGTCGCGATGACACCCGCGAGGATGAAGCCCGAGTGCGCGATCGACGAGTACGCCAGCAGCCGCTTGATGTCCGTCTGCGTGATCGCGACGATCGCACCGCCCAGCATGGTGACGATCGCCACGGCCCACATCACCGGACGCCAGTCCCAGCGCAGGCCGGGCAGGATGACGTAGAGGATGCGGAGCAGGGCGCCGAAGGCGGCCACCTTGGTCGCCGCCGCCATGAAGCCGGTCACCGGTGTCGGCGCGCCCTGGTACACGTCCGGCGTCCACATGTGGAACGGCACCGCGCCCACCTTGAACAGCAGACCCATGACGACCAGCGCGGACCCGACGAGCAGCAGCGCGTCGTTGCCCATGGTGTCGGCGAGCGCCGGGGTGACGTTCTGCACGGTGCCGTCGACGACCTGGGCGATCGTGCCGTACGACATCGATCCCGCGTAGCCGTAGAGCAGGGCGATGCCGAACAGCGTGAACGCGGAGGCGAACGCGCCGAGCAGGAAGTACTTGACCGCCGCCTCCTGCGACATCAGCCGCTTGCGGCGGGCCAGCGCGCACAGCAGGTACAACGGGAGGGAGAAGACCTCCAGCGCCACGAAGAGCGTCAGCAGGTCGTTGGCCGCCGGGAAGACCAGCATGCCGGCGACGGCGAAGAGCAGCAGCGGGAACACCTCGGTGGTGGTGAACCCGGCCTTCACCGCCTTCTGCTCACTCTCGCTGCCCGGTACGGACGCGGCCTGCGCGGCGAAGGAGTCGACGCGGTTGCCGTGCACCTCCGGATCGAGGCGCCGTTCTGCGAAGGTGAACAGGCCGACCAGGCTCGCCAGCAGGATCGTGCCCTGCAGGAACAGGGCCGGCCCGTCCACGGCGATGGCACCCATCGCCGCGATGCCCGCCTTGGTCGTGCCGTATCCGCCCGCCGCGAGCGCGACGACCGCGGCGAAGGCGGCGACGAGCGCGACGGCGGACACGAACGTCTGCACGTAGTAGCGGGACCTGCGCGGCACGAACGCCTCGATCGCGATTCCGATGATCGCCGCGCCGATGACGATGAGGACGGGCGACAACTGCCCGTACTCGATCTTCGGCGCGTCGATCTTCGAGATCGGATCGGCCGCCGCCGTTGTCCACAGGCTGTGGACGGCTGTTGCGCTCACTTGGCCGCCTCCACCTCAGGCTGGGGGTCCTTCTTGTGTACGTCGGACATGGTCTGCTCCACCGCGGGGTTGACGATGTCCGTGACCGGCTTCGGGAAGACGCCCAGGAAGATCAGCAGCGCCACCAGCGGTGCCACGACCACCAGTTCACGCACCCGCAGGTCGGGCATCGCGGACACCTCCGGTTTCACCGGGCCCGTCATCGTCCGCTGGTAGAGGACGAGTGTGTAGAGCGCGGCGAGCACGATGCCGAAGGTGGCGATGATGCCGATCACCGGATAGCGCGTGAACGTGCCGACCAGGACCAGGAACTCACTGACGAACGGCGCCAGGCCCGGCAGGGACAGGGTCGCCAGGCCGCCGATCAGGAAGGTGCCGGCGAGCACCGGGGCGACCTTCTGCACTCCGCCGTAGTCGGCGATGAGCCGCGAGCCGCGCCGCGAGATCAGGAAGCCGGCGATCAGCATGAGCACGGCGGTCGAGATGCCGTGGTTGACCATGTAGAGCGTCGCGCCGGACTGGCCCTGGCTCGTCATCGCGAAGATGCCCATGATGATGAAGCCGAAGTGCGAGATCGACGCGTACGCGATCAGCCGCTTGATGTCGCGCTGGCCGACCGCGAGCAGCGCCCCGTAGATGATGCTGATGACCGCCAGGACGAGGACGACCGGCGTCGCCCACTTGCTCGCCTCCGGGAAGAGCTGGAGGCAGAAGCGGAGCATCGCGAAGGTGCCGACCTTGTCGACGACCGCCGTGATGAGCACGGCGACCGGGGCGGTCGACTCCTGCATGGCGTTGGGCAGCCAGGTGTGCAGCGGCCACAGCGGTGCCTTCACCGCGAAGGCGAGGAAGAAGCCGAGGAACAGCCAGCGCTCGGTGCTCGTCGACATGGTCAGCTCGCCGCTCGCCCGGGCCTCGGCGATCTCGGTGAGGGAGAAGTTCCCGGCGACCACGTACAGCCCGATCACCGCGGCCAGCATGATCAGGCCGCCGGCCAGGTTGTAGAGGAGGAACTTCACCGCCGCGTACGACCGCTGGGTGGCGGCCGTCTTCTCGCCGTGCTCGTGGGCCCGGTCCCCGAAGCCGCCGATGAGGAAGTACATCGGGATCAGCATGGCTTCGAAGAAGATGTAGAAGAGGAAGACGTCGGTGGCCTCGAAGGAGATGATCACCATCGCCTCGACGGCCAGGATCAGGGCGAAGAAGCCCTGCGTCGGCCGCCACCGGCTGCTGCCGGTCTCCAGCGGGTCGGCGTCGTGCCAGCCCGCGAGGATGATGAACGGGATCAGGAGGGCGGTCAGCGCGATCAGCGCCACCGCGATGCCGTCCACGCCCAGCTCGTACCGGACGCCGAACTCGGCGATCCAGGCGTGGGACTCGGTGAGCTGGTAGCGGTCGCCGCCGGGGTCGAACCGGATCAGGATCGTGATAGCCAGCGCGAGCGTGGCCAGCGAGACCAGCAGCGCCAGCCACTTGGCCGCGGTGCGTTTCGTGGCCGGCACGGCTGCCGTGGCGATCGCCCCGACGGCCGGGAGGGCCGCCGTGACTGTCAGCAGAGGAAAGGACATCGGTATCAGACCGCCCTCATCAGCAGGGTCGCGGCGACGAGGACCGCCGCACCGCCGAACATCGAGACCGCGTACGAGCGCACGAAGCCGTTCTGCAGCTTGCGCATCCGCCCGGACAGGCCGCCGACCGAGGCCGCCGTGCCGTTGACGACCCCGTCGACCAGGCTGTGGTCGACGTAGACCAGGGAGCGCGTGAGGTGCTCGCCGCCACGGACCAGGACGACGTGGTTGAAGTCGTCCTGGAGCAGGTCGCGCCGGGCTGCCCGGGTGAGCAGCGACCCGCGCGGGGCGACGGCCGGGACCGGACGGCGGCCGTACTGCGCCCAGGCGGCCGCCACGCCGATCACCATCACGGCGACCGTGGAGATCGTGACCGTCAGGGCGCTGATCGGCGCGTGGCCGTGGTCGTGCCCGGTGATGGGCTCCAGCCAGTGCACGAAGCGGTCGCCGATACTGAAGAACGCACCGCCGAACACCGAGCCGACGGCCAGCACGATCATCGGGATCGTCATGATCTTCGGCGACTCGTGCGGGTGCGGCGGTGTGTACTCGCCGCGTGTCTCGGCGGCGGGCTCCACGTCGGGTTTCGCGGGCGACGGCGTCGGGGCGTTGCGCCAGCGTTCCTCGCCGAAGAACGTCATCAGCATCACGCGCGTCATGTAGTACGCCGTGATGGCCGCGCCCAGCAGGGCGCAGGCGCCGAGGATCCAGCCCTCGGTGCCGCCCTTGGCGAACGCCGACTCGATGATCTTGTCCTTGGAGAAGAAGCCGGACAGACCGGGGAAGCCGATGATGGCGAGGTAGCCGAGGCCGAAGGTGACGAACGTGACCGGCATGTACTTGCGCAGTCCGCCGTAGCGGCGCATGTCGACCTCGTCGTTCATACCGTGCATGACCGAACCGGCGCCGAGGAACAGCCCGGCCTTGAAGAAGCCGTGCGTCACCAGGTGCATGATCGCGAAGACGTAGCCGATGGGGCCGAGTCCGGCGGCCAGCACCATGTAGCCGATCTGCGACATGGTCGAGCCGGCCAGTGCCTTCTTGATGTCGTCCTTGGCGCAACCGACGATCGCACCGAACAGCAGCGTGACCGCGCCGACGATGGTGACGACCAGCTGCGCGTCGGGCGCGCCGTTGAAGATGGCGCCGGAGCGGACGATCAGGTACACGCCCGCCGTCACCATGGTCGCGGCGTGGATGAGGGCGGAGACCGGGGTCGGGCCCTCCATCGCGTCCCCGAGCCAGGACTGCAGCGGCACCTGGGCGGACTTGCCGCAGGCGGCGAGCAGCAGCATCAGGGCGATCACGGTGAGCTTGCCCTCGTCGGCCGAGCCGGCGAGCCCGGCCTCCCCGTGTCCGCCGAGCACCGGCCCGAAGGCGAAGGTGCCGAACCACAGGAACATCAGCATGATCGCGATGGACAGGCCCATGTCGCCGACGCGGTTGACCAGGAAGGCCTTCTTCGCGGCCGTGGCGGCGCTGGGCTTGTGCTGCCAGAAGCCGATCAGCAGGTAGGAAGCGAGGCCGACGCCCTCCCAGCCGACGTACAGCAGCAGGTAGTTGTCGGCGAGGACGAGCAGCAGCATCGCCGCCAGGAACAGGTTCAGATAGCCGAAGAAGCGACGACGGCGCTCGTCGTGCTCCATGTACGCGACCGAGTACAGGTGGATGAGCGAGCCGACGCCGGTGATCAGCAGGACGAACGTCATCGACAACTGGTCGAGCCGGAAGGCGACGTCGGCCTGGAATCCCTCCACCGGGATCCAGCTGAACAGGTGCTGCGTCAGGGTGCGGTCCTCGGCACCGCTGCCGAGCATGTCGGTGAAGAGGACGACGCCGATCACGAAGGACGCGGCGGCCAGCAGCGTGCCGATCCAGTGACCGACGGCGTCCAGCCGGCGTCCACCGCACAGCAGGACCGCCGCTCCGAGCAAGGGCGCCGCCACCAGCAGCGCAATAAAGTTCTCTGCGTTAGTCACGGTTCTAGCGACCCCTCACAGCTTCATCAGGCTGGCGTCGTCGACCGAGGCCGAGTGGCGGGAACGGAACAGGGACACGATGATCGCGAGCCCGACCACGACCTCCGCGGCGGCGACGACCATCGTGAAGAAGGCGATGATCTGGCCGTCGAGGTTGCCGTGCATGCGGGAGAAGGCGACGAACGCGAGGTTGCAGGCGTTGAGCATCAGCTCGACGCACATGAAGACCACGATCGCGTTGCGCCTGATCAGCACGCCGGTGGCGCCGATCGTGAACAACAGGGCCGCGAGGTACAGGTAGTTGACGGGGCTCACTTCGACGCCTCCTCGGACGGCTTGGAGTTGCCCGGCTCGACCGCCTTGCGCTCGAGACGCTCCTCGGCCCGCTGCTCCAGCGCCTTCAGGTCGCCCAGCGCCTCCATCGACACGTCGCGGATCTGGCCCCGCTCGCGCAGCGTCTTGTTGACGGTGAGCTCGGACGGGGTGCCGTCGGGCAGCAGGCCCGCGATGTCGACCGCGTTGTGCCGGGCGTACACGCCGGGGGCCGGGAGCGGCGGCAGCTGCTTGCCCTCGCGGACGCGCCGCTCGGCCAGTTCGCGCTGGGTCGCCGCCCGTTCGGTGCGCTCGCGGTGGGTGAGCACCATGGCGCCGACGGCTGCCGTGATGAGCAGGGCGCCGGTGATCTCGAAGGCGAAGACGTACTTGGTGAAGATGAGGGACGCGAGGCCCTCCACGTTGCCGTTCGCGTTCGCCTGGGCGAGGCCGCTGAACTCCGTGACGGACGCGTTGCCGATGCCGGCGATCAGCAGGATGCCGAAGCCGAGCCCGGAGAGCAGGGCCAGCCAGCGCTGTCCCTTGATGGTCTCCTTCAGGGAATCCGCCGCGGTGACGCCGACGAGCATCACCACGAACAGGAACAGCATCATGATCGCGCCGGTGTAGACGACGATCTGCACGACGCCGAGGAAGTAGGCACCGTTGGCGAGGTAGAACACCGCCAAGATGATCATGGTTCCGGCGAGGCAGAGCGCGCTGTGCACGGCCTTCCTCATGAAGACGGTGCACAGGGCGCCGATCACCGCGACCGTGCCGAGGATCCAGAACTGGACGGCCTCTCCGGTGGAGGTGCCGGCGGAGAGAGTCGCTGCGGCGGCGAGCTGCTCGGTCATCGGCGGATCACCTCCTCCGACGCCGGTTCGGTCCCGCCGAAGGTCGAGTCGGCCTCCTGGACGACCTCCCCCTCGGAGTGGGCGACCTGCTGGACCGTCCCGGGCGCGGCCTCGGTGACCAGGCCCCGGTAGTAGTCCTGCTCGTCCGTCCCCGGGTAGATGGCGTGGGGCGAGTCGACCATGCCCTCCTCGAGGCCGGCGAGCAGCTGCTCCTTGGTGAAGATGAGGTTGGCACGGCTGGAGTCGGCGAGCTCGAAATCGTTGGTCATCGTCAGCGCGCGTGTGGGGCACGCCTCGATGCACAGGCCGCACAGGATGCAGCGGGCGTAGTTGATCTGGTAGACGCGGCCGTACCGCTCGCCCGGCGAGTAGCGCTCCTCGTCCGTGTTGTCCGCGCCCTCCACGTAGATGGCGTCGGCGGGACACGCCCAGGCGCACAGCTCGCAGCCGACGCATTTCTCCAGGCCGTCCGGATGGCGGTTGAGCTGGTGCCGTCCGTGGAAGCGCGGAGCGGTGGTCTTCTGCTGCTCCGGGTACTGCTCGGTCAGCCGCTTCTTGAACATGGCCTTGAAGGTCACGCCGAAGCCGGCCACAGGGTTCTGGAAACCGGGGTCGGTCTCCTTGGGTTCCTCAGCCATCGGACGCCTCCTTTCCATCCGTAGATCCGCCCACAGATTCGTCACTCTGAGTATCGGGCCCACCACTGACAATCAGCTCCCGCTCCCGGCGCGGACGGCGTCGCGGCACCGGTGGCAGCTCCTGCCCGGGCATCGGCGGTACCGGGAAGCCCCCGGCCATCGGGTCGAAGGCGGCCGGCTCCTCGACCGGGGCCGCCGCCTGCTTGCCCTTGTCGCGGTACATGTCCACGACGAAGGACAACAGCAGCAGGACCAGGACACCGCCGCCGATGTAGAGCGCGATGTCGGCGAAGTCGTAGTTCTCGTTCCTGAGCGCCCGCACGGTCGCGACCAGCATCAGCCAGACCAGGGAGACCGGGATGAGGACCTTCCAGCCGAGTTTCATCAACTGGTCGTAGCGGACCCGCGGGAGCGTGCCGCGCAGCCAGATGAAGAAGAACAAGAGCAACTGGACCTTGAGCACGAACCAGAGCAGCGGCCACCAGCCGTGGTTGGCGCCCTCCCAGAAGGTGCTGACCGGCCACGGGGCCCGCCAGCCGCCGAGGAACAGGGTGATGGCGACCGCCGAGACCGTCACCATGTTCACGTACTCGGCGAGCATGAACATCGCGAACTTGATCGACGAGTACTCGGTGTTGAAGCCGCCCACCAGGTCGCCCTCGGACTCCGGCATGTCGAAGGGGGCTCGGTTGGTCTCGCCGACCATGGTGACGATGTAGAGGATGAACGAGACCGGCAGCAGCACGATGTACCAGCGGTCGTTCTGCTGCTCGACGATCGCCGAGGTCGACATCGATCCCGAGTAGAGGAACACCGAGGCGAACGCGGCACCCATCGCGATCTCGTAGGAGATCATCTGCGCGCAGGACCGCAGCCCGCCGAGCAGCGGATAGGTCGAGCCGGAGCTCCAGCCCGCCAGCACCATGCCGTAGATGCCGATCGAGGCGACCGCGAGGATGTACAGCAGCGCGATCGGCAGGTCGGTGAGCTGCATGGCGGTGCGCTGACCGAAGATCGAGATCTCGTTGCCGGCCGGCCCGAAGGGAATCACCGCGATCGCCATGAAGGCCGGGATGGCCGCGACGATCGGCGCGAGGACGTACACCACCTTGTCGGCGCGCTTGACGATGACGTCTTCCTTGAGCATCAGCTTGATGCCGTCGGCGAGCGACTGGAGCATGCCCCAGGGGCCGTGCCGGTTCGGGCCGACACGCAACTGCATCCAGGCGACGACCTTGCGCTCCCACACGATGGAGAACAGCACGGTCACCATCAGGAAGGCGAAGCAGAAGACCGCCTTGACGACGACCAGCCACCACGGGTCGGTGCCGAACATCGAGAGGTCTTCAGCGGCGAGGTACGGGCTCATGCCTCCACCTCCTTGGGGGCTACGCCTGCCGGCGTCGCCGGACCGATGCGGACAAGGGTCCCGGGCAGCACTCCGGCGTCGGAGGCGACACCGGTGCCGACCGAGTTCAACGGCAGCCACACGACCCGGTCGGGCATCTCGGTGATCCGCAAGGGGAGTTCGACGCTCCCCGCGGGACCGGCGACGGCCAGGAGGCCGCCGTCCTCGACGCCGGCCTCGGCGGCCGTGGCGGCCGACACGCGCGCCTGCGCGGCGTGCCGCGTACCGGCGAGCGCCTCGTCTCCCTGCTGGAGGACGCCCTGGTCGAGCAGCAGCCGGTGCCCGGCCAGTACGGCCTCTCCGGCGGCCGGCCGCGGCAGCGCGCTCGCGGTCCCCAGCGGTTCGCCGGCCCGCGGCCCGTCCCAGGCGCCGAGCCGGTCGATCTCCGCGCGTGTGGTGCGCAGATCCGGCAGGCCCAGGTGTACGTCCATCGCGTCGGCCAGCATCTGGAGCACGCGGGCGTCGGCGGGCGCCAGACGGCGGGTCATCTGGTCCGGTTTGAGCGCGGCCTCGAAGAAGCGCACCCGGCCCTCCCAGTTCAGGAAGGTCCCGGCCTTCTCGGCGACCGCGGCGACGGGCAGGACGACGTCGGCGAGTTCGGTGACCTCGCTGGTCCGCAGCTCCAGCGACACCACGAAACCGGCCTCGGCGAGTGCCGCACGCGCGCGTGCCGGATCGGGCAGGTCGGCGACCTCGACGCCCGCCACCAGCAGTGCCTGGAGCTCGCCCCGGGCCGCGGCCTCGACGATCTCGCCGGTGTCGCGGCCGTAGCGGTGCGGAAGGTCGGACAGGCCCCAGACCGCGGCCACCTCCTCACGCGCGCGCGGGTCGGTCGCCGGGCGCCCGCCCGGGAGCAGCGACGGCAGCGCACCCGCCTCGATCGCGCCGCGCTCCCCGGCCCGGCGCGGGATCCACACCAGCCGGGCGCCGGTCGCGGCGGCGGTCCGCGCGGCGGAGGTGAGCCCGCCGGCCACGGACGCCAGCCGCTCGCCGACGACGATCACGGCGCCCTCGGTGCGTAGTGCCTCGGCGGCGCGGGCGCCACCGTCCTCCAGGCCGACACCGCTCGCGAGCGCGTCCAGCCACTCGGTCTCGGTACCGGGGGCGGCCGGCAGCAGCGTGCCGCCGGCCTTCTCCAGGCCCCGCGTGGCGTGCGTGGCCAGGGCGTAGACCTTCTGCCCGTGCTTGCGCCAGGCCTTGCGCAGCCGCAGGAAGACGCCGGGCGCCTCCTCCTCGGCCTCGAACCCGACCAGCAGGACGGCGGGGGCCTTCTCCAGCGTGGTGTACGTGACTCCCGTGCCGTCGAGGTCACGGCCGCGTCCGGCGATCCGGGAGGCCAGGAAGTCGGCCTCCTCGGAGCTGTGCACGCGCGCGCGGAAGTCGATGTCGTTGGTGTCGAGCGCCACGCGCGCGAACTTGCTGTACGCGTAGGCGTCCTCGACGGTGAGCCGGCCGCCGGTCAGCACGCCGGTCCGGCCCCGCGAGGCGAGCAGCCCCTGAGCGGCGATCTGCAGGGCCTCCGGCCAGGAGGCGGGCTCCAGGTCGCCCTCGGCGTTGCGCACCAGGGGCGTCGTCAGCCGGTCCCGCTGCTGCGCGTACCGGAAGGCGAAGCGCCCCTTGTCGCAGATCCACTCCTCGTTGACCTCGGGGTCCTCGGCCGCGAGGCGGCGCATGACCTTGCCGCGCCGGTGGTCGGTGCGGGTCGCGCAGCCGCCGGCGCAGTGCTCGCACACGGACGGCGAGGAGATCAGGTCGAAGGGGCGGGAGCGGAACCGGTACGCCGCCGAGGTGAGCGCGCCGACCGGGCAGATCTGGATGGTGTTGCCGGAGAAGTACGACTCGAAGGGGTCGCCCTCGCCGGTGCCGACCTGCTGGAGTGCGCCCCGCTCGATCAGCTCGATCATCGGGTCGCCCGCGACCTGGTTGGAGAACCGGGTGCAGCGGGCGCACAGCACGCACCGCTCGCGGTCGAGCAGCACCTGTGTGGAGATCGGCACGGGCTTCTCGTAGGTCCGCTTCTTGCCCTCGAAGCGGGAGTCGGACTGGCCGTGCGACATGGCCTGGTTCTGCAGCGGGCACTCGCCGCCCTTGTCGCAGACCGGGCAGTCCAGCGGGTGATTGATGAGCAGCAGCTCCATCACACCGTGCTGGGCCTTCTCGGCGACGGGCGAGGTCAGGTGGGTCTTCACCACCATCCCGTCGGTGCAGGTGATGGTGCAGGAGGCCATGGGCTTGCGCTGGCCCTCGACCTCGACGATGCACTGGCGGCAGGCGCCGGCCGGGTCGAGGAGGGGGTGGTCGCAGAACCGGGGGATCTCGATGCCGAGCTGTTCGGCGGCCCGGATGACCAGGGTGCCCTTGGGCACGCTGATCTCGGCGCCGTCGATCGTCAGCGAGACGAGGTCCTCCGGCGGGACCGCCGCCTCTCCCCCTCCCGAGGGGCGTTGGCCCGCGGCGGAGCCGCTCACAGACTGCTGTACGGTCATGCGTTCACCTCCGTGCGGTCGGCCCAGGCCGTCGACTTGGCCGGGTCGAAGGGGCAGCCGCGGCCCGTGATGTGCTGCTCGTACTCCTCGCGGAAGTACTTGAGCGAGGAGAAGATCGGCGAGGCGGCACCGTCGCCGAGGGCACAGAAGGACTTGCCGTTGATGTTGTCGGCGATGTCGTTCAACTTGTCGAGATCGCTCATCGAGCCCTTGCCGGCCTCGATGTCCCGCAGCAACTGGACGAGCCAGTACGTGCCTTCCCGGCACGGTGTGCACTTGCCGCAGGACTCGTGGGCGTAGAACTCGGTCCAGCGGGTGACGGCCCGCACGACGCAGGTCGTCTCGTCGAAGCACTGGAGTGCCTTGGTGCCGAGCATGGAACCCGCGGCGCCCACTCCTTCGTAGTCGAGAGGGACGTCGAGGTGCTCGTCGGTGAACATCGGCGTCGAGGAGCCGCCCGGGGTCCAGAACTTCAGCCGGTGGCCGGGGCGCATGCCGCCGCTCATGTCGAGGAGCTGGCGCAGCGTGATGCCGAGCGGTGCCTCGTACTGGCCGGGGCCCGCGACGTGGCCGCTGAGCGAGTAGAGCGTGAAGCCCGGGGACTTCTCACTGCCCATCGACCTGAACCAGTCCTTGCCCTTGTTCAGGATCGCGGGAACCGATGCGATCGACTCGACGTTATTCACCACAGTCGGGCACGCGTAGAGGCCCGCGACGGCAGGGAAGGGGGGACGGAGCCGCGGTTGACCCCGGCGGCCTTCGAGCGAGTCGAGCAGTGCGGTCTCCTCACCGCAGATGTACGCGCCCGCGCCCGCGTGCACGGTGAGTTCCAGGTCGAGCCCGCTGCCCAGGATGTTCTCGCCGAGGAAGCCGGCCGCGTAGGCCTCGCGCACGGCCTCGTGCAACCGCCGCAGCACTGGGACGACTTCACCACGCAGGTAGATGAAGGCATGCGAAGACCTGATGGCGTAACACGCGATGACGATGCCCTCGATGAGGCTATGTGGGTTCGCGAAGAGGAGCGGGATGTCCTTGCAGGTTCCCGGCTCCGACTCGTCGGCGTTGACAACCAGATAGTGAGGCTTGCCATCCCCCTGGGGAATGAACTGCCACTTCATCCCCGTCGGGAACCCCGCGCCGCCGCGTCCGCGCAGACCGGACTCCTTGACGTACGCGATCAGGTCGTCCGGCGCCATCGCCAGCGCCTTGCGGAGCCCCTCGTACCCCTCGTGCCTCCGGTAGACGTCGAGAGTCCAGGACTCGTCCTCGTCCCAGAAGGCCGACAGCACGGGTGCGAGCAGCTTCTCCGGGCTGGTGCCCTTGATCTCGGCTGCCACGGTCATCACTCCCCCTCCTCGGCGACAGGGCCCGCCGGGTGGGCCGAATCGGATGCCGATGTGTCCTGCGGCGCGTCGTGCGAGCTGAGATGTTCCGTCGGAGACGGGTCGTGCACGGCCCGGTCCTGCGGCGCGTCGTGCGGTCCGCCGTCCCGCGGGTGCACCACGCGCGCGGCGGACGCCTCGCCCTTGGCCAGCTTCAGGCCGGCCAGGGAGGCGGGACCCGCGCTGCCGCCGGCCGCGACGGCGCCGTCCCGCTCGTCGGGGAAGCCCGCCAGGATCCGGGCGGTCTCCTTGAAGGTGCACAGCGGCGCACCGCGCGTGGGCGTCACCGGCCGCCCCGCGCGCAGGTCGTCGACGAGGCGACGGGCGCTCGCGGGGGTCTGGTCGTCGAAGAACTCCCAGTTGACCATCACGACCGGTGCGAAGTCGCAGGCCGCGTTGCACTCGATGTGCTCCAGGGTGACCTTGCCGTCCTCGGTCGTCTCGCCGTTGCCGACGCCCAGGTGCTCCTGGAGGGACTCGAAGATCGCGTCGCCGCCCATGACCGCGCACAGCGTGTTGGTGCAGACGCCGACCTGGTAGTCGCCGCCGGGCCCGCGCCGGTACATGGTGTAGAAGGTGGCGACCGCGGTGACCTCGGCCGTGGTCAGGTCCAGCATGTCCGCGCAGAACCGCATGCCGGTGCGGGTGACGTGCCCCTCCTGCGACTGCACGAGGTGCAGCAGCGGCAGGAGGGCGGACCGGGAGTCCGGGTAGCGGGCGATGATCTCGCGCGCGTCGGTCTCCAGCCGGGCCCGGACGTCGTCCGGGTAGGCGGGCGCGGGCAGTTCCGGCATGCCCAGGCTGACGCCCCGCTCCGAAGAAGAGGTGGTCACCGGTCGACGCCTCCCATCACGGGGTCGAGGGATGCCACGGCGACGATGACGTCGGCGACCTGGCCGCCCTCGCACATCGCCGCCATGGCCTGGAGATTGGTGAAGGACGGGTCGCGGAAGTGGACCCGGAAGGGGCGGGTGCCGCCGTCGGAGACGACGTGCACGCCGAGCTCGCCCTTGGGCGACTCCACCGCCGCGTAGGCCTGGCCCGGCGGCACGCGGAAGCCCTCGGTGACCAGCTTGAAGTGGTGGATCAGGGCCTCCATGGAGGTGCCCATGATCTTCTTGATGTGGTCGAGGGAGTTGCCCAGTCCGTCCGGTCCCAGGGCGAGCTGGGCGGGCCACGCGATCTTCTTGTCGGCGACCATGACCGGGCCGGGCTGAAGCCGGTCCAGGCACTGCTCGACGATGCGGAGCGACTGGCGCATCTCCTCCAGCCGGATCAGGAAGCGGCCGTAGGAGTCGCAGGTGTCGGCGGTCGGGACGTCGAAGTCGTACGTCTCGTAGCCGCAGTACGGCTGGGTCTTGCGCAGGTCGTGCGGCAGGCCGGTGGACCTGAGGACCGGGCCGGTGGCGCCGAGGGCCATGCAGCCGGCCAGGTCGAGGTACCCGACGTCCTGCATGCGGCCCTTGAAGATGGGGTTCCCGGTGGCGAGCTTGTCGTACTCCGGGAGGTTCTTCTTCATCTTCTTCACGAACTCGCGGATGTGGTCCACGGCGCCGGGCGGCAGGTCCTGGGCGAGTCCGCCCGGTCGGATGAACGCGTGGTTCATCCGCAGGCCGGTGATCAGCTCGTAGATGTCGAGAATCAGTTCACGATCACGGAAGCCGTAGATCATGATCGTGGTGGCGCCGAGTTCCATGCCTCCGGTGGCGATGCACACCAGGTGGGAGGAGAGCCGGTTCAGCTCCATCAGGAGGACCCGGATGATCGTGGCCCGGTCGGGGATCTCGTCCTCGAGACCGAGGAGCTTCTCGACGCCCAGGCAGTACGCCGTCTCGTTGAAGAACGACGTCAGGTAGTCCATGCGCGTCACGAAGGTGGTGCCCTGCGTCCAGGTCCGGTACTCGAGGTTCTTCTCGATGCCGGTGTGCAGGTAGCCGATGCCGCAGCGGGCCTCGGTGACGGTCTCGCCGTCGATCTCCAGGATGAGGCGGAGCACGCCGTGCGTGGACGGGTGCTGCGGGCCCATGTTGACGATGATGCGCTCGTCGTCGGCCCGGGCGGCGGACTGGACGACTTCGTCCCAGTCGCCGCCGGTGACCGTGTAGACGGTGCCTTCGGTGGTCTCGCGTGCCGAGGCCGCGGACGCTGACTGTGTGCTCACGAGTACGACCTCCGCTGGTCCGGAGCCGGGATCTGGGCGCCCTTGTACTCGACGGGGATACCGCCGAGGGGGTAGTCCTTGCGCTGCGGGAAGCCCTGCCAGTCGTCCGGCATCATGATCCGGGTCAGGGCCGGGTGACCGTCGAAGACGATGCCGAAGAAGTCGTACGTCTCGCGCTCGTGCCAGTCGTTCGTCGGATAGACGGAGACCAGCGACGGGATGTGCGGGTCGCCGTCGGGCGCGCTGACCTCGAGGCGGATCAGCCGGTTGTGGGTGATCGAGCGCAGGTGGTACACGGCGTGCAGCTCGCGGCCCTTGTCGTGCGGGTAGTGGACGCCGCTGACGCCGGTGCAGAGCTCGAAGCGCAGGGCGGGGTCGTCGCGCAGGGTGCGGGCGACCCGGACCAGGTGCTCGCGCTCGATGTGGAAGGTCAGCTCGTCGCGGTCGACGACCGTCTTCTCGATGGCGTTGTCGGGCAGGAGTCCCTGCTCCTCCAGCGCGCCCTCCAGTTCGTCGGCGACCTCGTCGAACCAACCGCCGTAGGGCCTGCTCGCCGGCCCGGGGAGCCGGACGGAGCGGACCAGACCGCCGTAGCCGGAGGTGTCGCCGCCGTTGTTGGCGCCGAACATTCCGCGCTGGACGCGGATCTCCTCACCGCCCTGACCGCGCTGGCCGGGGAGGTTCTCGGCGGACAGGTCCTTCTCGGGGTTCACCCCGTCACCTGTCGTGTCGTTCACGTCGCTCACCGCAGCAGCCCCTTCATCTCGATCGTGGGCAGGGCCTTGAGCGCCGCTTCCTCCGCCTCGCGGGCCGCCTCCTCGGCGTTCACCCCGAGCTTGGAGCTCTGGATCTTCTGGTGGAGCTTGAGGATGGCGTCCAGCAGCATCTCGGGCCGCGGCGGGCAGCCGGGGAGATAGATGTCGACCGGGACGATGTGGTCGACGCCCTGGACGATCGCGTAGTTGTTGAACATGCCGCCCGAGGAGGCACAGACCCCCATGGAGATCACCCATTTCGGGTTCGGCATCTGGTCGTAGACCTGCCGCAGCACCGGCGCCATCTTCTGGCTGACCCGGCCCGCGACGATCATCAGGTCCGCCTGCCGCGGTGAGCCGCGGAAGACCTCCATGCCGAAGCGCGCCAGGTCGTAGCGGCCGGCGCCGGTGGTCATCATCTCGATGGCACAGCAGGCGAGGCCGAACGTGGCGGGGAAGACGGACGACTTGCGCACCCAGCCCGCGGCCTGCTCGACGGTGGTCAGCAGGAAGCCGCTCGGCAGTTTTTCTTCGAGTCCCATGTCAATGGCCCCTCAGTCCCATTCCAGGCCGCCGCGCCGCCATACGTACGCGTACGCGACGAAGACGGTGAGCACGAAGAGCAGCATCTCCACGAGCCCGAAAATCCCCAGGGCGTCGAAGGTGACGGCCCAGGGGTAGAGGAAGACGATCTCGATATCGAAGATGATGAAGAGCATCGCCGTCAGGTAGTACTTGATGGGGAAGCGCCCGCCGCCGGCCGGCGTGGGGGTCGGCTCGATGCCGCACTCGTAGGCCTCGAGCTTCGCCCGGTTGTACCGCTTCGGACCGATCAGCGTGGCCATGACCACGGAGAAGATCGCAAAGCCTGCCCCGAGGGCTCCCAGTACGAGGATGGGCGCATACGCGTTCACCGCTCCTCGCTCCTCTCAGTCGGCACTGACTGCTGGCGGTTGCATCGGACTCACAGCCGCCCCAACAGCCCCACGAGCTCCGCCCGTCCCGGCGAAGATCGCGAACATGTGAAGCAGGTCACAAGCCCAACTGCCTCGCATCTTATGCCTGCCGCTCTGTGATCTGCGACACGGGGTATTGCACAAGCTTTGTGATCTCCACCACCTGACGAACGATCATGAAGTCGGATGAGCGGTGATCTTCACACAAGAAGCGTTCAGGTGATCACCAGAGGTGACATTTTCGCTCGTCGCCGCTGGCCAGAGGAGGCGTGCGGCGAGCGCCTCAATATCAAGATGGTTCTCTTGCATGCAAATTGGTGCTGGACGCGAACCCTTGATAGAGGACGCGTTCACACATCAGAGGGAGGGTCGGGGTGCGGTGTGGACACGTGCACGCGTTCACGAGCGCCGGAAGCCCGGTCGCGCGCCACGGACGCGGCCGACGGGGTAACCGTTCCGTGACCTGCGCCACATTCATGAGAGACGCCTGAGAACCGGGCTTGGCCAACTGTCCCAACAAGTGGTAAGCGCGGGGCAATTCGGGCGTAACGATCAAAGCCCGTGATCACAGGTGGGTTACGGGCCGTCCGCAATGTCCGTTAGGGCGTCAATAAGGAGCGACACGCCCGGGATTCGGGACGCGATTGAACAACTGTGGCGGAGCACACGTTTCTTGAAGGTATGGAGGAGCTCCTGATACCGGTTGTCCCTATGTCCCACACCGCTCACATACGCAGCCACCGGAAACCCCGCCGCAGCGCGTCGACCATCGCGATGCGGGCCGGAGTTGCCGGTGGCGTCCTCAGCACCCTGGCAGTCGCCGGGGCGTCGGGTTCGGCCAACGCCGCCGAACCGGTGACGCAGACCCTCGAACTGCCCACCCTGACGGCCGACCTGTCCGCTCAGGTCGCCCAGTCCGCGAACGTCACGCAGCAGGCGGCCGCGAGCTACGAGCTGCAGGCCGAGCGTGACGCGGCCGCCGCCAAGGCCGCCAAGGAGGCCAAGGCGGACCTCGCCGAGGCCAAGAAGAAGGCCGCGGCGGAGAAGAAGAAGGCCGAGGAGGCCGCGCGCAAGGCGGCCGCCGAGCGCGCCTCGCGCAGTGCCGAGCGCGCCACCCTGAGCGCCTCGGCGGACACCGGGTCCTCCGACAGCTCCACCGGCTCGGACAGCGGCGTCAGCAGCAACACGTCCACGGCCACCGGTTCGGCCGCCGCGGTCGTCGCGTTCGTTCAGTCCCAGGTCGGCGACGCCTACGTCTCCGGCGGCACCGGCCCCAACTCCTGGGACTGCTCCGGCCTGGTGCAGGCCGCCTTCAAGTCGGTCGGCGTCGACCTGCCGCGCGTCTCCCAGTCCCAGTCCACCGCCGGCACCCAGGTGGGGCTGAGCAACCTCCAGCCGGGCGACATCCTGTACTGGGGCGGTGCGGGCAGCGCGTACCACGTGGGCGTCTACGTCGGCGACGGCATGTTCGTCGGCGCGCAGAACTCCTCCACCGGTGTCGTCAAGGCGTCGCTGGACTACGACCCGCCGAGCGGCGCGGTGCGCGTGCTCTAGGGCGCACACACGCACGGGCTCCGGCGGAGCCCGGGATACGACTGACGCAGGGCCGCAGCCTCTCGGGGCCGCGGCCCTGCGGGCGCTCCTGACATGCTCGTGGACGGGGCCGGGTCTCCACCGGCCCCGTCCACGACCCGAAGGGGAGAACGTCATGCCCAGTGTGTTCGTACAGGGGCGGCCCGCCACCGCCTACCCTCCGCTCGCGCCCGAGGCCCGGCGCGGGTCGGTGCGGCGTGTCACCGAGGTCGGCGAAGAGGTCCTGCACAAGCCGTGCCGGGACGTCACCGAGTTCGGGCCCGACCTCGCCGCGCTCATCGACGACATGTTCCGCACGATGTACGTCGCCGAGGGAGCCGGGCTGGCGGCGAATCAGGTGGGCGTCGGTCTGCGGCTGTTCGTGTACGACTGCCCGGACGACGACGGTGTCCGACATGTCGGGCACATCGTCAATCCGGTGCTGGAGTCCCTGGATCCGGCGGCGCGGCGGCTGCTCGACGAGGGCGAGGGGTGTCTGTCGGTGCCCGGTGCCACGATGGCCGTACCGCGCCCCGACCGGGCCGTCGTACGGGGCCTCGACAAGGACGGCGAGCCGCTCGTCGTCGAGGGCACCGGATACTTCGCGCGCTGCCTCGCCCACGAGACCGACCACGTGAACGGTTACGTGTACCTGGACCGGCTCTCCGCGCGCGACCGCAAGGCGGCGCTGCGGCAGTCGGCGGACCGGCGCGAGGAGGTCTTCGCGCGCCGGGCCGCCAACGCCCGGGCCCTCGAGGGGGACTCCGGCGGCCTCACCGGGTTCCGGGGCTGACCGGAGGCACCAGACCCGTCAGGCCTTCGGCGCGACCTTACTCAGTCCGTTGATGATGCGGTCCATCGCGTCGCCGCCCGTCGGGTCCGTCAGGTTGGCGAGCATCTTGAGGGTGAACTTCATCAGGATGGGATGGGTGAGGCCGCGCTGGGTCGCGATCTGCATGACCTTCGGGTTGCCGATGAGCTTCACGAAGGCGCGGCCCAGCGTGTAGTAGCCGCCGTAGGTGTCCTTCAGGACGCGCGGGTAGCGCTGGAGGGCGGTCTCGCGCTGGGCCGGGGTGGTCCGCGCGTGTGCCTGGACGATGACGTCGGCGGCGATCTGGCCGGACTCCATGGCGTAGGCGATGCCCTCGCCGTTGAAGGGGTTCACCAGGCCGCCGGCGTCGCCGACGAGCAGCAGGCCCTTGGTGTAGTGGGGCTGGCGGTTGAAGGCCATGGGCAGGGCGGCGCCGCGGATCGGGCCGGTCATGTTGTCCGGGGTGTAGCCCCAGTCCTCCGGCATGGAGGCGCACCAGGCCTTGAGGATCTCGCGCCAGTCGATCTCCTTGAAGGAATTGGAGGTGTTCAGCACGCCCAGGCCGACGTTCGAGGTGCCGTCGCCCATGCCGAAGATCCAGCCGTAGCCCGGCAGGAGGCGGTCCTGGGCGCCGCGGCGGTCCCACAGCTCCAGCCAGGACTCCAGGTAGTCGTCGTCGTGGCGGGGCGAGGTGAAGTACGTGCGGACCGCGACGCCCATCGGACGGTCCTCGCGGCGGTGCAGGCCCATCGCGAGGGACAGCCGCGTGGAGTTGCCGTCGGCGGCAACGACCAGCGGAGCGTGGAAGGTGACCTCGCGCTTGTCCTCACCCAGCTTGGCGTGCACGCCGGTGATGCGGCCGGTGCGGTCGTCGACGACCGGGGCGCCGACGTTGCAGCGCTCGTACAGGCGCGCGCCGGCCTTCTGGGCCTGCCGGGCGAGCTGGTCGTCGAAGTCGTCGCGCTTGCGGACGAGTCCGTAGTCCGGGAAGGAGGCCAGATCCGGCCAGTCCAGCTGGAGGCGGGAGCCACCGCCGATGATGCGCAGGCCCTTGTTGCGCAGCCAGCCGGCCTCCTCGGAGATGTCGATGCCCATGGCGACGAGCTGCTTGACCGCGCGCGGGGTCAGACCGTCACCGCAGACCTTCTCCCGGGGAAACGCGGTCTTCTCCAGCAGGAGGACGTCGAGCCCGGCCTTGGCCAGGTGGTACGCGGTCGTGGAGCCGGCTGGCCCCGCGCCCACGACGATCACATCGGCGGTGTGGTCGGAGAGGGGCTCGGTCACGGCGGGATCTCCCCAGGTTCGAAAATCTGCGTGCCGACGGGCACTGGACATGGGCAGTCTATTCAGCGTCACCGACCACCCGGCTGAAGGGCTGCCCAGTGAACCGAGCTCTCCCCGTTGTACGGTTGCGCGTCCCCACCGACGAGGACGCCGTCGCCTGGCATCGGATCTTCGACGACCCGGACGTCATGGAGTTCCACGGCGGGAGGTCCGCGGAGCTGTCCGTCTACGAGGAGCTCACCGCCCGCCAGCGCCGGCACGACGCCGAGCACGGCTTCTGCCTGTGGACCATGGTGGACGAGAACGGCCGGGTCGTCGGCTTCACCGGCGCCCAGCCGTGGCCGCAGGACTGGGGTCCCAAGGGCGACATCGAGATCGGCTGGCGTCTCGGGCGGGCGCACTGGGGCAAGGGGTATGTCACGGCGGCGGCCCGGCAGACCCTGGAGCGGGTGCGGGCGGCCGGTGTGGCGGAGGTGGTCGCGATGGTCGACGCGCGCAACACCCGGTCCATCGCGGTGACGGAGCGCCTGGGCATGCGGCTCGATGAGGTCTTCACGACCCCGGCCTCGCAGCAGCAGGGGCACTGCTACCGGCTTCCCCTTACACGTACCGGCTGCCCCTCACACGGGCATGACAGTAAGTAAGCGACTGTCACAGTAAGCCACTTGGCGCTTCCCGGCGGTGCCCCGCGGAGCTACTCTGCCGGGTACCGCTGGGGGGTGACGTCCGTGACGTCCGTGCGCCTGGTACCCGGTAAATCCGACGTACGCGTACCGCGCCTGGCCGGCCCGATGGCCGTGGACGCGCGGGAGGCGGCCCGGGCGCAGGGTCTGTCCCCGCACGCGCCGGACCGGCCCGGCCCCCACCTCGCCGTCGTCGACTACATCGTACGCCAGTACCCGCAGCCCGGCGCGCACGTGCCGCGGGAGTCGCGGGAGTCGCGGGTGTACGTATGGTTCGACTTCGGGGAGGGCGAGGGCGGCAGGGGCATCCGGGAGCCGCGGGTGCCGGGTCCGCCCCGGGGCGGACTCCGGCGGGAGCTGGCCGAGCCGGGCGAGCCGCCCCGCGGCGCGGTTCTCAGCTCTCCTTGAACCCCCGGTGCAGCGCCACCACGCCACCCGTCAGGTTCCGGTACGCCACCCGGGACCAGCCGGCCTTGCCCAGCCGCTGAGCGAGCGCCGGCTGGTCGGGCCAGGCGCGGATGGACTCGGCGAGGTAGACGTACGCGTCGGGGTTGGACGACACCGCGCGGGCCACCGGCGGCAGGGCGCGCATCAGGTACTCGGTGTAGACGGTCCGGAAGGGCGTCCAGGTGGGGTGCGAGAACTCGCAGATGACGACCCGGCCGCCGGGCCGCGTCACCCGGTACATCTCGCGCAGCGCGGCGTCGGTGTCCTGGACGTTGCGCAGCCCGAAGGAGATGGTGACCGCGTCGAAGGTGTCGTCCTTGAACGGCAGCCGGGTCGCGTCGCCCGCGGTGAACGGCAGCCAGGAGTGTCTCTCCTTGCCGACCTGGAGCATGCCGAGGGAGAAGTCGCAGGGGACGACGTAGGCGCCGGTGCGGGCGAAGGGCAGGGAGGACGTCGCGGTGCCGGCCGCGAGGTCGAGGACCTTCTGCGCGGGACGGGCGTCGACGGCTCTGGCGACCTCCTTGCGCCACGCCCGGTCCTGGCCGAGCGAGAGCACGGCGTTCGTCAGGTCGTACCGTTCCGCGACGTGGTCGAACATCGAGGCGACTTCGTGCGGCTGCTTGTTCAGGCTGGCTCGGGTCACGGTCCCATTGTGGCAGGCGACCCCCTCCGCCAACGCGCGCCTGTCCACCGGGCGGCCCCCTGCGCCAACGCGCGCCTGTCCGCCAGGCGCCCCCCTGCGCCTACGCCCGCCGGTACACCAGACAGCCCCCGCGCCTACGCCCGCCGGTACACCAGGCGGCCGCCCACGACAGTGGCCACGCACGTCGACGCGCCATGGCGCACGAGTGCGGCCCGGTCGGGTACGTCGAACACCGCGAACCGCGCGGGTTTGCCGGCGCCGAGGGCCGGAAGCAGCACGAGCGGTACCGGCGAGAACGACGGGGGGCCGGGCAGGGTGGCCGGGCGCGCGGCCATGGCGAGCCCCGCCCGACGCACCGCGTCCAAGGCGCCGCGGACACGCAGCTCACCTGCGGCGGCGACCGTTCCGTGCGCCAGCATCCGCTGCACCCCGCGGCGTGCGCTGGCGCCCGGCGCCGACGCGTCGGCGCGCAGCAGCACCCGTGCGCGCTCCCCGAAGAGCGGCTCGGTGCCGAGCCGGCCCGCCTCGCGCGGATCGGGGTGGTACGCCTGTTCCAGCAGTTCTGGGCCGTACGGGTTGAGCAGCCCGGGCGTCAGGATGCCGGGCCACCGCCGCACCCGCGCCCGAGGGTGGTCGGCGGCCAGTTCTTCGTACGGGCCGACGGCGGCGACGTGCGCGCCGTCGACCAGGACGGCCGCCTCGGGCGAGGCCTGGGCGACGTGAATCGTCAGCACGGAAACGACGGTCCTCAGTTGGAGGCGAGCAGCTTCAGTTCCGGATGGGCCGTGCCGCCCTCGATGGCCGTGGACGAGATGTGGGACACGACGCGCTCGTCGACGGGGTCGTTCGCCGGGTCGTCGTGCACGACGAGGTGCTCGTACGTCGTGGCGCGCTGCGCCGGGACGCGTCCCGCCTTGCGGATCAGGTCGATGATCTCCAGCCGGTTGGAGCGGTGCTTGGCACCGGCCGACGACACGACGTTCTCCTCCAGCATGATCGAGCCGAGGTCGTCGGCGCCGTAGTGCAGGGAGAGCTGGCCGACCTCCTTGCCCGTCGTGAGCCAGGAGCCCTGGATGTGGGCGACGTTGTCCATGAAGAGCCGGGCGATGGCGATCATCCGCAGGTACTCGAAGAGCGTGGCCTGCGTGCGGCCCTTCAGGTGGTTGTTCTCGGGCTGGTAGGTGTACGGGATGAAGGCGCGGAAGCCGCCGGTGCGGTCCTGCACGTCCCGGATCATGCGCAAGTGCTCGATGCGCTCGGCGTTGGTCTCGCCGGTGCCCATGAGCATGGTGGAGGTCGACTCGACACCCAGCCGGTGCGCGATCTCCATGATCTCCAGCCAGCGCTCGCCGGACTCCTTCAGCGGCGCGATGGCCTTGCGCGGCCGCTCGGGCAGCAGCTCGGCGCCCGCACCGGCGAAGGAGTCGAGCCCGGCGGCGTGGATGCGCTGGATCGCCTCCTCGACCGACACCTTCGAGATCCGCGCCATGTGCTCGACCTCGCTCGCCCCCAGGCTGTGGATGACGAGCTGCGGGAACTCCTTCTTGATGGCGGCGAAGTGCTTCTCGTAGTACTCGACGCCGTAGTCCGGGTGGTGGCCGCCCTGGAACATGATCTGCGTGCCGCCCAGCTCGACGGTCTCCGCGCAGCGGCGCAGGATGTCGTCGAGGTCGCGGGTCCAGCCCTTGGCGGTGTCCTTGGGGGCGGCGTAGAAGGCGCAGAATTTGCACGCCGTGACGCACACGTTCGTGTAGTTGATGTTGCGCTCGATGATGTACGTGGCGATGTGCTCGGTACCGGCGTACCTGCGCCTGCGTACGGCGTCGGCGGCGGCGCCCAGTGCGTGCAGCGGGGCGTCGCGGTAGAGGACGAGCGCCTCCTCGGGGGTGATCCGACCACCGGCGGCGGCGCGGTCGAGGATGGGCTGAAGGTCGGCCTTCTCGGTCACCGGCGTCCCTTTCGCAGAGTTCGTAAGGGTTGTGGACGGACCCGCCCAGCCTACGCCAGGCCCTCTACGGGTCGGTGCTCAGGCCGCGTAGGCCCCCGCGAGGACGCCGAGGAAGGCGCCCGCGATCAGGAACGGCCCGAACGGGATGGCCGTCTTGCGGCCCGCCCGCCGGGCGACGACGAGGGCACCGCCGTAGAGCGCGCCGAGCAGGAACCCGGCGAAGGTGCCGAGCATCAGCGTCGGCCAGCCGTACCAGCCGAGGACGGCTCCGGCCGTGAGGGCCAGTTTCACGTCGCCGAAGCCCATGCCGGCCGGGTTGATGAGGAACAGCACGAGGTAACCGGCGCCGAGGGCGAGCGCGCCCAGCAGGGCGGTGGTCCACTCCCCGGCGTGCTCGGGCACGAGGGCGGTGAGGCCGAGGAGGACGAGTGCGGTGCCGGCGAGGGGCAGGGTGAGGGGGTCGGGCAGCCGCCGTACCCGGAGGTCGACGACCGCGAGGAGCACGCCGGCCGGGGCGAGCAGCAGCCAGACCGCCAACTCGGGGCGGGTGCCGGTGGCGGCGGCGAGGGCGGCGCAGACGAGGGCGGTGGCGGTGGCGAGGACGGCGGTGCGGGGGCCGTAGCAGGCCGCCCCGGCCTCGCACTGCCCGCACCGCGCCCGCCCGAGCCAGCCCCGGACGGGATGCGCGCCGTCCGGGCACCGTTCGCGCCACGCCTCCCCCGAGGGGGCGGAGAACCGGTAGGCCGCGCGGGGCAGCAGCGCGCCGGCCGCCGCGCCCCAGAGCGCGGCGGCCAGGACGATCAGGAGATCGGTGTTCACCGGGAGATCGATGGTCACCCGGCGGCGGCGACGCCGTCGCGCCAGGTCGGCAGCAGCTCGTCGAGCAGCGCCTCGGTGCGCGGCGGCAGACCGCGCGCGCCGCTGCGGCCGATGAGATCGGCGGCGAGCGCGTGGAGCCGGCCGGCGTCGTCGGTGGCGTGCGTGGCGCGCAGCAGCTCGTGCCACAGGCGCTCGTCAGCGGGGGCTGTGCGCAGCGCCGCGTTCAGCGCCTCGATGGCCTTCTCGGCCCGGTTCTTCTCCAGGTGGAACTCGGAGAGCGCGAGGCCGGTGTCCGCGACGAGCAGCGGAAGCTGGGCGTCGATGATCTCGTGGGTGAGCCAGCGGTAGCGGCCCTCGGGCCGGTCGGCGAGCAGCGGCCCCCGCACCAGCACCAGCGCGTCGGTGAGCAGCCGGCCGCGCACCTGGCGGCTGCCGACGCCCCGCCCCTGCGTGGCCTCGTAGTAGAGGGAGCGCAGTACGTCCAGGTCGGAAACGACGGACTTGGCGAGGGTGAGCCGTCCGCCCGCGTCCGTGCGCAGTCGTGCGCTGCCGTCGGGGTCGGTGCCCAGCCAGGCCCGCAGCCGCTCGAGGAGCGCGTCGCGCACGTCCGCCGTCACGCCGCGCGGCCACAGCGCCGAGGCCAGCACACGCGGGTGGACGCCCTCACGGTGCAGCAGGAGCAGGGCGAGAGCCTCGTGCAACTGGGCGCTGCGGTCCCCGTCGGGCGCGTCCAGGCCGATGATCTCGTACGACCCGACGAGGCGGGCGTACACCGCGGGCCGCCCCTGCTCGCTGACGTCGACGAGGAACGGCGGGGTGTTGGCCGGTCCGCCGGGCCCGCGTTCGGGGTCGGCGTCGGTGAACAGTTCGACGACGGCCCGCTGCTGCGCGGCCGGAAGCAACTGGGCCTCCAGCTCCAGCCCGAGGAGCGGCGCGAGCAGCTTCCCCTCTCCGGTGATCTCCATCTCCCAGGCGGCGCCGGGCAGATCGGTGCCCTCGGTGCCGACGAGGTAGCCGATGCCGAGGCGACTGGCGTCGGCCGCGAGTTCCGCGAGCCGCAGGGCGTCCTCGTCGGACGGCTGGGCGGCGAGCAGGACGAGGTGCGGCGCCCAACGCGTGTGCTGGGCGGGCCCGGTACGGCCGGTGAGCACGGAGTCGTGACCTGCGGCACCCAGGGCGCCGCGCCGCTGTCGGGTCTCGGCGGACATGGTCTCGAAGAGGTCCTCGAACCCGTCGAGGTGGCGGATCCGGTTGGGCGCGAGGGGCGTGAGGTCGTCCCCGAACCCGACGAGCGTGATGGTCATACGGTCCGACCAGCCGTTGGTGGCCAGTTCGGCGGCGACCGACGCGAACACGGCGGACCGGTCGGCCTCCGTACCGCTGAGCGAGACGAGGCCGGGCACGGCCTCCAGGTTGAGCAGCAACCGCGAGTCGTCCATGGTGCCGAGGCTGACGAGACCCGGGTACGGCGCGGCCGTGTCGGCGTCCTCGTACCCCTCGGCGTCGGCGCGGGCCAGCATCCAGAAGGTCTGGTCCTGCCCGAGCTGCCAGGGCGTCGGCGGCTTGCCGGCCGGCTGGGCGAGCTGGAGGTGCAGGTCGCCGTTGCTGCTCATCCAGGCCGCGTACACGACGGGCAGCGGCCGCGACTCGGCGGCGAGGGCGGCGGCCAGTCCGCGCAGCGACCGGTCCAGCAGGCGTACGCCTTCGGGGTCGGCGCCGACGAGCAGCGCGTCCTGCGCGTCCTGGGCGGCACCGGTCGGCGTGGGCGGCTCCATGCCGCGCCGCCCGCCGACGTTGCCCAGCGCCGACTGCCACAGTGCCTGCCGGCGCCGGCGGCCGAGGGCGCCGAGGAGACCGGCGGCGAGCAGGGGCGCGGCGAGGAGGGCCTCGGGGAGCCCGAAAGAGTGCCCGGACTGTCCGGCGGGGGTGGCGTGCTCCCGCCCGGCGTCGGGTGCGGGGGCCGGGGTCGCGGGCGTCACCGGGGTGGGCGCGGGCCGCTGCTCGGGGAGGGAGACCTGGGCGTCCCCGCCGCCTCCCTGGGCCCCGGAACCGCCACTGCCCTGCGCGTGATCACCCGTCTGCGCGTAGTCGCTAATTTGCTGCTGCACCTGTTCGGAAACGTTCGGCGCCTCGTCGGGCATCTCGACGAGCTCGCCGCCGCGGGCGTCACCGGGCATCTCCATGATCCACCCCGGCCGGATCAGGGACGCCTCGGACAGCTTGGACCCGTCCGGCTGCACGCGGTCCTTGTTGAGCTCGAAGATCTCCTTGTACCGGCGTCCGTCGCCGAGGTGCCGGTCGGCGATCTCCCAGAGGGAGTCGTGGTGACGTCCCTCGGGCGGCTGGATCCGGTAGTACTTCGTGTCGCCGTGCGCGGCGGAGCCACCGTCGGCGCGGGCGGCGGCCTGTCCGGCCTGCCCGGCCTGCTCGGCGAGGGCGTTCGCGGTACTGGCGGCCTGCTCCTGCTGCTGGGCGAAGATCCCCGGCGTCTGCTGGGCGGCGGCGACGGACGGCTGCTGGTTCCCCTCCAGGCTCTGCCCGAGCTGCGACAGCCCCGGCGTGAGGCTCGCCGCGGTCGCACCGACGAGCAGCAGGGCGGCGACGAGCTGCCGGGCGAGCAGCTGGCTGGGCCCGGACCCCGGCACTCTCCCCGGCACCCCGACGCCGGACAGCGCGGCCTTGACCTCGACGAGCACGCAGGCGGTGAACTGCGCCCACGCGAACCAGACGACGACGGTCAGGATGTGCAGGAAGGTGCTGACGGTGATCTCACGCTGCAGCCAGTCGAGGCCGGGCATGCCGTCCGGCAGGGGCCAGCCGATCTGGGTGGCCAGCGCGAGGGGCACCCCGGCGACGAGCACGAGCAGCACGACGAAGGCGAGGAACGCCTTGACGAAGTCCCCGAACGACCGCCGCCGCACCCGCACCGGTTGGGGCGTCCGGTTCCTCGGAGCCGGCGAACTTCCCGTCGAGCCCGTCGAGCTTGACGAGCTGGTGGTGCGGCGTCGAGGCATGGCGGGTTTCCCGGGTCGTGTGTCGTGTGTGGGTGTATGTGGACGTATGTGGAGGGCGGCTGGAGCGTCCGGTATGAGGGGTGTGCTGAGCCTACAGAGATCTTATGGACTCACACCGACACCGTCGAAGGGCCACCGCGAGACGCCGTCGCAACCCCGCTCCCCTTTACGGCCTTTGTCCCATGACGTCGACCACACGTCGGTCACCCCTTCACGCCCCCCACACAATCCCCGGAAACCGCCCAGGGCCCCTGCACCTCGCCCTGATAGCTTCGTTCCCTGTCGCACACGCCGTACCCCGGGGGGAACCAACCGTGGCCCGCAGCGCCCTCACGACCACCGCCGCCACCTTCACCGCGACAGCGGCCCTGCTACTGACCGCCTGCGGCGGGGGCGGCGACGACTCGGCGCCGGACGACATCAAAGGGGCGGGGACGGGGGCGGGCAGCTCCGCACCGTCGGCTACGGCATCCTCGGCACCGCCGCCCGGCGTCGAGCGACCGGTGATCAAGCTTCCCAGTAGCTTCCAACTGACCTTCCAGGACTGGACGAGCAGCGATGCTCAACAACAGGCCGTGCTCAACGACGCCAAGGAAGAGCTGCGGGCGGGGTACGCCGCGATCATCGCCAACGATCCCGACAGCGAAGCCGTTGCCTTCTACGACACCGATTCCGGCCGCTCGCAGAGCAAGAAGTGGATCAAGTCGTACACGGACAGGAACGTGACGGTGATCGGCAAGCTCCCGGTCTTCGACCCCAAGGTCACCGTGCTCGACGGCGGCACGACGGCGTCTCTCGGTTATTGCACGGACGAGAGTGAGGCGTACACCAAGCACCGGAAGACCGGCAAGGTCGAAGGGAATCCCGCGGACATGGATCCCGAGGTGTACTACCTGGTCACGCTCAGGAAGAGCAGCCAGGGCGTGTGGCAGAACGCGTCTGTCCGTTCGGAGCGGGGCGAGTGCGCGAAGTGAGGTCCCGTCATAAAGGGCTGCCCGTGCTCACCGCGTCACTGGTCACCGCAGTCTGCTGCTCCGCTCCTGCCCACGCCTTCGGCGGTTCCGGCACGAGAGGCGAAGCCGAGGGCAGTGAACTGACCGCCTCGGCACAGCACACGAGCATCAAGATCACGCAAGTGAGCGGCCCCACCGGCGGACGGCGGGGCAACCTGGTGTCGACCGACGTCAACTGGGAGCCCCCACCCTGCTGGTACGAACCCGTATTCACGCCCGAACAACTGAAGGACTTCGCGGAGACCGACGGTGGCGGTGACGTCAGTCTCCGCCAGGGGTGGTACGGATCCGAACTGTGGACCGACCACTTCAAGGACGGCAAGGCCGCCACCAACTACTTCGGCACCCCGTCGTCCGTGAAGGGCTACAAGGACTACAACCTCGGGGAGAGGGGGTTCTTCTGGCGCGGAGTCGCCCCGAGCCTCTCCGCTCTCGACGACACGTCCCTCTGCAACAGGCTCATGTTCTGGCAGGACGCCGGCGAGATCCCCGATGTGCCGAACGCTCCGACCCCCGAGATCCTCGCCGAGTACGCCTACGACAAGGTCGAGGTCCCTTCGACCGAGATCGAGGCGAAGCCGGCAGCCAAGTCCACCGTCAACCTCCCCACCTGGATCTGGCTGGACAAGGGCACCTTCAAGGAGGTCAAGGTCCGCGCCGAACTGCCCAACACGGGCCTGTGGGCCGAGACGACCGCGAAGCCCGTCGCCCTCCACCTGGAACCCGGCACGGACGACGCGGAGACCTTCCCCGCCTCCGGCGACTGCGAGATCAACGCCGACGGCTCCATCGGCACGCCGTACACGAAGGGCAAGGCCGACGAGATCCCGCCCTGCGGCATCCGCTACCTCCGCGCGTCGAACGGGGCGCCGTACCAGCTGGAGGCATCGGTCACCTGGGAGATCTCCTGGGAGGGCAACGGCGGAGCCGCGGGTGACCTGCCGGACGGCACCTTCGAGACGACGCAGGACATGGAAGTCCAGGAGATCCAGTCCATCAACCGCTGAACAGATCCTCGGCGCGCTCCACCGTCATCGCGCGCCGGGCCAGGACTTCGAGCTGATCGAGGACGTAGCAGTCGAGCACGCGCTCCCGGTACGGCGTGATCAACGCGCTACGCCGCGACAACGTCACACCACACGTACTTGCCCCGGTTCCCGCCCCTGGCCAGCGGCTGCCACCCCCACACGTCCGCGCACGCCCGCACGAGCGCGAGCCCTCGCCCCTCCTCCGCATCGGCGTGCGCCTCCGCCCTCCCGGGCGGCTCGGGCGGTTCCGGATCGGTAGCCCACGCCCCGATCCGCAGCACGCCGGCCGCCCACCGCACCCGGAGCGCGGCGGGGCCCTTGGTGTGCCGTACGGCATTGGAGACCAACTCCGTCGCGAGCAACTCGGCGGTGTCCACCAGGCGGATGAGGCCGTGCATCGTGAGGATCAGCCGGAGAGTGGGCGGCAGACGGTGACGGCGCGCAGGTCGTTCGGGATGTAGAGGGTGTACTCCCAGGGGGCGGCTGGGTCGGTCGGCGGGATTTCGGGCATGGGCGAACTCCGTTCAGAGAAGGGATGTTGGCCGGTGGCTTCGCCACAACCGTCGCGACAATGACGATGCCCGAGGTGGCGGGGCTGCTCAGCTCCACTTCGGCCCAGATGAGCCAGGTCGAGGCCGGGTTCGCGGGAGCGAGTGAAGAGCGCGTGCGCAGGTTGGCCGCTCACTACGCCTGCGCCGACGAGGACTTGGTCGACGCTCTGGTGACCATGGCCACCGACCGGACACAAGGCTGGTGGGAGGAGTTCCGAGGCATCCTTCCCCCAGTGTTCCTGGACGTGGCCGAGCTGGAACATCATGCGACGTTCCTGCACGAAGTCGTGATCACCCACGTACCGGGACTACTGCAGACCCCGGACTACGCCCGCGCCGTCTTCGGCTACATGGTTCCGGAGTTGCCCGACAGCGAGTTGACTCCGCGTGTCGAGCACCGGATGAGGCGCCGGGCAGTCATCGACCGTGACCTGCCGGTCCCGTACGAAACAATCGTCCACGAGGCCGCGCTGCGCATCCGCGTAGGCGACCGCCGGGTGACTCTCACCCAGCTTCGGAGGATCCTGGACGAGATGGAGAGGGAACACGTCACGGTACGGGTCGTCCCCTTCGAAACCGACCATTTCGCCGGCGCGAGCGCCGCCATGATGCATGTGGGCGGACCCCTCCCGCGCCTGGACACCGTGCTCCGCGACTCCCCCAGCGGCACGGCATTCCTGGATGCCGAATCCCAACTGGAGCGCTTCCGAACGCTCTTCCGTAAAGTGGAGAAAGCGGCACTCGACCCCACCAGGACGCGGGACTTCATCCACCACTTGGCGAAGGAATTGTGAGGCAAGAAGCGTGACCGGACCCAAGCGCTGGCAGAAGTCCTCCTACTCGGAGGGGGGCGACGGCAACACCTGCGTGGAGGTCGCACCCCTGCGAACCCGCGTCGCGATACGCGACTCGAAGGACCCGTCCAAGGGCATGGTGACCGTCCCGGTCGAATCCTTCACCGCCCTCATCCAGAGCCTCAAGACGGCCTCCACCTGACCTGATCCCGCTCCACCCAGCACACGGTGCGACAGCACATGCGATAAGTTCGTACGCGCGTTCCAAGCGGTAGGCATCGCACGTGTACGGGGGAGAACACGGTGTCGCACAGACCGGCGGACTGGCATGTACTGGACCTGGAGAAGGATCCGACGCCGGGCGACCCGGGCCGCATTCGCAAACTCGCCGGCACCCTGCACGACTTCGCCGACGACGTGTCCGACGTCCTGCGCGACCTCAAGGGCATCGCCAAGGAGGAGGAGATCCTCTCCTGGGCGGGCAAGACGGCGGACGTGTTCGCCGAGGAGTTCGAGGACGCCCCGAAGAAGCTGCGCAAGCTGAAGAAGTCGTACGACCTGGCCGGAGACGCGCTGGCCACCTTCTGGCCCGATCTCCAGGACGCACAGGAGAAGGCCGACAAGGCGCTGCGCGACGGCCGCAAGGCCCGTGAGGAACTCACCACCGCGCAGACGGCGTTGTCGGGAGCCAACGACTGGGTCCGCACCGCGACCGAGAAGGTGGACTCCTACGACCCCGCCAAGAGCGGCGGCAAAGACGTCCCGAAACCGGATGAGGCCGACGTCCGCCGCGCCACTCGCGACGCCCAGCACGCGAACGCCCGCCAGGCCGCGGCCCAACGGAACGTCGAAAGCGCGCAGAGCGCCCTGGACGCTGCGAAGAAGCTGGCCGGTCAGGCGAAGGGCCTCCGCGAGGAAGCGGCCCGACGGACGGTGACCAAGCTCAAGGAGGCCTCCGACGCCGGTATCCCGAACCGGCACTGGTGGGAGGAGATCGGCGACTGGGTCTCCGACCACTGGGACGAGATCGTCACCATCTGCAAGTGGGTCGTGGCCATCGCCGGGATCATCGTGATGATCGTCGGTGGACCGCTGGGGTGGTTGGTCTTCGCGGCGGCGCTTGTGGTGATGGCCGACACGATAAGAAAAGTCATCAAAGGTGAAGCGGGTTGGGGCGACCTCCTATGGGCGGCGCTGGACTGCATACCCGCGACCAAAGGATTCACAAGCCTCGCGAAGCTCGGCAAACTCTGGAAAGCGGGCGGCCTACGTGCTCTCGGTTCCGGGTTCATGGGAGGCATAGGCGGAGGCCTGAAGAATCTGGCGGATGGAGTTCGCAACTTGAGGAACGTACGTTTCTCACTGTTCAGCATGATGGGCAAGAGTCGATGGTGGAAAGCGGACTCTCCACATGTCGGCCCGCCGGGCCGGCGCGCCGATGATGCCCTGCCCTCTGACATGCCCGTCTACCACAAGCCGGGGGCGACCGCGATTGGATACGATCCAGCGACCCTTCGGAATTTCGATGTCGCAGAGCGGCTCCCTGGATATCAAGACGTGATTATTCATGGCACGACCGATGGTCGGATGGTCGCGGGACAGGTGAACCGTGCAGGACAGAGAGCGGGTGGACACGACGTTCACCCCAATCACGTCCTTGATACGATAAACCGTACGCCCGGTTACAACGGTGAACCTGTACGTATGCTTACCTGCCATTCAGGCTCCGCCCAGCCCGAAGTAATCCAAAACATAGCCAATTCCCTTGGCGTACCAGTCAAGGCGCCGACCAACGCGGTAGGCGTTCCCAGCTTCGGGGAGGGCCCGTTCACCCCTCACATCAAAGACGGTGGAGTGTGGCTCACCTTCCTCCCCATGGTCTGAGCGCGCCGCAACAACGAGGAGCTCCAATGATTCGCCCCGCAGGCTTCTTCGCAGAACTCCTTCCCGGCTGGGGATTGCCGGTAGACGGCTCGATCAAAGATGCAGTGCGACCATCTGGCGAGCCGGACGAGTCGGACATCGTTTCCTACCTCGTGAATGGAACAGGGCTATGGAGCGAGATGAGCGCCGGGCCTGACGTACTTAATCCTGATGGACCGCTGTTGACCGGTATCGGCTCCCTCTACACAGATGGCGAATGGATCTGGCGCGGAGATCTATCACATTACGTATCCACTCATCATGTCGCCCTCCCCCTAAAGTTCCTCATCCGGATCAGAGCCTTGAACTACTCGCCCCCGAAGGTACCGGACAGCAGACTCACCGAGATCGCCACTGAGGATCTCGGAATGGACCTCGGTTAGTCGTTCACAGAACATGCAGAAAGAGACAGTGATGCCGAGTTTCTCCCTGGCCCTCCCAGACTCCTGGTGGGAGTTCGACATCCGCCCGGAGGGACGTGAAGCGACGGTACGGACGCTGGTGGACGAGCGAGTGCGAGAGTCCCCTGAGTTGGCCCGGTATCGCACAGACCTGACCGCGATGCTTCGCAAAATGGCCAAGGACGCCCACGATTCCGGCGGCCTCTATATGGGCTGTATGGCCGAGAACTTCGACGGCGTCCCGCTCTCCGCGACCGTCACCGTGTCCGTCCTCGGCGCCAAGAACAAGCAGGGCGTCGCCCTCTCCACCGACCCCCGAGCCATCGCCGAGAGCCTCCGTACGATCACCCCGCGACGCGAGGGCGACGCCTGGCGCAAGGTCACGACCGTCGACGTTCCCGAAGTGGGCACGGCCGCCCGGACGTACGGCGTCGAGGACGTGCCCGTCGCCCAGGGCGACAGTCGTACCCTGCGTATGGTGCTGACCCAGACGTACATCCCCGTACCGGGAACCACCGACCAGGTCGTGCTCGTCTCCGGGGCCAGCCCGGTGTTGGACCTCGCCGAGGCGTTCCACGACATCTTCGACGCTGTGACCGGCACCTTTCGATTCGTCTGAGCTGACCGACCCGACCCTGCAGAGAGGACTCCGAGCCATGGGCAAGAGCGACCTCGCACTGCCGTTGACCGAGCTGGAGGACTACGGGCGCCGACTGCGCTCGCTCAAGACGCGGCTGAACCACACCAAGAAGCTCTTCGAGTCGTACAAGGACGACATCGGCGACGGCAGCGTCAACGACGCCCTCGGAGACTTCGAGTCCAACTGGGAGGACGGCCGCGAGGACATCACCCAGCAGCTCGACGCGCTCGGCGACATGTCGGACGCCGTCGTCCGCGAGTTCAAGAAGCTCGACGACGAGCTGACGAAGCAGGTCAACGAGGCCGTGAAGACGGAGGACAAGCGGGGCGGCAAGGGTGGCGGCGGCACGTGACGTGACGGTGACGGTGACGGCCCATGTAGCGACCGGGGTGCCGCACGGGCTCGGGCCCTCCTGCCGGAGCACGGGCAGATGACACAGGACGAGTACCGCGACCGGATGCGGCGGCTCCACCCCAAGCGGGCCACGCCCCGCGCCCCGCACCGTCTCAGCGGGCGGCTCACCCGCCGGGTCCCCGTCCTCCCGCGCGCCGCCGTGCTGTGCGCCGCGTTCGCGGTGAGCGTGCCCGCCTGGCTGCCGCCCCTGCTCCTCCTCGCCGTCCCCGCAACAGTCGGTGGCGCGCTGCTGTGGCCGCTGCTGGTGACGTCCGCGACATGCCTGCTGTTTCTTCTACTGCCCGAGATCGCGCACTACGGCAGTCGGCCCGGCCCCATCGTTCTGATCGTCCTCGGCGGCCTCTACCTCTTCTTCGGTGCGGCCGTCACCTTTCACACCTCGGTACTGATCGAGCGTGGCCGCTGGGCGGATGTCGTCGTGGTCTCCAGGGACGAGCCCACCTCGCGCGGGACCCCTCACTGCGCCCTGCGTGAGGTGGGCACCGCTCCAGGGGTACGTCCCTTGGAGACGACCCTCGGCGACTGCCGCCTCCGGCCGGGAGACCACACCCGGGTCTTCGCCGACCCCTTGGACGATGCCGGAGCGCGGCTGAGCCGCCCCGAGAACCCGAGTCCGGAGCGGGAGCTGAGCTACCTCTCGGCCGCCTCGATCGCTACGGGCGCGGTGAGCGGCGCGCTCTCCGGGTACCGGCGCCGCAGGGCCCTCGGCCTGCTGGGAGCGGAGGCCGGCCTAGCCGAGGAGCGGTACGGCAGGGTCCGACGGGACGTCTGAAGGACCGGGCATGCCGGTGGGGCCCCGCTCGGGCCTCACAGGGACAGCGTGTGAGCGATGCCGTCCACGATGCCCTCCAGCGGTTCGTCCAGTACCGGCTCCGTCCAGGAGACCAGCAGGGTGACGGCGGCGTCCGTCGCCGGTGGACGGACGCCGTAGAAGAGGGTGCGGACCACGGGGCGCGGGCCGAGGAGGCGCTTCTTTCCCTCGATCAGGTTCTGCCGGATGCGGACCGCGTCGCCGAGCGGCAGCCGGACCTCGCGGACGTCCGGTTCACCGAAGTCGCGCGCCGACATGTGCTCGGTGAGGAGCGGGAGGGTGACCTCGGGGAAGGTGCCGTCCGGATGGATCGCGTCGAGTTCGAGGACGGCCGCGACGGTGTGATGACCGCTGATGTACCAGCCGAAGGCACCGAGTGGCTCACGCGTACGGCTGTCGGCCGCCGCGCGTCTGAGGTCGCGGGCCAGGAGGCGGGCGTTCCCTTTCTCCCCGTCGCGCTCGTACCGCTCGACGAGATCCCCCGCCTGGTGCTTCGCCCAGTAGTCCAGGTCGAGCGTGCCGGCGACGGGGAACGGCACCCAGTCCTCCGAGCACTCCAGGCCGAGGTTCGACAGGTCGTCGGTGGTCATGTCGGTGATCACTCCGTCCAGGTCAGCGAGCCGGCGATCGCGTCGAAGAGGCCGGCCATGGCGTCGGCGATCGGCTCGAGGGGCGTGGAGAAGGTGAGCAGCAGGAAAGCCGTCGTGCCGGGGACGGGCAGGTGGTACTCCACCGAGACGGAGACGTGGTCCCTGTCCGGCCCGTTCTCGCCGGGTTGCCGAGACAGTCTGCGGACCCGTACTGCGGTTCCCGCGGCCAGTTCTTCGACAGTGATTTCCGGTGCCTCGCCCGGATCCTCCTCTTTCGCTTCCTCGGCGAAGGCTCGCGCCAGGTCCTCCGCGGGCAACGGCTCGGCGTGACGCAGCGGTGCCAGGCTGACCAGCAGCGAGGCGGGGATGGTGAACGGGCCCACCTCCTGGAGGCTCAGGTAGAGCTCGATCCCACCGCTGCGGTGCGCCTTGGCCGCACGGCGGCGCAGGTCGGCACGCAGCTCTTCCTTGAGGTGCGGAGCGTTGTCGATGCCGTGGAACTGGCGCTCCACCAGCGCGTCGACGGACCTGTCCCGCCGGTCGGGGTCGAGCAGGATCCGGAACCAGCCCTCGGGCAGGAGCAGTCGGTAGTCGGCAGGAGCCGCGGGGTTCTCGGAGGAGTTCACGGGCTTCTCGCTAGAGGTCACGTTGCACCCTCCTTGGATGTCCGTTCCCGGGCCTTCCGGTCGAGGCGGAGGCGACTGCGTAGTTGGTGGGCCGCGTACGGCGTGCCCTGCAGGACCAGGCCGACCGCTCCCATGAGCACCGCGGCGAGCGACGCACCGGGGTGCGAGTCCGTGATCCGCAGTCCCTGGACCACGGAGAACACGGAACCGAAGGCCATGACGGCGGTGGACGACATTCCTGCGATGGTCCCAGGGAACCGCGACATGCGGCGGGCCGCCCGGGTCGACTCGGGCAGCAGGCGCAGGCCCAGCACCGGCCCCTTGGGCCAGACGGCCTTTCCGCTCAGTCGGCGTTCGGACACCGCCAGCCCGGCGGCGCGGCGCAACCGTGCCCACCCGTCGGGTCCCGTCTCGCCGCCGAACCAGGCAGCCCACGGGAGCACGGCCCGCACCTGATCACCCGGACCCCGCAGTTCCACCCCGATCACGGCGCCGAAGCGGTCGCTCACCCGGACCAGCGACGTCACCGCGTGCGAGCCGGTCAGGGGGAACCAGTACTCCTGCCCGCCCAGGTCGCGCAGGACGAGGTCGTGGTCCTGGACCCGCAGCTCGCTGTCCCGGCAGAACCTGACCGTCGCGCCGACGCCCTTGCCGGGCGAGGGACTGACGCGCTCACGGACCACGGGATCGTGACCTCCGAGGCGCAGCCGGGACCATGCGCGCAGCGCCAGCCGTGCCACGGGGGCGACGAAGGCAGTGGCGGCCAGCAGCAGGACGGCCCAGGGCGCCGTGGTGCCGGAGAAGACGACGACCGTGAACGCGGCGAACCACAGGCCTCCCGCGGCGGCACGCACACCCCAGTACCAGGACGGGAAGGCGCCACCCGGTCCAAGCACCGTGCCCCTTCCGCCCGAGGCCACCAGCGGATCGTTTCTGTCCCGCACCACGTGCAGGGGGATGCCCGCCGCCTTGAGCAGGCCGGTCACACCCGAGCGGCTGAGGAGCTGCTCGCCCTGGACGGACCGTTTGGGCAGCACGGGCGACTCGGGCAGCCAGTCCTCGACGTCGAACCGGCCGATCAACGCTCCCTCCGCGTCCTGCAGCTGCACCTCTCCCCAGGAGCCCGGGAGAGTCGGCCCCATGCGTTCCCCGTCCTCGCCGGGAGCGTCGACGAACACCGCTCGCGCGATGCCGTTCCCGCCCACCGGACAGCGGGTGGTGCGACGGCGGGTACGCAGCACCAGCTCGCCGTCGTGTGCGAAGAGCCGGGAGACATGGCACCGCTCGAGGCCGGGGCCGCGCGATGCCGCGGGTCTGAGCGCGGGCTCGGGGGCCGTCATCCCGTGGCTCCGTCGTACAGGGAAGTGACGGCGCCGTAGGCGCCCTCGGAACCGGCGGCCACGCCGGTGGCGGTCGCCCCCGCCCAGACGTTGGTCTGGCCGGAGAAGTTACCCAGCGCACTGCTGACCGCCGGCATCTGCGTCGCGGCAGGCGCGATGCCGTCGAGGCCGGCGGCGGCCCTGGCCAGGTCGGGATCGAGGGTGCCCGCCGAACGGGGCGCGGCCATCCCCCGGAGACCGTCCCGCCAGCCCTGCTTGGAGAACGCGTTGGCGATGGACTTCACGCCGTCGACGCTATCGCGGTACATGGAGACGGGGCTGAACCCCTCCTTGAGGTTGCTCCAGCTGGGCAACTTCCCCTTCGGCATGTCGGCCATCGCCCGTGCGGCGTCCTTGCCCCGGACGGACCCCTGGGCTCCCCGGTTGGCGAGGTTCCACGCCTTGTTGGACTTCATTCCGGAGGCGACGGCGTTCTTGTAGAGGTTGCTCCGGGCGAGCGCCTTGCTGCCGGCGGCCACCCCCTTGGCTCCCGCCATCGCCGCCCGGCCGAGGCCGAAGGTGGCGACCCCGACGGCGTCCAGCATCACGGACTTCCAGCTGCCCTCTCCGCCCAGTGCCAGCACCAGGTCGGTGGCGAGCGCGACGACGCCGGCCAGGAGCGCCACGGCGTTCGCGACGACCGCGATGGCCTGCCCGATCACCGGGATCCAGCCCAGAGCGAGCGCCGCCACCCCCGCCCACAGTGCGATACGTCCCGCCCATTTGGAGATCTGGGTGAGCCAGCCCGCGTTCTCGTGGACCCAGTTCTTGAACTTGTCCGTCCAGCCGTCCTTGAGCCCGTCGTTCTCGATGACGTCGTGGATCGCGTCCGCCGCCCGGCGCGCTGCCGTGTCACGGACCTCCTTGGCGGTCCGCAGAGCGTCCTTGGCCGCCGACAGAGCCGACGACGCGTTCTCCTTCTGCTCCTTGTACTTCTTGGTGTCCGGGTCGTCCTTCGGCGTGTCGTCGGGCTGCCCGTCGAGCGAGCGCTGGGCGGCTCCGAGGTCGCCGTCCGCGGCCTCCGCGTCGCGCAGCGCCTTGTCGGCCATCTGCTGCGCGCGGTGGAGTTCGGAGGCGTACTCGGTGCTGCACACCCCGTCCACGACACGCATGCCGAGCACGTCGGCTGCCTCGTCGTACCGCTTGAACGCCTTGCGGAGCTTGTCCCCGGCGCCTTCGGCCGCTCCCCGGAACTCGGTGGCGGCCTTGCCCTTCCAGTTCTCGACGGAGGCCAACTCCTTGATCTCGCGGGCCTCCTTGTCGATGGCCTCGGCGGTCTTGCGCAGCTGCCGACCGAGCCGCGCCACCTCTTCCGGGTCGCCCGGTATCGGGTCGGAGCCCTCGTCGAGAACGGCCCAGCGGTGGCTTGCGGGACGCGTCACTTCCCGTCCCCCTTCTTGCCGCCCTTGGCCTTCTCGTCCGCCCGGCGCAGCGCCTCGGCCAGTTCGTGGTCGATCTTGTCGTACGAATCCGCCGCGCCCTTGGTGATCCCGTGGAGCTTCTCCAACTCGTCGGTCAGCTGTCTACGGTGGATCTTCCAATTACTGCCGAACTTCTCGAAGGCGTCCAGGATCTTCTCCGACCCGATCTCGCCCACTCCGTATCCCTCGGCCGGGTTGGCGCGCTCGGCGAAGGTGCCCCGGATCCGCTTCAGCGCCCGGGCGCTCTCCCGGATCCGGTCGATGTCCGCTTCCTGGTCACCCATGGCTGTTCCCTCCCTTGCCGTCGTGTCAGCGGTTCACCGCCTGGATCTCCTGCACCGTCACGTCCTGCGTCGCGCCGAACGTGCCCTCCGGGAGGTCGCCGCCCTCGCCCGTGGTGCTGGTCCACGAGATGTTCCAGGTGACGGTCGCCTGCAAGGGGTACGAGCCGTCCGAGCCGGAGGCGCGGAGGTAGGTGACGCCGCAGGGTGGGGTGTCGTTCGCCTTGCCCTTCGCGTACGGCTCGCCGATGCTGCCGTCGGCGTTGATCTCGCAGTCGCCCGAGGCGGGGTACGTCTGGGCGTCGCTCGTACCCGGGTCGATGTGCAGGGAGACGGGTTCGGCGGTGGTGGTCGCGGAGAGACCCGTACCGGGGAGGCTGGCCGTGACCGAGATCTTCTTGAACTTGGCCTTGTCCAGCCAGATCCAGGTGGGGAGGTTCACCTTCGTGGCCTCGGTCGGCCTCATCTCGATCTCGGTGCCGGGGACCGGGAGTTCGTCGTAGGCGTATTCGGCGAGGATCCGGGGAGACACCGCGAGCGGCTCGGGCGGCGTGACTCCGTTGTCCACCCAGAATGGCGGCTTGTCGCACGCCATGGCCTCCGGATCGTCCTTCCGATTCGGGTTGATGGCAGCGGCCCAGAACATGCCCTCACCCTGCTTGTCGAGGTTGTAGTTCTTGTACGGCTTGCCGTCCTTGTAGCGCTGATCCAGCATGTCGCCGACAAGCTCGCCGACACTCCCGATGAACGGCAGTCCGCTGATGCCCCGCCACGTCTTGACGGTGGCCTGGATTTCCTCGGGCGAGAAAGCGGGCTCGTACCAGCACGCCGGAGGCGTCCAATCACCGTCGGTCGAGGAGAGGCTGCCGGTCTTGCCCGAGTCGGAGGAACCCTTGACCGTCGTGCGGACCTTGGTCTCCACCGTGATGTTCCGGCCCTGCCGGTTCCCCTGGGCATCACCCAGGCTGCTTCCGTCGTCCGTCTTGCCACCGGCCTGAGCGGCCGTCGGCATCAGGGCCATCGGTAGAACCAGGGCGGCGATCACGGGAATCCGTCGACGCCTACGGTTCACGGCTGGCATTTCTCCGCTCCTCGCTCCGACACGACGTTGACGGTCTGCCAGACACCCTCGGCGCTCTTCTTCATACGCGCGCTGTAGGAGACGTAGTCGTCCGCGTCGCCCGGCGTCTTCTTGACCTTCTTGGTCTTACGGTCCTTGCTGTACGACTTCGTCTCGTCACCGCAATAGGTCACAGTGGCCGCGCTCTGCCCGCTCAAAGTCACCTCACGGTCGTAATACCGCGTGGATCCCGTCCAGGTCGTGCCGGCCTCGTAGAAGGACTGGACGTATGACGCGGCCGCCATCAGCGCGTTGTCCTTGCTGTAGAACTTCAGCGCCGGGTGCTCCTTGGCGTCCACGGTGATCGCCTCGTCGATCGAGTTGATCATCCGCTCGTTGTCCGCCAGCACCGCGTCCTTGACCGCGTCTCCCGTCTTGCCACCCTCGAAGACGTTCTTGACGTCGGACGGCAGCTTGATCTCTGGCCGCTCGATGCTGTCCTTGCTCGGAGACGGAGACGGAGACGCGGATGCCGAAGCCCCCGTTTCCGCTCCCGCGATCTCGTCCTTGGCCGAGTCGCCGGTCTCGGATCCGCCGCAGCCGGACAGCAGCAGCGCCACCGCTGTAGTCAGGGTGGCAGCAGCCGCCGTCGTACGTGTGCGCATGGAAGTAGTACCTCCGTTGGTGGGGGGATGAGTCACGGCTGGAAAACCGGTGGAGTCAGCCCACCTCGTTCTCCGCCACCGCCTGACCGTGGACGACCACGTCGCCGCCATAGAACATCCCCGTGAAGACCGGGGAGTAGGTGAGCCGGACCTCGACCTGCACCTGCGCGGCGTCGGCCGTCACGCAGTGCGTCGCGGCGATGTCCTGGCCGGTCATGTCCATCTCCGCGGCGAAGGCCTTGACCCTCGCGTCGCAGTTCTCGTAGTTGATGGGGGCGGGGCCGCCCACGTCGTCGTAGAGGGCCTCGCGGTCGATGTCCTGGGCGGCGTAGCGGGCGGCCTGTTCGGCGATGTCCGCGGCGCGTTCCCGCTTGGAGATGGACATGCCGCCGTCGATGACGAAGGCCGACAGGGAGAGGAAGACCAGGGCGAAGATGATGACCGCGCCGGCGCCCGAGCCTCGGTCGTCCATCCGCGTCCGCCGGTCCGCGAGCCAGCCGCGTACGAGGGCCTTCACGCCGTCCTCCGGTACGGGTCCAGCGGGGAGCTGAAGCTCGCCGACAGTGTCGTCGGGATGTTCAGGCCGATCGTGGCCAGGCCCCGCACCTCGCAGCTCACCTCGACCGTGAAGAGCGTGTCGGGTTCGAAGCCCGCGCTCTTCTGGACGACGGTGACCGGGCCGGAGCAGACGTCCTCCAGGTTGGCCTCGGCCGCCTTCCTCGCCTCGGCCATCGCCGTACCGTGGTCCTTCTGGATCGAACCCGCGCGGGCCGCGTCCCGGGCCGCGCCGTCGAGGGCGCCACGGCCGTCCACCAACTGGCCGAAGGCCACCAGAACCAGGATGAAGAGGATCATCACCGGGGCCAGGATGACCACTTCGATGGTGGACAGGCCCGTGTCGTCGCCGGGCGCCCGGGCAGGACCGCCGCGGCCGTCCCGCGTCGGACGGGAGGGTTCCATCTAGTTCTCCCCCTCCTGCACGAACCGTTCCACCGGGCCCATCGACTCCGCGTGCACCGTCAGGTCCAGGCCCGGGAACACCGTCGGGACGCGTGCCGTGATCTCCACGCCGACCGTGTCCTGTTCCGGCTGGAGCAGCTTCACGTCCGGTGACAGGACCAGCTGGGGGCCCAGCTGGCGGATGTAGCTGTCCACCACGTCCCGCGCCTCGCCCCGCCAGCCGCCGGGCTGGTCGTGCGCCGTCGCGCGGGCCTTGCGCGCCCCCGCCTGGGCCGCCGCCTGCGCCACGTGATCGGCGAAGAAGTACAGCCCGAACTGCACCGTCGCGAAGATCATGAAGAACAGGACCGGCGTGAGAAACACGAACTCGATCGCGGTCATGCCGGAGTCGCCGCGGGTGGCCGCCGCCTCGCGGGCGGCCTCCGTCCTGCGGCGCACCCGTCTCAGCATGGTGCCCGGCATCCCCGTCAACCCCGTTCGTGCGATCAGCAGGTGCTGCCCGCGTCCGCACCCTTGATGCAGTCGCCGACCTTGTTGGCGCCCTCGCTGAGCGCGGCGTTGATGATGGCGGCCACGACACCGACGATCGCCACGACGACCGCGGAGATGATGACCCACTCGACCGCGGAAGCACCGCGGTCCAGTTCGCCGGAGCGGGCGCGGTCCACGCGAGCCCGCAGGAAAGTGATCAGGAAGTCCACGGGCACGACGCCCGTGGTGCCGGTTCGGAGGTTCCGTCCGTTCATGGTGGGTTCTGTCCTCTCGTATCAGTTCTGGGAGCGAAGCGGCTCGGAGCTGCTGAATAGAAGCTGAGAAAGCTGCGTCACACCTGAAACACCCGCATCGCCGCCGGATAGATCAGGAACACCAGGAACCCGGCGCACAGCAGGAGCTGGGCCACGAGCATCGACTGGGACTTCTCACCCGCGCTGCCCTCGATCTCGGCGAGTTCGCGATGCCGCATGGTCTCGGCGCGGGAGGAGAGGGACTCGCGGACCTTGGCGCCGTCGTCCGCCACCAGGGCGAGCGAGGCGGAGAGGTCCTTGAGCTCCTCGACACCCAGGTCCTCACCCAGCTGCCCCAGCGCCTGCCACTGGCTGATGCCCGTGATGCGCGCGTCGGACAGGGCGTTGCGGATGCGGTGGGTCGCCCAGCCGTCCGACACCTCCGCCGCCGCCATCAGGGCCTCGGGCAGGCCGCGCCCGCCGGCCAGGCTCATGGACACCAGGTCCAGGTACGCACCGATCACGCGCCGCAGGTCACGGCGCTTGTCGGCGGCGTCCCGGCGTACCTCCAGGTCGGGGAGGAAGAAGAAGAGCACCGCGCAGAGCAGGGCCAGCCAGACCGGGATGACCGGGCTGCTGCCGAAGCCCAGCGTCCAGACGATCGCGAACAGGAACGGGCCGAAGAACAGGCCGCCCACGCTCAGCAGCGCCTTCGTCGCCAGGAACTTCTCCCAGCTGCGGTCCAGCACCGCCAGGTCCGCACGCAGCGACCGCAGCTCCCAGCCCTGCTGCAGGTACAACTCGGCGACACGTGCGCCGACCTGGGCGCGCAGCGAGCCGAGACGGCTGGTGTCCTTCGCCGCGCGGGCCGACTCGTACGCGGCCCCGCGTGCTCGCATCGCGTCGATCCGCGCGACCTGCTGGATCGGGCTCCGTCTGCTCGGCATGAGGGCGCGGACCAGGGCGTACACGCCCAGGCCGATGACGGCGCCCACCAGTACCGGCATGGTCAGGTTCATCGTCGTACCCCCTCGTCACCAGACGCCCGCGACGGCTGTGACGGTTGCGGCAGCCGCTGCACGGGCTGACCCGGGTGGCCCGGCTGGCCCGGCGAGCGGGGGCGCACGAACTGGACGTCGGAGCCGTCCCGGACCAGGAAGCGGTCGGGTGTCTCGATGGTCGACAGCTTGCGCATCCACCAGAAGCCCAGCGCGAACAGGCCGCACACGCAGGCCAGGACGAGCTGGCCGACGGGCGAGCCGTACGGCTCGACGAAGTCCCGGTTGAAGATGGACAGGCCCAGGACGAAGAGCACCGACACCGCCACGACGATCTGGACGGAGCGGCGGGTCGAGGCGCGCTGCGCCATCACGCGCTGGCGCATGTCGACCTCCTCGCGCGCCGACTTGGCGAGCGCGCCGAGCACCTGGCGCAGCCCCGGGCCGCGCAGCCGCGCGTTGAGGATCAGCGCCGCGACGATGATGTCGGCGGACGCGTCGTCGATCTCGTCGGCGAGGTGCTGGAGTGCCTCGGGCAGCGGAGTGCGGGAGCGCAGCCGGTCGACCAGGGCGTCCAGGTGCGAGCGCAGGACCGGGGCGGCGGCGCGTGCCGAGGCCGGGATGGCCTGCTCCAGTCCGACCGCACCCGCGATGGTGTCGCGCAGCGACTCCGTCCAGGAGGCGAGGGCCTCCACCCGCTTCATGGCGGCGCGTTCTTCGGCGGCGCCGCCGAAGAGGCGGTCCCAGAAGAAGACGAGGATGCCGGCCGCGATGCCCAGTACCGCCCAGCGGGTGAGGAGCAGGACGACGAGGCCGACGATGGCCGCGAGGGAGCCGCGCCGGCCCGCCCAGCGGATCAGTTCGCTTGCCCGTTCGCTGGCCTGGCGCTTCTCGTGCTCGGGCTTGGCGGGCAGTCCGCGTACGGCGACCAGGAAGAGGGCGAGTCCGCCGCCGACGGCGACGCCGCAGCCGAGCGCGTACAGGACCGTGGTGGAGAACAGGCCGCCCATGGACCCGAGGGAGTCCAGTGCCGCCAGAGTGGTCGTGGGGGTCGTCGTCATGACCGTCGTCATCTCCGTCTCACCCCCACGTTCCGTTGGGCCGGTATCCGTAGGCGATGAGTTCCTCCAGGCAGGCTATGGGGGCGTGCGGTACGACCCGGCCGTCGGGCGCTTCGGCGAAGACCTCGCTGGACAGCACGCGGCCGTCGACGCCGTTCACCTCACGGACCGAGGTGACCACGCGCTGGAGGCGTCCGCCGCTCTGGAAGTTGTTGCGCCGCTGGATGAAGACGACGAAGTTGACGGCGCCGGCGACCAGCATCTGGCTGGCCTCGATCGGCAGCCGCTCGGTGGCCTGGAGGGCGTACGTGGAGATGCGGTTGAAGACCTCGTGCGAGCTGTTGGCGTGGATCGTGGAGAGCGAGCCGTCGTTGCCCTGCGACATCGCGTTGAGCATGGTCACGATCTCGTCGCCGAGCACCTCACCGACGATGACGCGGGAGGGGTTCATACGGAGGGAGCGGCGGACGAGTTCCGCCATGCTGATCGAGCCCTGCCCCTCGGAGTTGGGCAGCCGCTCCTCGAACGCCACCACGTTGGGGTGCAGGTCGGGGAAGGTGTCCAGGCCGAGTTCCAGGGCCCGCTCCACCGTGATCAGCCGCTCGTGCGGGGGGATCTCGTTGGCGAGGGCGCGCAGCAGCGTCGTCTTGCCGGCGTTCGTCGCGCCCGCGATCATGATGTTCTTGCGGGCGCGCACCGCGCAGGCCAGGAAGTGGCCCAGCTCGGGGGCGAGGGTGCCGTTGCCCACCAGGTCGGAGATGAAGACCTTGCCCATGCGCGCGCGGCGGATGGACAGTGCCGGGCGCCGGGCGACGTCCATGACCGCCGACAGACGCGAACCGTCGGGCAGCCTGAGGTCCAGCTGCGGGTTGGCGGAGTCGAAGGGGCGGGACGACAGACCCGAGTAGGCGCCGAGGATCTGGATCAGCTCGATGAGCTCCTCGTCGGTCTCGGCGACCGGTTCGCCGCGCTCCTCGCGCCCGTCGGAGTAGCCGACGAAGACGTGGTCGCAGCCGTTGATGTCGATGTTCTCGACCTCGGGGTCGTCGAGGAGCGGCTGGAGCCGCCCGACGCCGAACAGCGCGGCGTGCACGGCGGCGGCGTACTGCTCCTCCGTCTCCGCGTCCAGCGGCGTACGCCCGGCGTTGATCTCGGCGCGGGCGTACTCCTCCAGGATCTGCGCGATGACGGCGCGGGCGTACTGCCGCTCGTCCTCGGTCGACATCGGCGTGACGCCGCTGACCTGGTCCTGGCGGCGCTGCTCGGAGATGCGGTCGCCGGCGTCCTGCCGGAACCGCTTGACCAACGAGTGGTCGACAGCGGTCATCGGCCGGCCCCCGCGTGGCCGGTCATGTCGGCGCCGGCGGGTCCGGTGGGCATGGACCAGGCGGCGCCGAACTGCTGGTACAGGTCCGAGGTGACCTTGCGGGCGGAGCGGATGAGCAGCGACTTCTCCAGCCGCCCGCGCCTGCGTCCGGCCAGCTGGTCGGCACCGGCCGGGTCGTCCGCGATCGTGCCGACCACACGGGCGCCGGTCTGGGCGTGCACGAGCATGTCGTTGACCTGGCCGGAGATCTTCGCCGCGTTGTTCGTGTCGGCGACCAGGACGACGCCGATCATCGGCATGCCGAGGCTCGCCGCGCCGCGCGGGCCGCCGTGCAGCCTGGCGGACAGGGCGGCGGCGCGGTCGCGGACGCGGGCGATGGCCTCCGGCTCGGTGCGGGAGATGAGGAGTACGAGCGCGGCGTGCGGGAACAGTTCCGCGGCCGGGGTGTCCCCGCTGATGCGGCCGCAGTCGGCGATGACGTCGGCGGGCGCGTTCGGGGACTCGGCGAGCGAGGCGAAGGCCCGGCCGAGGGTGGGCCACAGGCCCGCGAGACCGGCGGCCTGCTCGGAGATGCCGAGGCCGACGAGGACTTCGAGGCCGCCGCTGAGCGGCTGCACGTGGTCCCAGAGCTGGTCGGGGACCAGCCCACGGCGCGCCGTGGCGGCGATCGACAGCATCCCGGTGTTCGGGTTGAGCGGGCCGCCGTGCGCTGCGGCGGACCGGTACACCAGGTCGCCGCCCGCCGGGTCGGTCTCGGCGAGCAGGACGCGGCGCGGCCAGACCGCCGCGAGGGCGACGGCCGCGGTGGTGACGCCGGGGGAACCCTTGTCGGCGGCGAGGGCGATGAGGGCCATGGCTGCGGGGGTCGCCTTCTACTTGCCGGGGATCAGAACGACGGCGACCTCGCCGGCGGCCGCGGCCTGTGCGACCGCCGCCGCGTCGGCGGAGTCGACGGTCAGTGTGACGGGCAGGCTGGTGCTGCTGATGGCGTCACCGGATGCCGGCTTGGCGGACTCGACCACCGCGCGCTCGACCAGCAGCGAGCTGTCGGCACCGGTTGACCCGGAGGAGCCGTCCTCGTCGCTCCCGGCGGACTTGCTGCCGACGCGGTAGACGGCGACGTTGTCCCCGGAGCCCAGACCGGACGGGTACTGGCCCTCCTTGAGGGCCACACCGACCGTCGCCTTGCCCTGCTCCATGCCGGTCTTGTCGGCGAACATCTGGCCGACCACCACGGTGCCCCCGTAGATCGTGGACTTGGCCTGGAGCTTCATGAGTCCCGCACGCTGGTCCCACGGCACGAAATCGGCGCCCGAGTCGTCATTCACCATGACGACCTTGATGTTGTCCTTGGTGATGGACTCACCGGCCCTGATGTCGGCCGTCACCTGGATCGCCTCGACCCGGTCCCCGACCCGCAGCACCAGCATCGTCGCGCCCAGCGCGCCCAGCAGGATCAGCAGCACCGCCAGCGCGGCCAGCGCCGGTTTGCGCTCGCGAGGAGGGCTGGGAAGCCGGTCACCGACCGACGGCTGAGCCGGAGCCGCGGAACGTCCCGCGCCCGCCCCCGTACGCTCCTGGATCTTCACGCAACCGCTCCCCGTACACCCAAGAAATCGTCTGCCACGCAACTACTCTCGAGCACATATTGCTCAAGTGCGCAGAATCAATTGCCAATTAGGACACTTCACCCGTGCCCGCCCGACCGGTGGCGTCCAGGGACATCCCCTGACGCACCCGCCCGACCTGGGCGAATAACCAGCAGCGAGGCGAGTGTCAAGCCATCGCACCGTATCAGCAGCACATAAGCCCCTCAAGGCGCGCCCGCCCTCTACCCCCTCACCCTCCCACCATTATTCATCTGCAACTTCACGCCCCAACAACCCCTTTGAGTACCGCCCCGTGACCAAGCACCTCAACTGTGCGCGTGCGAATCCAAAACCGATACGGCGGGACACCCTCGGGGTGCTGTTCGTCACGGCGCGGCCATGATGCCTGCACGATTCACTCACGAGAGAACCCACGGGGGACCGGATCCGACCGGATCCCCCATGCCATGATCTTCGCTCGGATCAGTGACCCGGGGCAGCAGCACGAGGACACCACCCGGGGGAGGAGCTCGGGCCTCTGACAGTCACCCCGCCCGGACCCGGACAGTTCCTGGTCGACCGTCGTCCCCGGTCGACCGGCCGGCACCCCCCTCTCCCCCATCGAGGAACCCCCATGAACCGACCCACCACGGCAGCCCTCTCCGTCCTCTCCCTGCTCTCCCTCGCCGCGCTCACCGCCTGCGGCGGGGACTCCGGCTCCAGTTCGGATGCGGACAAGCCGGCGGCGACCGCGTCGCAGGAACAGCAGGAACAGCAGGCGACGCCGGAGGAGCGGCTGAAGCAGCTCGCCATCACGCAGGCGGACGCCCCCGGCGACAGGAAGGTCACGGAGCCCGACGACGAGTTCGTGTTCGCCAAGTCGGCGAAGGAGGTCACGGTGGACAAGCCCGTCTGCGCCCCGCTGGCCCTGGCCATGAACCAACTCCCCCTCGGAGAACCCCAGGCCGACCTCACGCGCGTCATCGACAGCGGTGGCGCGAACATCGGCGCGTTCACGTACGTAACGCTCACGGCGCACGAGTCCGGCGGCGCCGAGTCCGCGATGTCCGGTCTGTCGAAGGCGGTGGACGCCTGCGGTGGCGGCTTCACGGCCAAGTCCGACGAGAACACGAGCGCGTACGACTCGGTGACCGCCGAGAAGCCCGTGGCGGCAGCCGGCGACGAGCCCCTCGGGTTCCGTTCCACGCTGACATTCCGTGGCGTCACCCACACCGTGCACACCCAGGCCGTGCGCAGCGGCGACGTCCTCGCCGTGTACTTCTCGGTCGACGGCGGCGCCATCGCGAACTCCAAGCCGAGCGACGCGAAGCTGCCGGCGGCGGTGGTGAAGGCGCAGAACGGGAAGCTGGGGTGAGGGAGCGGGCGGTTTCACGGCAGCGAAGCCGACACTAGAGTGCCGCGAGCGAGAAAGACGGGGATCAGGCACCGGGGACACGGGACCGGAAGACGGGGGATGCGCGGGTGACAACGCTCATGACGGACGACGTGACGGAGTGCGTGACGGACGCCATGACGGACGAACGGCCACCGACCGACCGCACCGCCCCCGGGGTCGTCCGCCTGCTTCTCACCCTCTGCGGTCTCACCGCCCTGTTCCTCGCCGCCTCGGCCCTGGCGCCCGCCCCGGCCCGGGCCGCCGAGCCCTCGGCCGACCAGACCTCGGCGGACCGGCCCGCCACCCAGGCGGCCTACCTGGCCGACCGCCTCCGCGAGAGCCCGGTGCACGTCACCGACCAGCTCCCCCGCGAGATCCCGCGTTCCATGGCCCCCGACTTCGCCCGGCTCACCGAGCGCACCGGCGTACCGACGTACGTGCTGGTCCTGCCCAGCCAGAGCGCCTCCGACGACGGCCTGCTGAGCGCGGTGCACGACCGGCTCGGGCGGGACGGGCTGTACGTGCGCCTAAACGAGTCGGGAGTGACGGAGGCCGCGGCCTACGGGGTGCACGCCCCGGCCGACGCGGCCGTGACCGTCTCACTCTACGAACTGCCCTACGACGCCGGACCGCTGCGCAGCCTCGAGCGCTTCGTGGACGTCGTGGCACAGGGCGCCGAGAAGGCGACGGCGAGGGCGGAGGCCGCACTCGAGAAGTACCGGGGGGACGATGAGCCCGCGGAGCTTTACATCGGCCCGACCGACCGCCGCAACCAGTCCTTCCTCACGGGCATCCTGCTCACCGGCGTACCTCTGACGATCCTGCTGCTGGTCCCGTGCGTACGGCGGGTGCTGCGCCGGTTCCCCGGGGCCGCGCCGCGCCGTCGACCGGCCTCCGGCCGCCCGGCCTGGCGCCGTTTCCTCTTTCCCGGCCTCGCACTCATCACGGCGGCCACTGTCGCCGTCACCGCCCCGCTCGTCTTCGACCAGACGAGGAGCGGCGCCGCTCCCCCGCCGACCAGTGCCGACCTGACAGCACGCGTCGAGCGGGTCGCGACGGGCCTGGCCGGGGACCCGGTCTACGTCGATCCGGAGAGCCCCCGGGTTCTGGATTCGGCCCAGTTGACCAGCCTCCACGACCGCATCGAGCGGTTCGCGCGTGCGGAGGGCGGCGGCCCTGTCTTCGTCTCCGTCGTCCCGCACCTGCCGGAGGACGAGTCCGCCGGCGACCCGGAACTGTTCGCAGCCGCGGTACGGGCGGAACTGGACGGAAAGGACGGCGTGTACGTCGTCGCCGATCCGCTGAGCGGCTACATCGACGTCTTCAATCACGGCCTGCGCCTGGACAGTTACCGCCTCCTCTACGACATCCCCGAATCCATCACCTACGGGAACGACAAGGCGGACGAGGCCGAAGACCACCTCATGGGCGAGCGTCTCGACGCCTTCATGACGTATCTCGACAAGGCGCCGCGCACCGAGGAACCGACCAGTTCCGGCGAACCCGCCCGCGCGGCCGACGCCGAGGCCGAGGACACGCTCCCGCCGCTCTTCGCCACCGACTTCTGGCCGGGCCTGTTCGTCGGCGCCGTGGCGGCCCTGACGCTGCTCGCGCTGGTGACGGGCGCCCTGGCCATCGTCGGCACGGTGCTGCGCCGACGCAGTCCGGCACCGCTGCCGACACAGGTGCTGCCGATGGTGTCCCCGACGGAGCCGTCGGAGGCGTACCTGCGCCGCACGGCACGTACCGAGCTCCGGGCGGCGGCACGCGCGTTCACGTCCACCGCCGACGCGGGCGAGCCCGCCCCGCCGTCCCGGACGGGCCCCGCCGGCAACCGTTTCGACGCCGCGATGCTCCTCGTCGGCGGCGACGTCGACGGCCTGCGCCGACCCGGCACGGACCCGGCGACCCTCCTCGCGGTCGTCGTCCTCGCCCGTGCGGCCCGCGCGGCACTCGACGGCGACGCCAACGAGCGTTGCTGCGGCGTGAACCCGCTGCACGGTCCCGCGGCCGGCCGCCGCCACGTACGGGTCTCCGCCGAGGGCAACGCCCGGCGCATGCTGTCGCTCTGCCCGCTTTGCCTCGACGCTGCCGTGGCCGCGCCCCGCGAGCTGCGCGAGCAGTGGCTGACACTGCCCGGCCCGGCGGGCCCCCGGGTGCCGTACGAGGAGCCGGAGGGCAGCCCGCTCTCGGCACTCGGCGACGGCATCTCCCGGATGGCAGACAGGGTGAGGGAGTCGGCGCATGTCCACTGAGGAGGGGGCGTTCGCCTGAGACCCGACAGGCCCAGGCCTACCTACCGCTGCCGGGCGGCGCGGCTCTTCCCCTTGCCCTTCTTGCGCAGCTTCCGCAGCCGCTCCCGCTCCCGCTCCCGAGCGTTGCGCTCGGCCACAGCGGCACTGCGCCACCGGTAACAGAGCCAACCCAGGAGGACCACACAGCCGACGTACGCGAGCAACGCCGGACCGGCCCCCGGAACGTAGGCACAACCCGATTCGTACGAGCGGCAGTTCTTGCCCCGCAGGCCACTGAATAGGAACGCGACCGGCCCGATCGCGGCCACCCAGCAGACACCACGGGCAACCGTACGAGCCACACGCGGCAGCCTGCCAGTGCGTACTGCGGAAGAACACTGGAGCCGGTCCGACACGGCGCCGGCCCACCCGAGCACGCTGACCAGTCCGAGAGCACCGCCCACTGCCCAGGACCCTCCGGACAGGTCGTAGAAGACGGGAGCACTCTCGCGCGCGAACCACCTCGTGCTCCCGACGGCATAGACAAGCGTGGCTCCGGCGATCACGACGAACAGCAGAAGCCCGACCCCGTCCCGCGCCCGAAACGGAACGTCGCGTGCCTTCACCCGCGTCGCCCCACTCTCGGCCGGCCCTCGTCATACTCCCGGTCCCACCTGTTCTGACGTACACCACCCCACGTGCCCATCACGACGGCCGCCCCGAAGAGCGTCGTGAGGAGTCCTCCGTACGAGCCGCCGTCCCGGTCTTCGGTCGGACTGGCGAGACCTTCCGGGTCGTAGCGCACGCGCAGCTTGTCGCCCTTCGACACCCAGTCTTCGCAGCCGTCACCCTCCGAGAGCGAGGGGGATATCGCCCGCCCGTCGACCGAGCGCAGGTCGCAGTGGTTCGTTCCGCTGTCGTCCATGCGTACGACCACTGCGTCGGTCCACTCACCCCGGTCCGCCAGGGCGGCCCGATCACCAGCGCTCGTGCCGAACACCCCCATGGCCACCCCGGCGATCAGGGGCACGGCGAGCTGCCACGCGACCCTCCTCTTCTTGCGCGGCACCCGCCGCAACAAGAACACCGGAACCAGCAGCGACGCCAGTGGGAGCACCAGGACGGCGAGGAGGAGCCCTATGCCCCGCAGCAGAGACGGGAGCGGCACCACGGGCCCCAGCCAGGAAAGCCCCAGCGAACCGCCGGCGCATACCAGACTGAACAGCAGCCACCGGGCCCAATCCGCCCGCCACCACACGCCCGTACCGCCCCGCTCCGGCCGAACAGTAGCCCCGGCCCCGGATATGTCGTCTGCCACGTGGCCCCTCGCCCCTCAGTCGCACCGCGCGCGTCCGGGGGCCCACCCTAACGAGCACGACGTCGCGGCAATTGCCAGCGGGAACAGAGGCGTCAGTCAGAGATCACGCTCGACCCGCTTCGCGCCTCGGAAGGCCCCCGTGTCGATCTCAATCCGCTCCCCGGTGGCCAGCGTGAAGCAGACCGGCTCGCCGTACGGGATCTCGACGACTCGCCCATACCCCGAGGCGTACGGCTCCGACATCAAGGTGACCGAACCCGGATCCGTGACCAAGGACGGCAGCGCGGGAAACGTCACGTCCGCCGATGTCAGCTGGGACCCGCCCCCGCGAGATCCACAAGCACCTGATGGAACTGCCCCGCCTCGGCAGCACCGACGCCCAGCCCCCCAGCCTCGCCGGCGACTGAACGACGGCGACAACACTGTGCAGTGTCACCCTCGCGGACCTGTTCGACACCGTCATGAGCACCTTCCGCTGGACCTACGCCTGAAGGCCCCCTCCGCCGCACCCCCCGAAGAAGCGGTTGGCCCTGGTGTCGGATTTGCTCCCATCGAAGTGAGTTCTCCTCCGTCGGCCCGCTTCCCCCCTATCCCTGTCCCGGACAGAGCTCACCGTCTCCTGAACCGTCACCGATCGGGACACGGACAGGACACGACCACTCCCCCGAGCGCACGGTGCGCCCGGCATTGTCCGTGTTTTCGCGGAAGTTCGCTCTGGCGAAACCAGTAACCCCACCACTACCGTCAGATCCCTTGACCGAATCTTTGTCTCACGGGGAGCCCACTGTGAAGCGCCGTTCTTTGCCCGTTGCCACCGCGCTAGCTGCAACGGCAGCGCTGCTCCTCACCGCCTGCGGCGGCGGGGACGGCAAGTCCGAGGAGAACGACAAGATCGCTGGTGCGGACACGGACAAGTCGACAGAGCCGGCTTCGCCGGACAAGAGCACTCCTCCCGGACCGGCCGACCGGCCGAAGATCACGTTCCCCAAGGGCGTGGAGAACAAGTTCGAGAACTGGGAGACGGGCGAGCCCACCGAGGACGCGGTGCTCGCCGACGTGGCCCAGACCGTGAACGCGGTCGACGACGCCATCCTCCGGGGCAACGCGGACTCGGCGACCGTCGCGTACTACCGCCAGGGCGACGCCCTGGTAAGTGCCCAGAAGTGGATCCAGGCCTGGCTGGACGAGGGCCTCACCTGGACAGGCGTCACCCGGTACTTCAAGCCCGACATCAAGGTGGCCGACAAGGACACGGCCGCGGTCGTGTACTGCGCCGACGAGAGCAAGGCGTACAACAAGAACCGCGAGACCGGCAAGGTGGACAAGACGCCCTCCGACGAGAGTCCGTACGTCACTTACAGCACGCAGTTGAAGAAGAACGACAAGGGCGTCTGGCAGACCACGGAAGTGCAGTCGAAGAGGGGGGACAAGACGTGCGCGCCCTGACCCGAGGCATAGCCGTGACGAGCGCTCTCGTCACGGCGTTGGCACTGGCCGCCGGAACCGCGCAGGCGAAGGGGCCTGGCGCCTCCGAGTCCGAGATCGACACCGAGGGCACCAGATCCGGTGGCGACCTGGTCTCCAGGATCACCTACACCACCACTTCCCCGGGCGGCGGGGACACCGGCGGCAACGTCACCCCCGTCGGCGACTGGACGCCGCCTGCCTGTTGGTACGAGCCCCGCTCGGCCAAGGAGTTCTCGCAGTACGTGGAGGACATGTACAGCGAGACGGTGAACACGCCGGGCCAGCACAGCTACGCCAAGACCTCCGTTGGCATGTTCCGGGAAAAGTACAAGGAGGGCGAGTACGAGAACTACAACCTGGACGTGAAGGACGAGGGCAACTGGTGGGTCGCCGTCCAGGACGAGGACCGCTGGATGGAGCCCGAGGCACAGCTCTGCGACGAGGAGCCCTTCTGGGTCGAGAACGGGGATGCTCCGCCGGTCGAGAACGCCGTGACGCCGGAGGTACTCGCCGAACTCGCCTACAACCGCGTCCGCTTGCCGACCACCGAGGTGTCGCTCGCCCCCGCCGAAACCACCAAGGTGAACCTCCCGACCTGGGCGTGGCTGGACCAGGCCACGTTCAAGGAGGTGTCGGTCACGGCGTCGCTCGACGTCGGCGGCGTGAACATCCAGGCCACCACCACCGCCACCCCCGTCTCGCTCAAGCTGGAGCCGGGCACACCGGACGCCGAGACCTACCCCGCCTCCGGCGAGTGCACGATCAACGATGACGATTCGATCGGGGAACCGTACGCCAAGGGCAAGGCGGACCAGAACCCGCCCTGCGGCATCAAGTACCTCCGCTCCTCGGGAGACGGCACCTTCAAGCTCCAGGCCACGGTCACCTGGGACGTCACCTGGACAGGCAGCGGCGGCGCCGGCGGCGATCTGCCCGACGGGACCTTCGGCAACGACCAGGCGGTCACCGTCCAGGAGATCCAGGCGGTCAATCGCTGATGAGAGCCGCAGGCCTCGCGAAGACCGCGAAGACGAGACTCGGAGTTGAGGCCGGCTGCCCCGCCTGGTGCCGGCTGAGTAGAATCCCGGATCCGCCCCGGGAAGTGCGCAAGGCTGTGGGCAGAACGCCCGTACGTTACTCGCTGCCTTGAGAACTTTGTGGCGTGGCTCCTGAGCTCCCAAGAGCGCGCCCGGGACCGGGACGACGAGAAGCGGAAGATGGCCATCACGGCCGCATGATCAAACACGGGGGAAGAGAACTGCATGGGTGAGCCGGACCTGACGGTCGACTACGACTTCCTCGCAGACTGCGAGCGCAAGCTCGGCCAGCTCAAGAAGACCTTCGAGGACATCGAGAACCGCCGGGACGACATGAAGGAGCACTGGGGCTCCGGTGCCGTGGCCGGAGCCATGGAGAAGTTCGTCGACAACTGGGACGACTACCGCACCAGGCTCGTCGAGTCCATCGAATCGGTCGGCAAGCTCGTGGCCGGCAGCAAGAAGGCGTTCGAGGATCTCGACGACGAGCTGGCCAAGGCGAACAAGAAGAAGCAGAAGAAGTGACGCCATGACACCGACATCCAAGCGCCGTCCGGTGGACTGGCAGCCGCTGTGCGAATCAGATCCCGTCCCCGGCGATCCGGAAGAGATCCGCGCCGAGGTCAAGCACATGATCTCGGTGGCCAAGAAGCTCCGGGACCAGGCCAAGAACCTCAAGGCGATCAGCGACGACGAGACCCTCAAGGGCAAGTACGTAAAGACCCTGCGCGACGAGTCCTCCACGCTGGAGAAGCACATGCGGGAGGTGGCCGGACGATACGAGCGTGTTCACGGCCATCTGACCAAGTGGTCGAACGAGCTGGAGGACTTCCAGGGCGACGCCGACAAGCTCCTGCGCCAGGCCAAGGAGAAGCAGGAGGAGGTCGAGGCCGACAAGGCCAAGAAGGCCGCCTCGGAGGACAAGGACGTCCCGCAGACGTCCCCCAGCGGCACCAGCCCCGCCGACGACCCCATCCAGCCGTACCGAATCACCCTGCACACCCTCACCGGCAACCGGAGCACTCGCGCCAACCACTACGCCGGGAAGATCCGCGACGAGATCGAAGATGTCATCGAAGACTCGTGGTGGGACGACGTCAAGGGCTGGGCCCATGAGAATGCGAATGGGATCAAGGCCTTCATCGATGCTCTCGGCTGGGTCGCGACGGTGGCAGGCTTCCTGGCACTCGCCATTCCCGGCTTGAACCTTCTTGTCCTTGGCATCGCGGCGCTCACGATCGGACTCAGACTCCTGCTGGTGGCATCCGGCGACGCCACCTGGACGGATGTCATCTTCGACGTCGTGGGTGGACTGCTCGTCGTGGGTGGCCTCGGGGCCGCCGCTAAGCTCGCCAGCGGCGCCAAAGCCACCGTGGGCGCCGCTCAGGCCGCCCGGACCGCCGGCCTGAGCCGAGGGCTCAGGGGCGTCAAGGGCATCCTGGACGACACGGGGCGGATGATGACCAAAATGCCGGCAGGTCCGGGGCGGCAGGCCCTCGGGGCGGCCCGTAACGCGATGCGCAAATCCATCTCCCAGAACGTCGGCCTGGTCGCCAAGAATCCGCTGAGGGTCAGCCCGTTGTCGACACTGGTGCACCTCGGCGACAAGGAGATGGCCGGCATGGCGAAGATGCTGCAGGCGAACAAGGCTGCCTTCCCGGAGGCCGCGGGAGCCGCGGCGGACAAGGCTTACAAGTCCTACCAGGTCGGTCTCGGCATCGCCTGGACCGGCATGGGGATGGACGTCATGGACAAGGCGCTGGGAAAGAGCGACCTGACAAGCTGGACCAAGGAGCAGTTCGGAACCGGCGAGAAGCCGTACAACGCGGCGTACTCGGACTGGAAGGACAACACTCTGAAGCCCGCCCCCGACACCCACTGGTAAGGAATGATCTTGGACCTGAACTCGGCGCAACGCATTGCCGAGGCCGAAGCCGCCCGCACGGGGCTCGGCACCGGCCCCAACCGGCGGCTCCGGCTGACGCTGATCATCGGAATGCCACTGTTCCTGCCGGTATTGGGCATCATGATCCTGGTGCCGAAGTCGCTCATGAACGACGTGCTCTACGTCTTTGAGGCCGGGATCATCGGTTGCCTCCTGCACTACGTCTGGGTCTTCGCGAAGTATCCCCGGTACGCGGGCCGCCCGCCCTACCTCACCCGGGATCTCGCCATGGGCGGCGGCTTCTTCCTGCCCTCGCTGTTCTTCGGTTTCTGGCCGGGCATGATCGCCGCTCCGGCGTGGGCGCTCTTCGTAGGCGTCGCCTATGCCGTGGAAGTGGCGCGGGGGCGAAATGAGCACCGCTGAGCACCGCCCGTCCCCGAACGGTTTCAACCTGGTGCCGCCGCCCGGCTGGGACGTGATTCCGCTACGCACGGGCACCAAGGAAGCGATGGACCGTGTGGTCCGCAAGGCCGTCGCACAGCTGCCCGTCGCCTTTCCCAAGGACGACATTCCGAAGGCCCGGCTGAAGCTCACCCAGGAGATGAAGAAGGTCGTCCGCCGAGCCAGCGCCAAAGGGGGTATGACCCTCTATCTCCCCACCGAACGCCTCCACGGCATCGCGCTGCCCGTCTCGATCGTGGCTTCGGAGCCGATCGAGATTCCGCGGGTGCGGCCCGACAGCGGCCCGGAAGCGGTTCTGGCCGCGCTCGCCTCCGTGTCTCCCGGCGCCGAGGCGCGGGAGCTCGACGACACCGCGGTCCTGCGCTCGGAGCGGGACGTACCCGCCGACGCGGCCCAGGGCGTCGAGGTCGCTCACCGCCGCGTCGAGTACTTCGTTCCGGTCCCGAACAGTGTTCCCGACCAGTACGTCACCTTCTCCTTCAGCGCCCTGGTCACGCCCGGATCGGATCCCGCCTTCCACGACGCCCTCGTGGAGTTGTTCGATGCCGTGATGGGCACCTTCCGCTGGAGCTACGCCTGAGGCTCCCTTCCGCCGTGCCCCCGAAGAAAGAGACCACTCATGTCCGAAGGCACCCTGTGGAGCACCGACCTTGGCGCCCCGCTCCACATCGACACGGATGCCAACCCAGACCTCTGGGGCTACCTTCACCTCCAGATCGACAAGAAGAACTTCAAGGAATGGCTGGAGCTGCACCTGACCGGCCTGGCCGCCATCCACGACATCGAACTCACCCGCAAACTCCGTCGCTTCCACAAGACCTTCTACGAGCAGACGATCGTCACGCTCCGGGACAAACTCCAGGTCGACGAGGCGTTCATCTACCACCCCGTTCCGCTCACCTACATGCCCCTGGTGATGCACGCCACCCGCTTCCACTGCGAAGCCCCTGACGCGGCCTCCTGCGAGGGCATCACCGCGCTCACCGTGCCGCACCCGGACATCCCCGAGTGGCAGCAACGAACCGGCAGCGTTGCTTTCACATCTCCGCACCTGGGCCCGGACGGGATCCGCGTCACCCGCTCCTACCCGGCGGACAGCACCATCATGATGACCTCGGTGACGTACCACTGGCACACCTCGCCCGGCCTCCCCGACGTCCTTCTCCGCACGCACCACGACGACCCGGAAATGATTGCCGCAGCCATGGAGCCCATGGACGCCTTCGCGCGAACGCTTCGGCTCCCCATGTGAGGCGCTCCATTGACCGGCGCCGCCTGGGGGGGATGCAAGCGGTGAGCTGACTCCGACCTCGAAGGTTCTCGCCGGGCGGACCTGGTGCGGGCCTCAGGGAGAGTGGCAACAGCCACGTGCGTCGAGTATGTACCGTATTGCCCGCGGCCAGCCGCCGGCCTTGCAGGTGCTCGTCAACGGAAGCTCCACCACATCCGCAGGAGCACACCTCCTGCCGCCATGAGTCCTCCGCCCTCCTGCCGCCATGAGTCCTCCGCCGACGATGAGAAGCCTGTAGCCGGCATCAGGACGGACTGGCGGAGACGCAGCCCGAGGCAGCCGACACTGCCAGGCCGTCCAGTTGGGACGCCGGGCCTTCCCCTACGGGTGCCCTGGCGGTCGACGGCGGAGCGCTGCGCCTGCGGGGTACGGACGGGGCGGCTCTCGACGTTCCGCTCGGCGAAGTGGAGGGTGTGATCCCTGCCCCCAGCGGCGTGGCGTGGGCCGCGGACTCGGTGGACGTCCTCCTCGCTCAGGAGAGGCGATCGAGTTCCGGTCTCCGCGGGCGGGGTCCATCGTCGACACACTTGCCGGTGCCGGTGCCGGTGTGCAGGTGCTGGGGCCCTGAGTCGCGTATTGGCTCACGGTTGAGGCCTACCGACTCCGGTGCGGCGAAGCACGCGTCGTGCCTCGCCACACCGGCGTACAACGCTTCAGGCGAACGTCACTTCCGCGCTTGCTTCGCCAGTTCCTCGTCGATCTGCTCGAACTTGTCGGCGGCCATGGTCAGGTAGTCGCCCATGCCGTCGAGGCCGTCGAGGGTGGTCTTGGCGCCCTTGGTGAACTCGTCGAAGTTCTCGTCGAAGGCCTTCGAGGAGGACTTCGTGACGTAGCCCGACTCGACCAGGTTGGCGATGTACTTGCGGAGGCCGTCGAGCTTCTCCTGGAGCTTTTCCTTCTCCTTCACGACATGCTTGGCCGCATCCCGCATGTCCTGGTATGTGATGTCAAGGTCTTTGGCCATGAAGCCGCTTCCTCTCACAACGCCGCAGGGCCAACCCCCGTGGCTCCTTGTTTGCGGACCGGACCGGCGCACCGGTCGAACCGGTCGCATGTGTCGCATGAGACGACCGGTGTGATCTTCCGCTCTTGAGGCAGCAGCTTACGGGGGCGGCTTGTGGTGTCACATCCCTGCGTTGCCTTCGGGAACGTTCGGTCACCTCCCTGTTGCCGCACCGCGACACGCAGCGGATATCGTCGCTTGCACTGTGAGCCGTGTCGCGGAAGCGGCCGCGGGGGCCGTTTGGGGAGGACAAGCGTGCGACTGAGCCTGACCGTCGTCGACCCGTTCGGCGGGGGCACCGCCGACGTCGTGCTCGATGCCGATCCCGAGTCCACCGTGGGGGACATCGCCGAGGAGCTGGCCAAGCAGGTCGGCGTCGCGGGTGCGCAGGTCATTCCCATCGGGCATCAGCGGCAGGGGGGCGCGGGCAACGCGCCGATCGTCTACGTCGACGGGTATCCCGTCGATCCCTCGGCCACGGTCATCGGGTCGCCCCTTCGCGAAGGGGCGGTCGTCTCGCTCCAGGATCCGTCGGGGTGCCTGCCCGGGGAGCCCAGCGGGCTGGTCGAGTTGCGTGTGGTCGGCGGGCCGGGCGCCGGGTTCGTGCACCGGCTCGGCGTGGGGAAGTACGACATCGGCAGCGGGGCGGCGTCGTACGTCCGTATCGACGATCCCGAGGTCGACGCGCGTGCCCTCACCCTCTCCGTGGCCACCGACGGCACCTGCAAGGTCGCCGTGCACGCCGACGAGGAGGGGGTCACCCTCGACGGTGAGCCGGTGAAGGACCGGGACGGTGACGACTGGCCGCTCGGTGCGCAGATAGCGGTGGGGAACTCGCTCGTCGAACTCGCCCGGTACTCGCCGCCCAACGCCGCCCTCAAGTGGTCCGAGGACGGCATCGGGCTGGACTACAACCGGCCGCCTCGGCTGCGTCCGCCGGAGCGGCAGACGAATTTCCGGCTGCCGTCGCCGCCCCGCGAGTACGAACCCCGGCCGCTGCCCTGGCTGATGGCGTTCACGCCGATCGTCGGCGCCGTCGTGGCCGTGGCGATCTTCGGGCGCTGGTACTACCTGATCATGGCGGGACTCAGTCCCATCCTGCTCTTCGCCAACTACTTCAACGACAAGAAGCACGGGCGCAAGTCCCACGCCAAGCAGGTCAAGGAGTACGAGGAGCAGAAGGCGCGGATCGAGAAGGACGCGCAGGACGCGCTCGTCACCGAGCGGAACGACCGGCGGCACGCCATCCCCGATCCGGCGGTCGTGCTGTCGGTGGGGACGGGGCCTCGGACGCGGTTGTGGGAGCGGCGGCGGACGGACCGTGATCATCTGCTGCTGAGGGTCGGTACGGGGCGACTGCCCTCCGAGGTCGTGCTCGACGATCCCGAGCAGGACGACCACCGCCGGCAGGTCACCTGGAAGATCGAGGACGCTCCCGTCGCGCTCTCCCTGCGCGGCCTCGGGGTCATCGGCATCGCGGGGCCCGGGGACTCCGCCCGGTCGCTGGGGCGTTGGGCCGTCGCGCAGACCGCCGCGCTGCACAGCCCGATGGACGTGCAGTTCTACGTGCTGAGCGAGAACTCCGCGCAGGCCGAGTGGGACTGGGTGCGCTGGCTGCCGCACTCCCGGCCCTCCGGCGGCCAGGACGTCAACATCCTCATCGGCACCGACGCCGAGACCGTCGGCGCCCGCATCGGCGAGCTGACGCAGATCCTCGACGCGCGCAAGAAGGCCGCCCAGCAGAAGGGTGGCAGCGGGCAGGCGTCGACGTTCAGCGATCCGGACATCGTCGTGGTGTGGGACGGGTCGCGGCGGCTGCGGTCCCTGCCGGGGGTCGTACGGCTGCTGCGCGAGGGGCCGTCCGTGTCCATGTACGCCCTCTGCCTCGACGCCGAGGAGCGGTTCCTGCCCGGTGAGTGCCAGGCGTTCGTCGTCGCCGAGCCCAAGACCGAGGAGACCGGGCGCGAGAACGACGAGCAGCGGCAGGCGCAGCCGGTCGCCGGTGGGTTTCCGTCCTTCCAGGCCTGGCACACCGGCGCCGCCGCCCAGCCCGAACAGCGGGCCCGGACCGAGAAGCTGCGGCTCAGGGTCGAGGAGGCGGGTGCCGAGCGCATCGCGGACGTGCGGCCCGACTTCGTCACGCCCGCCTGGTGTCTGCGGCTCACGCGGTCGCTGTCCGCGCTGCGGGACATCAGCGGCGAGACCGAGGACTCCGCGCTGCCCGGCTCCAGCCGGCTCCTCGACGTGCTGCAACTGGAGCCGCCGACGGCCGACGCGATCAGCGCGCGCTGGCGGATGGGCGGACAGTCGACGATGGCCGTCATCGGTGAGTCGTACGACGGCCCCTTCGGCATCGACATGCGCAAGGACGGACCGCACGGGCTCATCGCCGGTACGACCGGATCCGGCAAGTCCGAACTGTTGCAGACGATCGTCGCCGCGCTGGCCGTCGCGAACACGCCCGAGAACATGACGTTCGTCCTCGTCGACTACAAGGGCGGGTCCGCGTTCAAGGACTGCGTGAAGCTGCCGCACACCGTCGGCATGGTCACCGACCTCGACGCCCATCTCGTCGAGCGTGCCCTGGAGTCGCTGGGCGCCGAGCTGAAGCGGCGCGAGCACATCCTCGCCGCCGCCGACGCCAAGGACATCGAGGACTATCAGGACCTCGTCAAACGAGACCCCTCGCACGCTCCCGTGCCGCGGCTGCTCATCGTCATCGACGAGTTCGCGTCCATGGTGCGGGACCTGCCCGATTTCGTCACCGGCCTGGTGAACATCGCCCAGCGAGGGCGCTCCCTCGGCATTCACCTGCTGCTCGCCACGCAGCGGCCGAGCGGTGTCGTCTCGCCCGAGATCCGCGCCAACACCAACCTCCGTATCGCGCTGCGCGTGACCGACGGGGGCGAGTCGAGCGACGTCATCGACTCCCCGGAGGCCGGGCACATCTCCAAGAGCACCCCGGGCCGCGCCTATGTGCGGCTGGGTCACTCCTCCCTCGTTCCCTTCCAGTCGGGGCGGGTGGGAGGCCGTCGGCCGGGCGCCGCGGACCCGGCCGCGCTCGCGCCCTGGGTCGGGCCGCTGAGCTGGGAGGACCTGGGCCGGGCGGCGCTGGCCAAGCCGAAGACCGAGTCCCGCGAGGACGACGAGATCACCGACCTCAAGGTGCTGGTCGACGCGGTGCGTGACGCCAACCGGTCGCTCGGCATCCCCGCGCAGCACAGCCCCTGGCTGCCGGCACTCGACGAGACGCTGCTGCTGGACGAGATCGAGGCCCCGGCCCTCGCCGGCACCGCCCCGGGCAAGCTGCCGCCGGCCCCGTTCGGCATCGAGGACCTGCCCTCCGACCAGGCGCGCCGCCCGGTCGTCGTCGACTTCGCGAGCTTCGGCCACCTGATGATCGGCGGCGCCCCGCGCAGCGGCCGGTCCCAGGTGCTGCGCACCATCGCGGGTTCACTGGCCCGTACGCACTCCGTCGCCGACGTGCACCTGTACGGCATCGACTGCGGCAACGGCGCCCTCAACGCGCTGACCCGGCTGCCGCACTGCGGCGCGGTCGTCGGCCGCAACCAGACCGAGCGGGTGGTGCGGCTCGTCAACCGGCTCAAGGGCGAGCTGTCCCGGCGGCAGGACCTGCTGGCCGACAAGGGCTTCGCCGACATCGGTGAGCAGCGGGCGGCGGTGGCGGAGGACGAGCGGCTGCCGCACATCGTCGTACTGCTGGACCGCTGGGAGGGCTGGGTGCCCACCCTCGGCGAGGTCGACCACGGCTCGCTAACCGACGAGTTGCAGACGATGATGCGGGAGGGTGCCAGCGTCGGCATCCACCTGGTGCTCACCGGTGACCGCACGCTCCTCGTCGGGCGTATCGCGACGCTCACCGAGGACAAGTACGGCCTGCGTCTCGCCGACCGCAGCGACTTCTCCTCGCTCGGCATCCCGGCCCGCAAGGTGCCCGAGGAGATCCCGCCGGGCCGCGCCTTCCGCAACGAGGCCGGTACGGAGACGCAGTTCGCGCTGCTCGCCGAGGACACCACCGGTCAGGGACAGGCGGCGGCGATCACCGCGATCGGTGAGGCGGCCGCGGCCCGGGACGCGGAGGTGCCGCGCGCCCGGCGGCCGTTCCGCGTCGACAGCCTGCCCAGCCGTATCTCCTTCACCGAGGCGTGGGAGCTGCGTGACCCGGAGGCGTCCCGTTCCAAGCTGTGGGCGATGGTCGGTATCGGCGGCGACGAGATCGTCGGCTTCGGCCCCGATCTCGCGGAGGGTGTGCCGGCGTTCGTCATCGCGGGGCCGGCCAAGTCGGGCCGCTCCACGGTGCTGATGAACGTCGCGAACTCCTTCCTCGCCCAGGGCACCCGCCTCGTCGTCGCGGCGCCCCGCCAGTCGCCGTTGCGTCGACTGGACGGTGTGGAGGGTGTGCTGAAGGTCTTCACCGGGGACGACATCGACGAGGACGAGTTCGAGGAGCTCATCGACCAGGCGAGCCTGGAGGAGCCGATCGCCGTCCTCGTGGACGACGGCGAGATCCTCGAGGACTGCGACGCCGAGAGCCAGATGAAGAAGATCGTCTCCCGGGGCGCCGAACGCGGTCTCGCGCTCGTCATCGCCGGTGACGAGGAGGACGTGTGCAGCGGCTTCTCCGGCTGGCAGGTCGACGCCAAGAAGGCCCGCCGCGGCATCCTGCTCTGTCCGCAGGAGTCCTCCAGCGGGGACCTCATCGGCCTGCGCGTCTCCCGCGGGATGGTCGGTGGCCAGGTCGCGCCGGGCAAGGGCATGCTGCACCTCGGGGACGGTGAGCTGCGTACGGTCGTGGTGCCGGGGTGAGGGCGGCGGCTACTCGACCTTGGACAACCGCGCCTTCGGCCGCCCCGAGTCCTCGCTGTCGGACTCGTAGCGGAGGTCGTCGCCGACGGGCGTGAGGCGGACGGTGTGGAGGGCCTGGTTGCAGACGTCGCGGTTGCCCTCGGCTCCCACGGCGCTCGTGACGATCTGCTTTTCCGTCACCTTCTTCAGGGTCAGTACGTCGTCGCAGGTGCCGCCGAAGATGTCGGTGTGGCGCAGGGTGCCCAGTTTGTCGCCGACCGCGGCCTCGCGGACGGTGAGGCGGAAGGTGCCGAGGGGCAGGTTGCCCTCGACGGCGACGGCCTGGCCCTCCCAGGTGCCGACGTAGCGCTCGGGGACGGCGCGGGGGGCGGCGGGCGTCTGGGTGGCGGTGTCCCGACCGCCCGAACTGTTCTTGCCGCCCTCGCCCGGCAGCAGGTCCAGGACGAACACCGACCCGACCGTCACCGCCGCCAGTGCTCCCGCCACCGCGAGCGCCACGGTGCAGCTGAGCCGCCGGCCGCGTCCGCCGACGCCGCGCGTGGAGGTCGCCGCGACGGACAGGGCCAACTTGCCCGGCGAGGGGGCACCGTCCCTCGGTCCCCGGGCCGGGGGATCGCCGTCCCTCGGCCCGGGGAGGGGCGTGACCGGCGCGGGCATCACCGGCGGGGGCCCGAAGGCGCCGGGCGCCACCCCGCCGCCGGAGCCCGCCCCGCCGCGCAAGTCCACCCCGCCACCCGAGCCCGCCCCGCCGCCCGAGTCCGGCGCTCCCACCGACGGCCGGCTGAAGCCCACCGGACCCGACACGGGCCCCGGACCCGACACGGGCCCCGGACCCGACACGGGCCCCGGACCCGACACGGGCCCCGGACCCGACACGGGCCCCGGTCCCGCACCCGCCGACGACTCCGCCGCCTCCAGGTTCAGCAGCTGTACGGCGCTCCGGCTGACCCGCTCCACCAGCGCTCCGGGGAGCCAGCCGCCGGTCACCAGGCGTGCCGCGCCCTCGGGGGCGAGGCGTCGGGCCACTTCCCCGGGGGCCGGCCGGGCCGCCGGGTCCTTGGCCAGGCACGCCGCCACCAGGTCCCGTAGCTCCGTGTTCGGCTCCCCGTCCAGCGCGCCGAGCTGCGGCTCCTCGTGGACGACCTTGTAGAGGAGGGCGGCCGAGGAGTCCCCCGGGAAGGGCGGCGTGCCCGTCGCCGCGAAGGCGAGGACGGCGCCCAGCGAGAAGACATCGGCCGCGCCCGTGACGCCCTTGCCGAGGATCTGCTCGGGGGACATGTAGCCGGGCGAACCGATCGAGACGCCCGTCGAGGTCAGGGAGGCGGTGCCTTCCGTGGCGCGGGCGATGCCGAAGTCGATCAGGAGGGGGCCGTCGAGGGTGAGGAGGACGTTGGACGGCTTCACGTCCCGGTGGACGAGGCCCAGCTCGTGCACCGCGGCCAGCGCCTCGCCGAGACCCGCGCCGAGCGCCCGTACCGAGTGGGCCGGCAGCGGGCCGCCGTCCGCGACGGCCGCCGTCAGGGACGGGCCGGCGGCGTAAGCGGTGGCGACCCAGGGCACGCGGGCCTCGGGGTCCGCGTCCAGTACGGGCGCGGTCCAGGCGCCGCCCACCCGCCGCGCGGCGGCCACCTCGCGCCGGAACCGGGTCCGGAACTCCTCGTCGAGCGCGAAGTGCGGGTGCACGATCTTCACGGCGACCGTGCGGCCGCCGGCGCTGCGGCCGAGGTAGACCCGGCCCATACCGCCGGAGCCCAGCCGGCCGAGCAGCCGGTAGGGCCCCACGACGGTGGGTTCGTCGATGTCGAGCGGCCGCATGGCGCCCACCCCTCCCCCGTGCACCGGTGCCTGAGAGCAGGGTAGTGGGCCGCCCGCACCGGGGCCCCGGTGGAATCAGGGCTGGAGCAGCTCCACCTTCACGTCGGCCGGGAAGCCGGTGGCCGGGCCCACTCGGCGGGCGAACTCGGTGACCGCCTCCAGCTGCGGGGTGCCGAAGCGGAAGTCGAGGGTGGTGAAGTACTTCGCGAGGGTCTCCTCGTCGAAGGCCTCCCAGCGGGCCGCCTGCTCGGCGACCTTGCCGACCTCCTCCAGGGAGAGGTTGCGGGAGGCGAGGAAGGCCTCGTGGACCTTGCGGGTGATGACCGGCTCGCGCTCCGCGTAGTCGCGCCGGGCCGCCCAGACCGCGAAGACGAACGGCAGGCCCGTCCACTCCTTCCACAACGCGCCCAGGTCGTGCACCTGGAGGCCGTAGCGCGGGCCGTCGATCATGTTCGCGCGCAGGGCCGCGTCGCCGATGAGGACGGCCGCGTCGGCCTCCTGCATCATCAGGCTCAGGTCGGGCGGGCAGGTGTAGTAGTCGGGCGTGACGCCGTAGCGGTCGGCCAGCAGGAGCTGGGCGAGGCGGACGGAGGTGCGCGAGGTGGAGCCGAGGGCGACGCGGGCGCCGTCCAGTTTCTCCAGCGGGACCTGCGAGACGATCACGCACGACATCACCGGGCCGTCGCAGCCGACGGCGATGTCGGGGAAGGCGACGAGATCGTCGGCGTTCTTGAGGAATTCGACCAGGGTGACGGGACCGATGTCGAGATCGCCCCGCACCAGCTGCTCGCTGAGCTTCTCCGGGGTGTCCTTCGTCAGCTCGAAGTCGAGGAGCGTGCCTGTTCTCGCGAGCCCCCAGTACAGGGGCAGGCAGTTCAGGAACTGGATGTGGCCGACGCGCGGCCGGGTGCGAGAATTGTCCACATCGCGAGGCTAGCCCTCCCCCGCTGTCCACCCGCCGCCGACCCCGGCGTCAGCCGAACGGCGGAGGCGTTCAAACATTCGGGTGAAGTGATCTTGGCCTCTGTTGCGCGCGGGTGCCTGCGTGCTAGGCTCACAGCAAGTTGCAGTTTGGTTTCCCTTGCAGTACAGAGCCTGCGGAGCATGTGACCGCGGGCTCTCGTCGTTCTCAGACGTATGCAGTTGTGCAGCATTCCAGTCTTCACACTTGCTGGTTCTGGAGCAGGGCAACCCTTTGGGCCCAAGGAGGGCTTATGGCTACCGGAACCGTGAAGTGGTTCAACGCCGAAAAGGGCTTTGGTTTCATCGCCCAGGAAGGCGGCGGCCCGGACGTCTTCGTCCACTACTCCGCGATCAACGCTCAGGGATTCCGTTCCCTCGAGGAGAACCAGCAGGTGTCCTTCGACGTCACGCAGGGTCCGAAGGGCCCGCAGGCGGAGAATGTCACTCCTGTCTGATTGACAGCAGTACCCAAGGAGCCCCGCGCCGGTTTCGGCGACGGGGCTCCTGCCCTTTCCGCGTTCCCGGTGAATGTTCCTGGTGAATCCCGTTGTCGGTGTCGGCCACTAGGGTCCCGGCCATGGCCCACGACACCGGTTTCCTGGACACCACCCGGACCTTCTACGACACCATCGCCGAGGACTACGCGGACCACTTCCGCTCCGCGGGCGCCGGCACCCCGCTGGACCGGGCGCTGATGAGCGCCTTCGCCGAGCTGGTGGGGACGGAGGGAGAGGTGGCCGACCTCGGCTGCGGGCCCGGCCGGGTCACCGCGCACCTCGCCTCGCTCGGCCTGCGGGTCTTCGGCCTCGACCTCTCCGCCTCGATGCTCGCGGTCGCCCGCCGCGAGAACCCGGGCCTGCGGTTCGAGCACGGCTCCATGCTGGAGCTCGACCTGCCCGACGGCTCCCTCGCGGGCGCCGTCTCCTGGTACTCGTCGATCCACACGCCGTGGCAGCGACTGCCGGACCTCTTCGGCGAGGTGCGGCGCGTGCTGGCCCCGGGCGGGCATCTGCTTCTCGCCTTCCAGGTCGGCGACGAGCCCCACCGCCCCGACCGCCCGTTCGGCCACCCGGTGGCCCTGGACTTCGAACGGCGGCGGCCCGGGCCGATGGCGGAGCTGCTGGAGCAGGCGGGCCTCACCGTGCTGTCGCGGACGGTGCGCGTGCAGGAAGAGGACACCTCCACGAAGGTCCCGCAGGCGTGCCTGATCGCCCGCCGCTGAGACCGGCCGTCCCCTCGCGCCGTCCCCCGCTCCGCCCTCGCCCCGTCCCCCGCTCCGCCCCGCGCCGTCCGCTCCCGCCTACCCCCCGTACAACCCCTCCACGGCTTCCGCGAAGTCCCGCATGATCACGTCCCGCCGGAGCTTCATCGAGGGGGTCAGGTGGCCCTCCCACTCGGTGAAGTCCCTCGGCAGGACGGCGAAGCGGCGGATGGACTCCGGGCGGGAGACGAGCTTGTTGGCCTCGTCGACCGCGCGCTGGAGCACCGCCAGTACCTCTTCGTCGTCGGTCAGCAGCTCCGGCGGCACCGGGTGCTTGCCGTTCATGCGGCGCCAGTGGGTGACCCCGTCGGGGTCGAGGGTGAACAGGGCGGACACGTAGGGGCGGCGGTCGCCCAGGACGACGCACTGGGAGATCAGGGGGTGGGAGCGCAGCCAGTTCTCCAGCGGGGCCGGGGCCACGCTCTTGCCGCCCGCGGTGATCAGCAGCTCCTTCTTGCGGCCGGTGATCGTCAGGTACCCCTCGTCGTCCAGGCTGCCCAGGTCGCCGGTGGCGAACCAGCCGTCCGGCGCGGCCTGGACGACGCCGCCCGCCTGCGGGTCCCAGTAGCCGTGCAGGACCTGGTCGCCGGCGACCAGGATCTCGCCGTCGGCGGCGATCCGGATGCGGGTGCCGGGCAGCGGCCAGCCGACGGTGCCCAGGCGTGGCTTCAGCGGGGGCGTCACCGTCGCGGCGGCCGTGGTCTCGGTGAGCCCGTAGCCCTCGAAGACCTCGATGCCGGCCCCGGCGTAGAAGGCGGCCAGACGGCGGCCGAGCGGGGAGCCGCCGCAGATGACGTATCGGACCCGGCCGCCCATGGCGGCCCGGATCTTGCGGTAGACGAGGGGGTCGTAGAAGGAGCGGGCGGTCTTCAGGGCGCGGCCCGGGCCGCCGCCCGCGCCCGTCTGGCGGGCCTCCCTGGCTTCGCCGTAGCGCACGGCCACCGAGACGGCGCGGTCGAAGACGGCGGCCCGGCCGCCCGACTCCGCCTTGGCGCGGGCGCTGTTGAAGACCTTCTCCAGCATGTACGGGATGGTGAGGAGGCAGGTCGGGCGGAAGGCCGCCAGGTCCGGGAGCAGGTCCTCCGGTTTCAGGCTCGGCGCGTGGCCGAGGCGGACCCGGGCGCGGACGCAGGCCACGGCGACCATGCGGCCGAAGACGTGGGACATCGGGAGGAAGAGCAGGATCGAGGGCTCCTCGCCCGTCTTCGCCTTGAAGACGGGGTAGAGCAGCTCGATCGCGTTGTCGACCTCGGCGAAGAAGTTGCCGTGGGTCAGCGCGCAGCCCTTCGGGCGGCCGGTGGTGCCCGAGGTGTAGACGAGGGTGGCGATCGTGCTCGGGCTCAGCATGCCCCGCCGGACCTCCACCTCGGCGTCCGGCACCCGCGCGCCCAGCTCCGCCAGCCGCTCGACGTGTCCCTTCTCCATGACCCACAGGTGCTTGAGGTCGGGGATGCGGTCCAGCTCGGGGCCGAGGGCCGCGGCCTGCGCGGTGGTCTCGGTGACCAGGGTGACGGCGCTGGAGTCCTGGAGGATCCAGCGGGTCTGGAAGAGGGAGGAGGTCGGGTAGACGGGGACCGTGACCAGCCCGGCCGCCCACGCGGCGAAGTCCAGCAGTGTCCACTCGTACGTCGTCCGGGCCATGATCGCGATGCGGTCGCCCGGCGTCAGGCCCTCGGCGATCAGGCCCTTGGCCACGGCCAGCACCTGTTCGGCGAACCCGGCCGCCGTCACGTCGGACCAGTGCCCGTCCGGCGACCTGCGGCTGAGGACCACCTGGCTCCCGACCGCGGCCGCGTTGTCGAAGGGCAGGTCGGCGAGCGAGCCGCGCCGTACCGGCGGGGCGAGGGGCGGTACGTACGCCTCCCGCACGGCCCCGTCCAGCCGCCGCGTCTCGGGCGCCACCAGGGTGGGGCCGGGCGAGTCGGCGTAGGCGGCGGATGCGGCGAAGGAGGGAAGCGGGGTGGACACGGGCGGCTCCTGGGACGTGCAGCGACGAGACCGCTGTGCTGTCACTGCTGTGCTCTGTCACTGCTGTGCTGTCACTGCTGTGCTGTCACTGCTCTGCCGGCGCTGCTCTGCCGGCGCTGCTCGGCCGGCGCTGCTCGGCCGGCGCTGCTTGCCGCGTGACGTGACCGCGTGACGTGACTGCATGACGTACGTGCCTCGCGCGCCGAGGCGTTCATCGCCGGGTTCCGCGGACATGGGCTACCGGCGGTCAGTCCCGGGATCGTACGGGGCCCACGTGGGGAGTTGGTGCGGGTTCCGGGATGGTCCCGCGTCGGGGGTGTGCAGTCTCGGGGGTTACCTGCCAGTAAGTCACGTTCGTTCCAGTATGGCCGTGACGCCCTGGCCGCCCGCCGCGCAGACCGAGATCAGTCCGCGTCCCGGACCCTCCCGCTCGGCGAGCAGCTTGGCCAGCGTCGCCACGATGCGGGCGCCGGTCGCCGCGAAGGGGTGGCCGGTGGCGAGTGAGGACCCGGCCACGTTCAGGCGGGCCCGGTCCACCGGGGTCAGCCCCCGCTTCTCCCAGGCCGCCAGCGTGGCCAGCACCTGGGACGCGAACGCCTCGTGGATCTCGACCAGGTCGAAGTCCTCCATCCCGAGCCCGGCGCGCTCCAGCATGCGCGGGACCGCGTAGGCCGGCGCCATCAGCAGCCCGTCCTCGCCGCCCGCGGCATCGCCGCCGACGAAGTCCACGGCCGCCGTCTCGTACGCCGTCAGGTGGGCGAGGGGCTCCAGTCCGCGAGCCTCGGCCCACTCCTCGCTCGCCAGCAGCACCGTCGCCGCGCCGTCCGTCAGGGGCGTCGAGTTGCCCGCCGTCATCGTGGGGCCGGGGCCGGAGAGGCCGAACACCGGCCTGAGCTCGGCCAGTTTCCCCGCCGTCGAACCGGGACGCAGGTTCTGGTCGCGGGCCAGGCCTCGGAAGGGGATCACCAGGTCCTGGAAGAAGCCGCGTTCGTACGCCTCCGCCAGCCGCCGGTGGCTCGTGGCGGCCAGTTCGTCCTGGGCCTCGCGGGTGACACCCCAGGCCCGGGCGGTGACCGCGGCGTGCTCGCCCATCGACAGGCCGGTGCGCGGTTCGGCGTTGCGCGGGATGTCGGGGACCAGGTGTCCCGGGCGGGCCTTGGCCAGCGCCTTCATCCGGCCGCCGAGGGACTTCGCCCGGCGGGCCTCCAACAGGACGCGGCGCAGGGTGTCGTTGACGCCCAGGGGCGCGTCGCTCGCCGTGTCCGCGCCGCCCGCGACGGCCGACTCGGTCTGGCCGAGGGCGATCTTGTTGGCGGCGGCGATCACGGCCTGGAGGCCGGTGCCGCAGGCCTGCTGGATGTCGTACGCGGGAGTGCGGGGGTCCAGGGCCGAGCCGAGGACCGTCTCGCGGGCGAGGTTGAAGTCACGGCTGTGCTTGAGGACCGCGCCCGCGACGAACTCGCCGACGGCGCCCGGATCCTGGAGGCCGTGGCGCTCGACCAGGCCGTCGAGGGCCGCGGTGAGCATCTCCTGGTTGGAGGCGGTGGCGTAGGGCCCGTCCGAGCGGGCGAAGGGGACGCGTACGCCGCCGATGACCGCGACGCGGCGCGCCGGCTGCGGCGCCAGAGGGCTCATCTCGACCTGCTCCTCAACCGTGACATAGGCTTACCTCCGGTAACCTTACTCGAGAGTAAGCACTTGTGGACACGACAGAGTCGTTGGGGAGACAGGACATGGCCGACCGCTATCTGAGCTTCACCGGCACCGCGCCCGGCCGTTTCCTCACCCGCCGGCTGGGACTGCCGCAGCCCGCCCCCCTCGAACGCCGCTCACTCACCGGCGGCCTGCTCCACCTCACGGCCGGCAAGACGGACCTCGGCCTCGCCCCCGTACTGGCCCGCACGGGGCTCGGCCCGGACGGCACCGGCCGTCCCGCCGCCGTCGTCCTCGACGCCACCGGCGTCCGGGACGTCGACTCGCTCACCGAGGTCCACACCGCACTGCACCCCGTCGTCCGGTCCGTCGCCGCGAGCGGCCGGGTGGTGGTGCTCGGCGCCCCGCTCGACCCGGCCGACCACCATCAGGCCGCCGCCCAGCAGGCACTGGAGGGCTTCACCCGCTCGCTCGGCAAGGAGATCGGGCGGGGCAGGACGGTCAACCTCGTCCGGCTCACCGACGCCGGCGCCGCCGAGTCCACCCTGCGCTTCCTCCTCTCCCCCGCCTCCGCCTACGTCAGCGGCCAGGTCATCGAGGTCGGGGCCGCCCGTACCCCGGCCACCGCCCCCGACGACTGGGGGCTCCCCCTCGCCGGCCGCACCGCGCTGGTCACCGGCGCCGCGCGCGGCATCGGCGCGGCGGTCGCGGAGACGCTGGCCGGGCAGGGCGCCCACGTCGTCGTCCTCGACGTGCCACCGGCCGAGGAGGAGGCACGCAAGGTCGCCGAGCGCCTCGGCGGCTCCGCCCTCGCCCTCGACATCACCGCCGCCGACGCGGGCGAACGCATCGCCGCCGCCCTGCCCGGCGGACTCGACATCCTGATCCACAACGCGGGCATCACCCGAGACCGGCGCCTGGTCAACATGCCCGCCGAACGCTGGAATTCGGTTCTGGACGTCAACCTGGCGAGCGTCCTGCGCACCACGGACGCGCTGCTCGCGGCCGGCACGCTGCACCGGGGCGGCCGGATCGTCGCGACGGCCTCGATCGCGGGCCTCGCCGGGAACTCGGGCCAGACCAACTACGGCGCCAGCAAGGCCGGGATCGTCGGTCTGGTCCGCTCCCTCGCCCCGCGCGCGCTCGCCGGGCACGAGGTGACGGTGAACGCGGTCGCGCCGGGGTTCATCGAGACGAGGATGACCGCGGCGGTCCCACTGCTCATCCGCGAGGCCGGCCGCCGCATGAACTCCCTCGCCCAGGGCGGCCTGCCGGTCGACGTCGCCGAGACCACCGCCTGGCTCGCGCACCCGGCCTCGGGTGCGGTCAACGGCCAGGTCGTACGGGTCTGCGGCCAGAGCCTGCTGGGGGCCTGATGACCGCCACGGCGCCCACGGCGCACACCCTGACCGGCGTCCCCGCCCTCCCGCCGCTGCTCCTGCGCGGCGCCCTTCTCTCCCCCCTCAAACGCCCCCGCCCGGACGCGGAGTTCCCCCGCACCCGGCTGGTCCTGCCCGGCCTGCGCGTGGACCTCGCCCGGCTGGCCGCCTACGAGAGAGTGTGCGGGTTCCCGACCGGGGCGGACGCGCTTCCGGTGACGTATCCGCACGTCCTGGGCTTCCCGGCGGCCATGCGGCTGATGAGCGCCCGGGGCTTCCCACTGCCGCTGCTCGGGCTCGTCCACACGTCGATCGCCATCACCCGGCGGGCCGCCATGCCCGCAACCGCCGAGTACGGACTCACCACGTACGTCGAGGGGCTGGCGCCGCACCGGCGCGGGACCGAGGCCACGGTCGTGACGGAGCTGCGGGCCGGCACGGACCTCGTGTGGGAATCGCGCAGCACCTACCTGGCCAGGCACCGCACGGCCGGCCACGCTCCCGAGGAATCGTCCGCCGCACACCGCGAGGCCCTCCCCGCGCGCGCCGAATGGCGCCTCGCCGGTGACGTCGGACGGCGCTACGGTGCCGCGTCCGGTGACCGCAACCCGATCCACCTGCACCCGCTCACCGCCCGCCTCTTCGGCTTCCCGCGCGCCATCGCGCACGGTATGTGGACCGTGGCCCGGTGCCTCGCCGAGCACGGGACGCCGGACGCGACCGTGGTACGGGCCCGGTTCCGGGCGCCGGTACTGCTGCCGGGGACGGTGACGTACGGGGCCGTGGACGGGGACGGGGACGGGCGGTTCGAGCTGCGCGACGGTGAGGGGCGGCGGCTGCACGTCTCCGGCGAGGTCGGGCCCTACCCGGCCTGAACCGGGGCCGCCTGAACCGCAGACCCGTGCACCGGAGCCGCCTGGACCGGAGCCCCCGGCACCACCGGCTCCGGCTCGGGCTCCTCCGGCGGGGACCAGGGCCGGCCCCGCATCAGGTCGCCCAGGCCCGCCCAGGCGAAGTTCATCAGGGTCGCCGCCGCCTGCTTGGCGGTGACGCCCTCGGTGGCGCCGGCCCAGTCGGCGAGCGACTCCGCGGCGCCGACCAGCGCCTCGGCCAGCCCGGCGACCTCGCCCTCGGGCAGGTGCGGGTCCCGGTGCGCGTCCCGCGCCGCCGCGGCGATCAGCTGCGTCACGAACGCGACGATCTCCTCGCGCATCGCCGCCACCTCGGCCGCGAACCGCTCGCCGTGGGTACGGGCATGAAGGTGCAGCACCCGCCAGGCGTCCGGGTTGCGCGCGGTGTGCGTGAAGAACGCCCGCAGCCCCGACCAGAGTTGCCCGTCGGCGGACAGCCCCGGACGCACACCGGCCCGCACCGCCTCGGTGAGGGCGCGGGCCTCGCGGCGGATGCAGGCGGTGAAGAGGTCGTCCTTCGAGTTCAGGTACAGGTACACCAGCGGCTTGGAGACACCCGCCAGTTCGGCGATCTCGTCCATCGACGCCGCCATGTACCCGCGTTGCCCGAAGACGCTCACGGCGGCGTCCAGCATCTGCTGCTCACGGACCGCACGCGGCATCCGCTTGGTCTTCCCAGCACCCATGCGAATCAGCGTACGGTCCGTGCGGCGGTGATCAGGACGTCAGCGCGACGCCGGCACCTGGAACACGCCGGTCAGACGGCGGCCGGAACCGGCTCCGGCGCCTGCTTCTCCGGCTCCCGCTCGCGCTCCGGCTCGTCGATCGGCGAGCTGTGCGCCTCGCCGTAGGCCTTGCGGTCGAGTAGCCCCTCGCGGGCCGAGACGATCACCGGGACGAGAGCCTGGCCGGCCACGTTCGTCGCCGTCCTCATCATGTCCAGGATCGGGTCGATGGCGAGGAGCAGGCCGACGCCCTCCATGGGCAGGCCCAGGGTGGACAGGGTCAGGGTCAGCATGACCGTGGCGCCGGTGAGGCCGGCCGTGGCGGCGGAGCCGACCACCGAGACGAAGGCGATCAGCAGGTAGTCGCCGATGCCGAGCTGGATGTCGAAGATCTGTGCGACGAAGATCGCGGCGATCGCCGGGTAGATCGCGGCGCAGCCGTCCATCTTGGTCGTCGCGCCGAACGGCACGGCGAAGGACGCGTACTCCTTCGGCACGCCGAGGCGCTCGGTGACCTTCTGGGTGAGCGGCATGGTGCCGACGGAGGAGCGGGAGACGAAGGCGAGCTGGATCGCGGGCCAGGCGCCCTTGAAGAACTGGAGGGGGCTGGCCTTGGCGACGGTGGCGAGCAGCACCGGGTAGACCACGAACATCACGATCGCGCAGCCGACGTAGATGTCGGCGGTGAAGGTGGCGTACTTGCCGATGAGGTCCCAGCCGTAGGTGGCGATGGCCTTGCCGATGAGGCCGACGGTGCCGAGCGGGGCGAGGCGGATGACCCACCACAGGGCCTTCTGGAGGAGGGCGAGGACGGACTCGCTCAGGTTCAGGATCGGCTGGGCCTTCTCGCCGAGCTGGAGGGCGGCGATGCCGGCGACGGCGGCCATGAAGACGATCTGGAGGACGTTCAGGTCGGTGAACGGCGTGATGACGTTGGTCGGCACGATGCCGGTCAGGAAGTCGATCCAGGACCCGGTGTTCTCGGGCTTCGCGCCGTCGGCCGGGGTGAGGCCGGTACCGGCGCCGGGGTTGGTGACCAGGCCGATGGTCAGGCCGATGGCCACCGCGATCAGCGACGTGATCATGAACCAGAGGAGGGTGCGGGACGCCAGGCGGGCCGCGTTGTTGACCTTCCGCAGGTTGGTGATCGACACCAGGATCGCGAAGAAGACGAGCGGTGCGACGGCCAGCTTCAGCAGACCGATGAAGGTGTCACCGACCTTCTCGAGGGTGGTGACCAGCCAGGATATGTCCTGGCTGCGGGCCAGCCAGCCCAGCAGGACGCCGAGAACGAGACCGGCGAGTATCTGGGCCCAGAAGGGCACCTTGAAGTACTTCGTGACGCTCGTGACTGAAGACACGGACATGCTCCGTAGGGGGACGGGACGCGGGGACGGACGCGCAGGGCTGACGTGGAGAACGACGGATGAGGGGGGAACGTCAGGGGCGACAGTTCGCGGACGCGCACCGACAGAGGTCCACGTGCAGGCGCGCCACGAGCGCGAGGCTCGGCGGTGTGTGGGGCGCGGCTGCGTGCTTCATGCACAAGACTTTAACACCTGAGCTTTGAGACGCCCAAAGCCTCACTTTGAGAGGCGGGCGAGGTCTCCTGCCCGTAAAACGCAGATGGCCCCGGTTTCCTGTGAATTCGGAAACCGGGGCGTGCGTGGGTGTGACGGGCCTTACGAGGTCTGGCCCTGCGCGCGTGCCGTGTCGTCGGCGGTGTCCTCCTGGCCGCGGTTGGCCTCGAGGTTGGCCTTCATGCGGTCCACGCGGCTCACGACCTGGACGGAGGCCCGGTCGCGCTCCTTGCGCAGCGCGACGTAGCTGATGGGGGCCGAGATCAGCAGGGAGAGCAGGACGATCCACATGCCGTTGGAGTCGCCGAGGCCGCGCGGGAACACGCCGACGTAGACGAGCCCCCAGACTGCCACGAGGCAGCCGACGAAGATCCCGAGGCGCATCAGCGTGTAGCGGAGCATCTCAATCCACTCTTCCGTTTCTGGCACAAAGAGGCACTGTCCAGTGAAACATGCCGGGTTGCCGATCTTTCAGCGGGGTCGGGCCGCGACGGGAACGCGCTCAGGTCAGCGGCAGCAGCATGAAGACGTCGTCCCGGTCGTCGCCCGGCGCCACGCGGATCGCGCCGGGCACCCGGCCGACCTCCTTGTAGCCGCAGGACTCGTAGAAACGCTCCAGGCCGAGGCCGCCCCGGCAGGTGAGCCGGATCGCCTCGATGCCCGGGACGGTGCGGGCCGCGTCCGCGGCGGCGGCCATCAGGTCCCGGCCGTAGCCCCGGCCCTGGTGACGCGGGTGGACCATCACCGTGTAGAGCCACAGCCAGTGGGTCATCAGGCGGTGCGTGTTGAGGGCGAGGAACGCGGTGGCGGCCACCTGCCCCGTCTCGTCGTGGCCGACGAGCAGGCGGGTGCGGCCCTCGGCCATGCCCACCAGGTGTCTGACCAGTTCGGGGCGGATGTCCTCCCGCGCCACCGGCGGCACGAAGCCCACGGAACCGCCCGCGTTGGAGACGTCGGTCCACAGGTCGAGTACGCCGTCGCGCAGGTCGGGGGTGATGGCCGGATCGAAGGCGAAAGTAAGGGACACGAGGCCATGGTAACCATTACCCGAGTGCCTGTGCGGCCACTTCCAGATCCGAGACCAGTCCCCGGTACGCCCCCTCCCTGTCCTCGGCCCGCAGCACCGCCGACGGATGCACGGTCGGCACCAGCCGCTCCGGACGGCCGTGGATCTCCTCCTCCAGCACCGTGCCGCGCACCCGCGTGACCCGGAACGAGGAGCCGAGCAGCGCCTTGCCGGCCGTGGCGCCGAGCACCACGATCAGTTCGGGTTCCACGCGGGCCAGCTCGGCGGCCAGCCAGGGGCCGCAGGCGGTCATCTCGCGCAGGGTGGGCGCCTTGTGGATACGGCGCTTGCGGGGCTCCGCCCGCGTGAACTTGAAGTGCTTGACGGCGTTGGTGACGTAGGCGTCCGCCGGGTCGAGGCCGGCGTCCGCCAGTGCCCGGTCGAGCAGGCCCCCGGCGGGGCCGACGAAGGGCTTGCCCTGCCGGTCCTCCTGGTCGCCGGGCTGCTCGCCGATCAGCATCACCCGGGCGGTCGCCTTCCCGGCGCCGAAGACGGTCTGCGTCGCGTCCCGGTGCAGGGGGCAGCCCCTGCACTCGGCTGCGGCCTTGCGCAGGGCGGGGAGGCCGCCGCGCTTCGGAACGAAGGGTTCGGCAGTGTAAGCGTCCTCGGTACCGGCCATGTGGTCCGACTACCCGCCGCGGGGAGTCGGACCCGTGTCGGCTGCGGGTGGTCTGTGGTTGCTCGCGCCCACGCGGCGGAGCCGCACATCGATACAGCCCCGCGCCCCTGAAGGGGCGCGGGGAACTGCGCGAACGGCCCCCACCGGCCCGCAGCCGGAGAACCACCGAAAAATCACACCCGCATCGGCTGCGGCGACTCCCGACGCTCCGCTTCGGGCCCCTCGAACTCCCGGATGATCTCGTACCGCGTGTTGCGCTCGACCGGCCGGAAGCCGGCGTCGCGGATGAGGTCCAGCAGGTCCTCGCGGGTGAGCTTGTTCGGCGTGCCGAAGTCGTCCGCGTCGTGCGTGATCTTGTACTCGACGACCGAGCCGTCCATGTCGTCGGCGCCGTGCTGGAGGGCCAGCTGGGCCGTCTGGACGCCGTGCATGACCCAGAAGACCTTGACGTGCGGGACGTTGTCGAACAGCAGGCGCGAGACCGCGAAGGTCTTCAGGGCCTCCGCGCCGGTCGCCATCTGCGTCCGGGCCTGGAGCCGGTTGCGGACCTTGCCGTCCCGCACGTCCACGAAGTCGTGCTGGTAGCGCAGCGGGATGAAGACCTGGAAGCCGCCCGTCTCGTCCTGGAGCTCGCGCAGCCGCAGTACGTGGTCCACGCGGTGGCGCGGCTCCTCGATGTGGCCGTAGAGCATGGTGCACGGGGTCTTCAGACCCTTCTCGTGCGCCAGGCGGTGGATGCGCGACCAGTCCTCCCAGTGGGTGCGGTGGTCGACGATGTGCTGCCGCACCTCCCAGTCGAAGATCTCGGCGCCGCCGCCGGTCAGGGACTCCAGACCGGCGTCGATCAGCTCGTCGAGGATCTCGGAGGCGGACATCCCGGAGATGGTCTCGAAGTGGTGGATCTCGGTGGCCGTGAAGGCCTTGAGCGACACGTCCGGCAGCGCGGCCTTCAGTTCCCTGAGCGAGCGCGGGTAGTAGCGCCACGGCAGGTTCGGGTGCAGGCCGTTGACGATGTGCAGCTCGGTGAGGTTCTCGCCCTCCATCGACTTGGCGAGCTTCACCGCCTCCTCGATGCGCATCGTGTACGCGTCCTTCTCCCCCGGCTTGCGCTGGAAGGAGCAGTACGCGCAGGAGGCGGTGCACACGTTGGTCATGTTGAGGTGGCGGTTGACGTTGAAGTGGACGACGTCGCCGTTCTTCCGCGTCCGCACCTCGTGCGCGAGGCCGCCGAGCCAGGCCAAGTCGTCCGACTCGTACAGCGCGATGCCGTCCTCGCGGGTCAGCCGCTCCCCGGAGCGGACCTTCTGCTCCAGCTCCCGCTTGAGCCCGGCGTCCATGCGATACCTCTTTCTGAGACTGACTCGTAAACCGTACGCCCCGACTACTGGACCTCTTCTACTGAACCTCTTCCGGCAGCTCGCCCACCCGGTTCTCCCACTTGGTGGAGAGCACGATGGTGGTACGGGTCCTGGACACGCCCTTCGTGCCCGACAGCCGGCGGATGATGCTCTCCAGGCCGTCCACGTCGGCCGCGCGCACCTTGAGCATGTAGGAGTCGTCGCCGGCGATGAACCAGCAGTCCTCGATCTCCCGCAGGTCCCGCAGGCGCTGCGCCACGTCCTCGTGGTCGGCGGCGTCGGAGAGCGAGACGCCGATCAGGGCGGTGACGCCGAGGCCGAGCGAGGCGGCGTCCACGGTGGCCCGGTAACCGGTGATGACGCCGGCCGCCTCCAGCCGGTTGATGCGGTCGGTGACGCTGGGTCCCGACAGTCCGACGAGGCGCCCCAGCTCCGCGTAGGAGGCCCGGCCGTTCTCCCTCAGGGCCTGGATGAGCTGCCTGTCCACCGCGTCCATGCGATCGAAGCCTTCCACTGAAGAGTTCTGAAGATGTGGATAACAAACGTGTGTGGGGGGAGGTGGTGCTCAGGTGGTGGGGCGGGCCCCGCCGAGGTCGCCGCGCCAGCGGCGGTAGAGGTCGTGCTCGACACCCGCCGCGTCGAGGACGCGTCCGGCGACGAAGTCCACCAGGTCCTGGATGTGCGTCGCCCCCGCGTAGAAGGCCGGCGAGGCGGGCACCACGGTCGCGCCCGCGTCGTCCAGTGTCACCAGGTGCCGCAGCGTCCGGCCGTCCAGCGGGGTCTCCCGTACGGCCACGACCAGCTTGCGCCCCTCCTTCAGGGTCACGCTCGCCGACCGCTGCAACAGGTCCTTCGACAGCCCGAGCGCGACGCCCGCGACCGAGGCCGTCGACGCGGGCACGATCAGCATGCCCTTGGCCGGATACGACCCGGAGGACGGCCCGGCCGCGAGGTCGCCCGCGCTCCAGTGCCGTACCCGGTCGCCGGCCAGGTCGACGTCGAAGGTGCCGGGCTTGCCGTCGGCACCCCGGGACAGCCAGGTGTGCAGGTCGGTCCGCCAGTGGGCGTCCCGGAAGGAGATGCCGGTCTCGTCGAGCAGGGTGAGCCGCGAGGCCCGGCTGACCACCAGGTCGACGCTCTCGCCGGCGTCGAGCAGCGCCCGCAGTACCGCCGCCGCGTACGGCGTACCGGATGCCCCCGACACCCCCACGATCCAAGGCGCGCGCTGCGTCTGTCCTGGCTTCATGATGCCGAGCCTAGTCGCAGGCTCAGGGTTTTCAGACAGTGAGGCCCCGCACCAGCAGGTCCAGCAGCGCGCACACGAACAGGGCGATGCCGATGAAGCCGTTGACCGAGAAGAACGCCCTGTTCAGGCGGGACAGGTCGGTCGGGCGCACGATGGTGTGCTCGTAGACGAACGCGCCCGCCACGATCAGCAGGCCGAGCCACAGGAAGGCACCGGCGCCGGTGGCGACGGCGTACCAGGCGAACAGGGCCGTGGTGACGGTGTGGCAGGCGCGGGCGCCCCAGATGGCCGCCGGGACGCCGAAGCGGGCCGGGACCGACTTCACGCCGACCTCGCGGTCGGTCTCGACGTCCTGGCAGGCGTAGATCAGGTCGAAGCCGCCGATCCAGATGCCGACCGCGAGGCCGAGGATCACGGCCTCCCAGGACCACTCACCGGTGATCGCCAGCCAGCCGCCGATCGGGCCCATCGCCTGGGCGAGGCCGAGGATGGCCTGCGGGAAGTTCGTGAACCGCTTGCCGTACGGGTAGACCACCATCGGGATCACCGCGATGGGGGCGAGGGCCAGGCAGAGCGGGTTGAGCAGGGCGGCGGCGCCCAGGAAGACGACGAGGGCGATCAGCGCGCCGGTCCAGGCGTGCCTGACCGACATGGCGCCGGTGACCAGTTCGCGGTGGGCGGTGCGCGGGTTGCGGGCGTCGATCTCGCGGTCGATGATCCGGTTGACCGCCATCGCGAAGGTGCGCAGGCCGACCATGGCGACGGTGACCAGGAGCAGCCGGCCCCAGTGGATGTTCTCGTCCCACTCGTACATCGCGGTGAGGGCGGCGATGTAGGCGAAGGGCAGCGCGAAGACCGAGTGCTCGATCATCACCAGGCGCAGGAACGCCTTGGTGCGCCCCGGCTGCTGCGGCAGCGCGGCGGAAGCCGACGTCACAGTCCGTACTCCTTCCAGCGGCGGTCGACCTTCGCCGCCGTCTCCGGGTCGGACAGCACCATGTCCGGCCAGCCCCCGTCCCGCGTGTACCCCTCCTCGGGCAGCTTCTTCGTGGCGTCGATGCCCGCCTTGCCGCCCCAGAACTGCTGGTAGGAAGCGTGGTCGAGATGGTCGACCGGACCTTCGACGACGGTGAGGTCGCGGGCGTAGTCGGTGTTGCCGAGCGCCCGCCAGGCGACCTCGTGCAGGTCGTGGACGTCGCAGTCGGAGTCGACGACCACGATCAGCTTGGTCAGGGACATCATGTGGGCGCCCCAGATGGCGTGCATGACCTTCTGCGCGTGCTTGGGGTACTTCTTGTCGATCGAGACGATCGCGCAGTTGTGGAAGCCGCCGGCCTCGGGGAGGTGGTAGTCCACGATGTCCGGGACGATGATCTTGAGGAGCGGCAGGAAGAAACGCTCCGTCGCCTTCCCCAGCGGGCCGTCCTCCGTCGGCGGGCGGCCGACCACGATCGACTGGAGCAGCGGGCGCTTCCGCATCGTCACGCAGTCGATCTTCAGGGCGGGGAACGGCTCCTGCGGCGTGTAGAAGCCGGTGTGGTCGCCGAAGGGGCCCTCGGGGAGCATCTCGCCGGGCTCCAGCCAGCCCTCGATGACGACCTCGGCCTGCGCCGGGACCTGGAGCGGGACCGTCTTGCAGTCGACCATCTCGATCCGCTTGCCCTGGAGGAACCCGGCGAAGAGGTACTCGTCGATGTCGCCGGGGAGCGGCGCGGTGGAGGCGTACGTCACGGCGGGCGGGCAGCCGAAGGCGATGGCGACCGGCAGGCGCTCGCCGCGCCGGGCGGCCACCTGGTAGTGGTTCCGGCTGTCCTTGTGGATCTGCCAGTGCATGCCGATGGTGCGCTTGTCGTGGCGCTGGAGGCGGTAGAGGCCCAGGTTCCGGATGCCCGTCTCGGGGTCCTTGGTGTGGGTGAGCCCGAGGTTGAAGAAGGAGCCGCCGTCGTCCGGCCAGGTGAAGAGGGCGGGGAGCCGGTCGAGGTCCACGTCGTCGCCGGTGAGGACGACCTCCTGCACGGGCGCGCTGCCCGGCTTCACCTTCTTCGGCGGTACGTGCGTCATCGCGCCGAGCTTCCCGAAGGCCTCGCGCACGCCGACGAAGCCCTGCGGCAGCTCGGGGCGGAGCAGCCCGCCGATCTTGTCCGAGATGTCGGAGTACGACTTCAGGCCGAGGGCCTTGAGCAGGCGCCGGTCGGTGCCGAAGACGTTCATCGCGAGGGGCATGTCGGAGCCCTTCACGTTCTCGAAGAGCAGGGCGGGGCCCCCGGCCTTGTTCACCCGGTCGACGATCTCCCCGACCTCCAGGTACGGATCCACCTCGGCCTTGACGCGCTTGAGGTCGCCGTCGCGTTCCAGTGCCCGGAGCAGGGAGCGGAGATCGTCGTAAGCCATGCCGCCCAGTATCCCCGAGCGGCTACCCTGGCCCTGTAACCGGGGGCCGTGACGCGTCCCCCGCCACCGCTTCCGCTGGAGAGAGGCCCCATGCTCCGGGTGCTGATGTTCCTCGTGCCACTGGCGTTGAGCGTCTACGCGTTCATCGACTGCATCAGCACGAAGGACGAGGACATCCGCCACATCCCCAAACCGCTGTGGGCGATCCTCGTACTGCTCTTTCCGCTGGTCGGCTCGATCTCCTGGCTCATCGCCGGCAAGAAGCGGCAGGCGGCGGGCGGGGCGCCGTGGCAGGGCGGCGGGCGGCGGCAGTTCGTCGCGCCGGACGACAATCCGGACTTCCTGAAGTCGCTCGACGACGACAAGAAGCAGGACGGGGACCGGGGCAGGGACAAGGACGAGGACCCCAAGGGCGACTGAGGGGCGCTCCGGGTCACGTCCCAGCCAGGTCGTGGCGAGCGGGGCGGTGACCGCGGCGACGGCGAGGAGCGTGACGTTGGGGGCGACCCGCCGGTCTCCAGGCCCTCGTCGGCGACGCTACTCATCGACGGGGGCTGACATATGTCAGCGGTCAGTGCGCTGAGCGTAAGGGAGTTAGGGGACCCGGAAGCCAGCCCGACCGGTGATGTTCACCCGGGCGAGTGAGCCGACGCCGTGGGCGGGTGGGGTGGGGCTTGGTGGTGGTCTTTTCCCCGAGTAGTCCTTGGAGGGATCACCCGCGATCCCGGAGCACGAGAACCCGGGTTCCGGTGTCAGCGCAGGGCCGAGGTGAAGGCGGACCAGGCCGCGTGGCTGACCAACAGGGCGGGGGCGTCAGGGTTCTTGCTGTCGCGGACGGGGACGACGGCGGGGATATCGGGGGCGATTTCGACGCAGTTGCCGCCGTTCTCGCCGCTGTGGCTGCTCTTGACCCACGTCGCCGCGCTGAGTTCGTGCCTGTCCATACCGCTCGTACCCTTCCATCGTGTCGCCGATGAGGGCGAAAGTCTGGCGGGCTGACAGAACATCCGCCCTGAGCACATCATAGGAGTGACTGTGGCGCGCGTAGGCGGCCGGATCCCGGCTGAAATGGCCACGGTCCACTGACTCCGAGTACACCCATCGCTCCGCGCCGGGCAGCTCGATCAGCGACATGGAGACGTTGGGGCGGAGCAGTTCCGGAAAGCTCGCCGGGGCGACCTGAATGCAGATGTTGGGGCGTCTACCGAGGTCCAGCAAGTGCGCACACTGCCCCTGCATGACCGCCGGGCTCCCCACGACGTTGCGCAGACAGCTCTCGTCAAGAACGACGAAGTAGGAAGGGCCTCTGTCGGACAGGAACCGCTGCTGTCGACTCAGACGGGCTCGCACGCGCTCCTCCAACTTGGCGCCGCTCGCAACGCGCGAGAACAACGCCCGCGCATACTCCTCCGTCTGCAACAGCCCCGGCATCACCCGCTCCTGGTACTCCCGCAGCGCCACCGCCTCCGCGTCCATGTCGGCCCGGCGCTGGAACCAGTCCGGATGCTCCACCTCCGGATACCAGTCGATCCGCCCCCACAACCGCGCCAGCACCCCACCCGTGCCCAGCAGTTCGTCGCACGTCTTCGCGAACGTGTCCTGCGGCACCCGCGTCCCCGCCTCGACCCGGGCGATGTGCGACCGGTCGCAGGGGATACGGACCGCCAGCCCCTCCTGCGTGAGCGCCGCCGCCTCCCGGAAATGCCGCAGCACCTCGCCGAACACGGCGGCCGTACTCACGCCCGGGCCACCGGCGTTGCGTCGGCCCACGGCCTCTCCCCCCTTTGTGACAGTGGACGAGTGTCACGCGTCAGACGTTGATACCGAAGGTTCCCCTCGGCGACTCTCGATACACCCAGAGTGACGGAGGCTGATGATGGGACCGGTGGAACCGGTGGAACCGGGAACGCTCGTCTACGACCCGCGCACCCGCGAGGTCGGTGAGTACCGGGGCGAGGCGGGGCCCTGCGCGATGCTGCGCCCCGTCGGCGGCGGCCGGGAGTGGCAGGCCGACCCGGCGCTGATCCGGGCGGCGACGGCCGAGGAACGGCTGAGCGCCGGCGTGCGGGCGGCCAACGGCCGTTCGTGCGGCGGCCTGTCGGCGGTACCGCCGCTGGTCGACGCGGGACCGCCGCCCGAGCCGGTCACCGGCTGCGCCACCTGCGCCCGGCTGGCCGAGCGGCGCACACACGCACGGGCCGCCGGGGACGGCAGCGCGGAGACCGACGCCGACGTGCTGCTGGCCCGGCACCAGCGCCAGGAGCACGCCGGGCGCCGTGTCTTCCGGTACGTACCGTTCACCATCGTCCAGGACCCCACGGCACAGCCGGAGTACGAAGCGCGCTGCGTTTCGGGGGACGAGGCCGACTGCGGCGCCTCCTCCGGACCGTGTCAGGGTCCGGAGGAGGTGGAGGAGTGGCAGCGCGGGCACACCCAGGAGACCCGGCACCTGCGCTACCGGCGCTGCTTCGCGGACTACGCGGTGCTGGAGGCGGCGGTCAGGAGCCGGCCGGGTCCTCCTGGAGCCACAGGTCGCACTTGTGGTCCTCGGGGAAGGTCGTCGACACCGTGATCGCCTCGGGAGCGAGTACCTGCACCTTCGGGTACTGGTTCCAGCGCGGGGCGTCCACCGCGTACGGGACGCCGGTGTGCGCGAAGTTGGTCCAGTAGCCGATCATCTTCGCCGCCAGGGCGTTCTGGGCGGGAGTGCCCGAGACGCCGCCGAAGACGTACCGGATCTCGGAGCCGTGCGGGGCGCCGAGGGGGAAACCGACCGGCAGGTCGAGGTAGTCCATGGCATGGCGGTCGGCGAACTCGTACTGGTAGGAGCGGGTGTGGGCGGCCATCAGCTCCGCCGTGCGGGACTGGAGACAGGCGAACTGGGAGTCGGTGAGGACCGCGCCGAGGGCCTCGGCGGGGGTGCCGTAATCCGTCAGCGGGTAGCGGGCGAGGATCGCGTCGGAGCGGTCGCCGTAGAGGGTACGGACGGCGACCGGGTATCCGGCCGCCGTCAGCGGGCGGCCGGCCAGGTCGTACATGGACGCCACGGTGAGGCGGCCTTCGTCGGCGGTGGTGCCCTGGAGGACGGGGACCCGGTGGAACCGGCCGCTCTCCAGCGCGTCCGTGATCTGCAGCGGCAGGACCCGGCCGTCGACGTTCGGGACCCAGCGGGCCGTGGGACTCAGCGAGGCGGCGAGGAGCTCGTCGGCGGGCCTGCCGCGCAGACAGGCCACGTCGGCGCAGCCCAGGGAGTCGGCCCAGGACGCGCCGGTGCGCTGCTGGGACTCCTGGGTGGGCAGCGGGAAGCCACAGCCGGACTGGGCGATGGCACGGTCGTACAGTCCGAGCGTGCGCGGTGAGACGAGGTGCTGACAGACGCTGCCGCCGCCCGCCGACTCGCCGAAGATCGTCACGTTGCCCGGGTCGCCGCCGAACGCCGCGATGTTCTGCCGCACCCAGCGCAGGGCCGCCTGCTGGTCGAGCAGGCCGTAGTTGCCGGAGACGCCCTCCCGCGATTCTCCGGCCAGGCCCGGGTGGGCGAGGTACCCGAAGGCGCCGAGGCGGTAGTTGAGGGTGACGACGACCACGTCGCCCCGGGCGGCGAGGTCACCGCCGTCGTAGAACGCCCCGGAGCCGATCGTGAAGCCGCCTCCGTGCATCCAGACCATCACGGGCCTCTCGCGCGGGGAGCGGTCGGCGGGCGTGTGGACGTTCAGGTAGAGGCAGTCCTCGCTGGGGGTGCCGGGACCGGCCAGGTCGCCCCAGGGAGTGGACGACTCCGCCTGCATGCAGGGGTCGCCGGGGGTCGTGGCGTTCCGAACGCCCGTCCAGCGCTCGGGCGGGGACGGCGGCTTCCACCGCCGGTCTCCGACCGGCGGGGCGGCGTAGGGGATGCCGAGGTAGGCGTTCGCGGACTCGCCCGCCCCGCCCCGCACCTGCCCGTACCGGGTGGTGACGGTCGTGTCGCCCGCGGTCGCGGCGGGCGCGGCAGCCAGACCGGCCGCCGACAGCAGGAGAGTGCCGGCCAGCACTCCTCGTAAGCGGCGTGTCCAGGACGACGACGGGTCTTGCGCCGTCTGCGTCCTGTCTTTCTCGTGCGGACCGGACATCGGCACCTCCGTGTGCGGGTCGGGTAGTGGCACGGTCACCGCAGTGTCGGACCTCTCGCGCGTCCTCCCCATCGCGTAAATCACCAGTCCCGGTCGTGTTTCCAGGCCATACCCTCGGCCCGATGACGAACGACCGCCGTCTGCGCACCGTCGACCTGGCCCGCCAGGCCGGGCTGTCGACCCAGCAGATCCGCAACTACGAGGACGCCGGCGTCCTTCCTCCGGCCGGGCGGACCGAGTCCGGCTACCGGGTCTTCGGCGAGCGGCACCGACAGGCCCTGACGACGTACCGAAAGCTCCGGGAGGGGTACGGACCGGTGCCGGCGACGCGGGTCATGCGGGCCGTGCACGAGGGGGACGTACCCGGCGCGCTCGCCCTCGTCGACGCCACGCACGCCGCCCTGCACGAGGAGCGGGGCTCGCTGCGGGCCGCGAGCGAGGCGCTGGAGGCGCTGGCCGATCAGAGGCTCGAACCGCATCCCGGCCCCGGCGGTCTGCGCATCGGCGAGGTGGCCGCGCTGATCGGCGTACGGACGTCCGCGCTGCGGGTGTGGGAGGCGGCGGGGCTGCTCGCGCCCGGGCGGGAACGCGGCACCGGATACCGGCTGTACGGCCCCGCCGACGTGCGCGACGCGCGGGTCGTGCGCACGCTGCGCCGCAGCCACTATCTGTTCGACCACATCCGGCCCGTCCTGGACGGCCTGCGGCGGGAGGGCGGCAGCGAGGCACTGCGGGCGGCGATCGCCGCCCGGGAGCAGGCGCTCACGGCACGCACGCGGGCCATGCTCGCGGGCGCCGGCCGACTGCACGTGTATCTAAGTGACTTGCACCAGGGACACCCCGCGTGATTAATGAGTCACTCACTGACGGCTCATCAGCCTACGGAGGGTCAGGAAGGCGATGGAGAACACCCCGCATCAGGAATTCCAGCCACCCGGCCAGAGAACCCAGCCACCGAGCCAGGGAACGCAACCACCGGGCCAGAGAACCCAGCCACCGGGCCAGTACGACATCCCGCCACCGCCCGCCGTGCCCCCGCAGGCCGTGCGGGGCATCGACCTGCGGGTCAGCAAGCGCCTGCTGTGGGTCGGCGCGGCGGCGTACCCCCTGCAGAACATCACGCGGGTCTACACCTTCACCCTGACGCCCCGGCGCAAGGAAGCCACGCTGCTGTTCCTCAGGCGCACAGCGCTGATCCTCTCGGTGGCCTTCGGACTGACGATCGTCGCCGGGCTGACGGCACTCGCGGACAGCTCGACGGCCGGGGGCATCCTCACCTTCGTCTGGCTGGGGGCCATCGCGGCGCTGGTGTTCTGCGTCGTGGAGCTGTTCTCCGTACTGACGGCTCCGGCCCACTACGTCCTGGCGGTAGAGACGTCCGGCCCGTCCATCGCCATGGTGACCAGTGCCGACCCGCGCCATCTCGACCAACTCGTCGCGCCCATCGTGCAGGCCATCGAGAATCCCGAGGCGGAGTTCCACGTGAGAGTGGAGCAACTCCTGATCAATCCCAGCAACTACTACTTCGGCGACAACGTCAACATGTTCGGCGGATCGGGCAACGTGGGGATGGGGAAGGCATGAGCGGCAACAGCTACCACTACGGTGACAACGTCAACATGTACGGCGGCACCAACAACACCGGCATGGTGAAGAACGCGGCGCCGACCGCCATGGATACCGAACTGCGCTCCGCCGTCGAGGCGTTGACGGCTCAGCTCCTGGAACTGCGGGCACAGGTACCGCCCCTGGGCGCGCAGACCATCGACGAGTCCCTGCCGGTCCTGGCTCCCGACGCCGTGGTCCAGCCGCAGGCCCGCACCCGCGCCCTGATGGCCGTCGCGGGCGTCGCCGCGACCGCCGGGGCGCTGGGCGTGCCGATCGTGGAAGCGGTGAACGGGATCCTCCAGCTCCTCGGCGCGCAGTAGCGGACGCGATGACGGGCGAGATCCCTCCCCCGCCGCCCACCCGCCGCCCACCCGTCGACTGCTCCTGCGGCCCGCACCTGAGCGGGCACCCCTGTCGGGCCTGCCCCTCATGACGGCCGCGCATAACATGACGGCCGCGCATAGGCTGCGGGCCGATGGACACCGACGACCGCCGTCTCCGCACCGTCGACCTGGCCCGCCTGGCCGGCCTCTCGACGCAGCAGATCCGCAACTACGAGGACGCCGGGGTTCTTCCCCCGGCCGCACGGACCGAGTCCGGGTACCGCGTCTTCGGGGAGGTGCACCGGCACGCGCTGACGACGTACCGGACACTGCGGCAGGGATACGACCCGGTGCCGGCGAAGCGGATCATGCGGACCGTGCACGACGGGGACGTGTCCGGCGCGCTCGCGCTCGTCGACGCGGCGCACGCCGCCCTCCACGAAGAGCGGGTCTCGCTGCGGGCCGCGAGTGAGGCACTGGAGGCGCTGGCACGGGAGGAGCCCGAGCCGTCGGCCCGCTCGGCCGGCGGCCTGCGCATCGGCGAGGTGGCCGCGTTGACCGGCGTACGGACGTCCGCGCTGCGTGTGTGGGAGGCGGCGGGGCTGCTCACGCCCGGGCGGGAGCGGGGCACGGAGTAGCGCGTGTACGCACCCGCCGACGTCCGCGACGCGCGGCTCGTGCGCACGCTGCGCCGCAGCCACTACCTGTTCGACCAGATCCGCCCCGTCCTGGACGGCCTGCGGCGGGAGGGCGGCAGCGAGGCGCTGCGCGCCGCGGTGGAGGCACGCGGGCGGGCCCTCACCGCGCGGACGCGGGCGATGCTGGCGGGCTCGGGCGCCCTGCACGCGTATCTGGAGCAGGTCCGCCCGGAGTGAACGACAGCCTCCCGGACAGCCCCCGTATCGGCGTTCGAGGAGCCATCCGTTCCGTTGAACCGTGCCGACACACCAGGTGCGCGGTCGCGGGCACGGCATTCCCTTGGTCGGGTCTGTTACATCTGCGAACGGAGATCCCCCTCGTGCGAATGACCGACATCCAGCGCTGCGAGATCCGGCCGGGGCGCCTCGTCGAGTGGACGCTCAGTCCTCGGACCCTGGACATCGCGGCAGCGCTGCCCGAGGACGCGCGGCCGCCCGCGTACATCCAGGAGTCGCACATCCGGACGGCCCGGTCGGTCCGCGAGGGCGGCCTGTTCGTGCCGACCTGGCTCGGAGCGGCCTTCGACATCCCGGGCCCGGTCGACCTCGACATGCTCCAGGAGGCGCTGCGCGTCTGGACCCTGCGGCACGAGACGCTGCGCAGCGGCTTCCGCTGGAGTGGTGAGGCCGGGGACGTGATGCGGCGGTTCACCCTCGACGCGGACGCGGTGTCCCTGTATCGCGAGGACGTCGGCGACTTCCCGGACGCGACGGAACTGACCCGCCACCTCCAGGACCGCTTCGACAGCGTCGCGGACGCGCTGCGCTGGCCCAACCTGATCTACACGGCGGTCGTCCGCGACGACGGCGTCAGTGTCTACATGGCCTTCGACCACAGCAACGTCGACGCCTACTCCATCTACCGCATCCCCGCCGAGATCCACGAGCTGTACACGGCCGGCGCCGAGGGCCGGTCCTTGCCGCGTCCGCGGGTCGGCAGCTACGTCGACTTCTGCGAGGCCGAGCGGGCGGACGCGGACCGGATCGACGGCGGCCACGATGTCGTCGCCCGCTGGCGGGAGTTCATCCGGCGGTGCGACGGACGGCTGCCCTCCTTCCCCGTCGACCTGGGTGTGGAGCCCGGCGGCCCGCTGCCCGAGCAGAGGCTCCTGCGCGAGACACTGGTGGACGCGGCCGACGCCGCCGCCTTCGAGGCGTACTGCCGTCCCCACGGCGGCAGCCTGGTCGGCGTCCTGGCCGCCACCGCGCTCGTCGTCCACGAGATCGGCGGGGAACCCGTCTACCGCACGGTCGTGCCGTTCCACACCCGGTCGCGGTCGCAGTGGTCGGAGTCCGTGGGCTGGTACGTCGGCGGCGCGCCGATCGAGATCCCCGTGGCACGCGCCCCCGACTTCCCGAGCGCCCTGCGGGCCGTCCGCGCCGAGCTCCAGGCAAACCGGCGGCTGGCCCGGCTGCCGATCGACCGGGTGCTGCGCCTGCTCGGCACGGACTTCCGCCCCACCTCACCGGACCTGTACTCGATCGTGTCCTACGTCGACGCCCGCGACGTCCCGGGCTCCGCCCACTGGCCGGACCAGTCGGCGTACGCGCTGCTCAGGGTGTCGTACGGCGACCAGGTGTGCGCGTGGGTGACCCGGCTCCGGGAGGGCCTGTGGTTCGCGAGCCGCTATCCGGACACCGACGTCGCGCACAAGAACCTGCGGCTGTACGTCGAACGGCTGCGGGACGTGGTCACGAGCGTCGCCCGTTCCCGGTCCTAGGGCACCGCGGTCTCGTCCACCACGCCGAAGGCCGGTTCCCATGACGTGGGCCACGGGAACCGGCCTTCGGGGTGCGCGGGTCCGGCGCGTCAGAAACCGACGGACTGGAGGGCGCCCAGGCCCACGTCGGCGTAGGAGTGCTTGCCGGAGACGAAGATGTTGACGCCGTAGTAGTTGAACAGCCAGCAGCCGAAGGCGGCCAGCGCCAGGTAGGCGGCCTTGCGGCCCTTCCAGCCGGCGGTGGCGCGGGCGTGCAGGTAGCAGGCGTAGGCGACCCAGGTGATGAAGGACCAGACCTCCTTGGGGTCCCAGCCCCAGTAGCGGCCCCACGCGTCGCCCGCCCAGATCGCGCCCGCGATGATCGTGAACGTCCACAGCGGGAAGACGGCGGCGTTGACGCGGTAGGCGAACTTGTCGAGGGAGGCGGCGGCGGGCAGCCGGTCCAGGACGGAGTTGGCGAAGCGGCCGGGCTCGCCCCCGTTGGCGAGCTTGTTCTCGAAGGCGTCCTTGAACAGGTACATGATCGTGGCGACCGCGCCGACGTAGAACACCGCGCCGCAGAAGATCGCGGTGGAGACGTGGATGTACAGCCAGTACGAGTGCAGCGCGGGGACCAACTGGTCGCTGGCGGTGTACAGGACCGTGACGGCGAGGCCGAGGTCGAGCAGGACCGTGGTGATCAGGGGGAGGCCGAGCCAGCGGACGTTCTTCCTCAGGACGAGCAGCGCGAGGTACACGCCGACGGCGACCGTCGTGAACGTGATGTTGAACTCGTACATGTTGCCCCACGGCGCCCGCTTCACCGAGAGGGCGCGGGTGAGCACGCCGCCGAACTCGATGACGAAGGCGAGCGCGGTGAGCGAGATGGCGATCCGGCCGTAGAGGTCGCCCTTCTCGGTGCCGCCGTGCGCGCCGGGCCCGTCGGGTACGTCGCGGGAGCCGGTGGCCGCACGGACGACGACCTTCGGCCGCTCCAGTACGGCGGTGCCGCCGGCCTTGTTCACGGTGACCGCCGGGCCGGTCTCCGCCTTCTGCGCACCGCTCGCGGTGAGCGCGGCGGCGGTGCGGCCGACCTTGCTGCGGCTGCCGAAGAGCCACTCGGCGATGTAGGCGAAGAACGCCAGGGTGTAGACGGCCATCGCGGAGTAGATCAGCGTGTTGCTGATGTTCGCGAGGTTCTCGTTGGTCGCGGCGGCCAGATCGGTTGCGGCGGCGAGAGTCACTTCTCAGACCCTTCGGCAGATACGACGTGGGAGTCGGGGGAATCGGGGGTGTCGTCGTCGTTCTTCGGTGCGTCGGGTGCGTCCGGCGCGTCGGGGGCATCGGGCGCGTCGGGGGCGTCGGGGGCGTCGGGGGCGTCGGGGGCCCGCTCGTACAGGATCCCGGCGAGGTCGCCGAGCTCTTCGGGGACCTTCGCGGACTCGCTGCGGCCGAGGCCGGCCATCTCGACGACCGTCACGCCGTCGGCGCCCTTGACGGCCCGCACCCAGACGCGGCGGCGCTGGATGAACAGGGAACCGGCGAGGCCGAAGATGGCGGCGACCGCGCCTGCGAGCGCCCAGCCGCTGGCGGGCTGCCGGGTGACCTGGAAACCGGCCCACTCCTGGACGCCGTCGAAGGTGACCGTGCCGGCGCCGTTGGGGAGCGTCATGGTCTCGCCGATCTTGAGCTGCTTCTTGAACAGCTCGCCGTCGGAGTCCTTGAACTCCTTCAGGTTGGTCTTGTCGAGCTGGTAGATGCTCTTCGCGAAGCCCGCGTCGACACCGAGGTCGCCGTGGTAGGCGGAGAGCGCCAGCATCGGGTTCATCAGCGCGGGGAAGGTCGACAGCATCGTGCTGCCCTCGCCGCCGTAGGTGGGCAGGAAGAAGGCGTTGAAGCCGAGCTGCTCCTTCTTGCCCTCGGCGTTGCGGTAGCCGTCGCGGACCATGACGGCACCGGAGGAGGTGACGTTGGAGTCCAGCGGCAGCAGGGCGGTCGCCTCCTTGTCCATCACGACGTTGCCCTTGGCGTCCTTGACGGTGAGGACGGGCGCGTAGCCGTGGCTGACGAGGTAGACCTTGGAGCCGTCGATCTCCAGTGGCTCGTTGACCTTGATGGTGGTCGACTTGTCCGCCCCGTAGGCGCCTTCGCTGTAGTCGACCTTGGCCTCGTAGATGCGCGGGGTGCCGCGGTTGGGGCCGGTCGGCTCGTAGGTGCCGTGGAAGTCCTTCAGGCTGAAGCTGAAGGGGGCGAGGTCGTGGTCCGGGTCGAAGAGGTTGCCGGACTTGAAGTCGTCGTACTGGGTGAGGGTGTTGGAGAAGCCGTCGCCCTCCAGGATCAGCTTGTTGCCCTCGTACTTGAAGAGCTGGCCCCAGGCGAAGGCGATCAGCATCACGATCAACGCGATGTGGAAGGCCAGGTTGCCCACCTCGCGCGCGTAGCCCTTCTCGGCGGCGACGGCGTCACCGACGGTGTGGGCGCGGAAGCGGCGCTTCTTCAGCAGCGTGAGCGCGGCCTCGCGGACCTGCTCGGGCTCGGCCCCGGTGCGCCAGGTGGTGTACGCGGGCAGCCGGGTCAGGCGCCGGGGGGCACCGGGCGGACGACCGCGGAGCTGGCCGACGAACTGCCAGGTGCGCGGGACGATGCAGCCGATGAGGGAGACGAACAGCAGGATGTAGATCGCAGAGAACCACACCGAGCTGTAGACGTGGAAGAGGCCGAGCGTGTCGTAGAGGGGCCCGAGGACGTCGTGCTTGTCGCGGAAGTCCTCGACCTTCAGGGCGTCGACGCCCTCCTGCGGGATCAGCGAGCCGGGGATCGCGCCCAGCGAGAGCAGCAGGAGGAGCAGCAGCGCCACCCGCATCGAGGTGAGCTGCCGCCAGAACCAGCGGACCCAGCCGATGACGCCCAGGGAGGGGAGGTTGGGTGCCTCCTCCTTGGGTGCGGTGGAGAGCTGGGAACCGGCGGCGTCGAGGTCCTGGTCCTCGCCGGCCGCCGGGGTGCCCGCGGAGGTGCCCGTCGGGGTCTTGCCCGTGGTGGTCTTGCTCATCGGTCAGATCCCTACAGTGAAGCCGTTGGACCAGGTCTGCATGTCCTGCACGATGCTGTCCCACACGCCGGTCAGCAGCAGCAGCCCGGTCGCGATCATCATGACGCCGCCGACCCGCATCACCCAGACATAGTGGCGCTTGATCCAGCCGAAGGCGCCGAGCGCCTTGCGGAAGGCGACCGCGGCGAGGACGAAGGGCACGCCCAGGCCGACGCAGTAGGCGACGGTCAGTATGGCGCCGCGGCCGGCGGTGCCCTGGTCGGCGGAGAGCGCCAGGACGGACGCGAGGGTCGGGCCGATGCAGGGCGTCCAGCCGATGCCGAACAGCGCGCCCAGCACGGGGGCACCGATCAGGCCGTTCACGGGCTTCTTGTGGAAGCGGAACTCGCGCTGGGTGAGCCAGGGCATCAGGCCCATGAAGAAGACGCCCATGAGGATCATGAACACGCCCAGCACCTTGGTCAGGACGCTCTGGCTCTCCTGGAGCGTCTGGCCGAAGTAGCCGAACAGCGCGCCGCTGGAGACGAACACGGCGGTGAAGCCGAGGACGAAGAGCGACGCGCCCGCGACCATCCGGCCGCGCCGGGCCTCTTCGAGGTCGGTGCCGGTGACGCCGGTCACGTAGGAGAGGTAGCCGGGGACGAGCGGCAGGACGCAGGGCGAGAAGAAGGAGACGAGGCCGCCGAGCAGCGCGATGGGCAGGGCCACCAGCAGGGCGCCGTTGAGCACGGTGCCGTTGGTGCCCGCCACGGCGAGCGTGGACAGTGCGCTCACGTCACTTCTCCGACTCGCCGGACATGGCGGCGGACCCGGCTGACTCGTCGTTGAGGAAAGGCTCGAGCATCTTGCGGAGCTTCTCCTCGCTCAGCGCCTGGAGGGTGCGCGCGGCGACCTTCCCCTCCCGGTCGATGATCAGCGTCGAGGGGATGGCCTGCGGGTTGAGCGTGCCCTTCTCGAAGCGGAGCATCAGCTTGCCGGTCGGGTCGTACAGGCTCGGGTAGCTGACCCCGAACTCCTCCTCGAAGGCGCGGGCCGGGCCGGTGGAGGTGTCGCGGGTGTTGATGCCGACGAACTGGACGCCCTGGTCCTTGACGTCCTGGTAGACCTTCTCGAAGTTCTTGGCCTCGGCGCGGCACGGCGGGCACCAGGAGCCCCACACGTTGAGCACGACGACCTTGCCCTTGTAGTCGTCGACGTCGAGCTGCCCCCCGTCGACCGTCTTGCCGGACAGGTCGGGGGCGTCGGCCCGCTCACCCTTGTCGACTGTGGAGATGCCGTCCGCGCCGGTGACGAAGCCGGTGTTGCCGCCGCCGCCCGAGGTGCCGCCGGAGCCGCAGGCGGTGGCGAGCAGCGCGACCGCGACGGCGCCGGCGGTCAGGGCGGCACGGCGACGGACGCGGACGGTGCTGCCGGTCCGGAGCGAGCGGTTCGGCATGCGGTCCGAGCGGTCCGGGCGGTTCGAGCGGTCCGAGCGGTTCGAGCGCAGGGGGGCGCGGCTGGCGGCACTCATGTGAAAAGTTTCGCATGTCCGTTCCGGGGATCTTTCGCACCCCCCTCGCGGGCGGAAACCCGCATTTCAGGCGGCGTTTCCGGAGGAAGCCGGTGCCTCCTTCAGGAAGGCCTTCCAGCCGCCGGCCGGCTGCTGCCCCACCTCGATGGTCCGGAGCCTCGCCAGCACCTCCGGCTTCTGCACGTCCAGCCAGTCGGTGAACTGGCGGAAGGAGACGAGCCGGATGTCCTCGCCCTTCTCCCTCTCCCGCGCGATGTGCTTGAGCGCGTCCTCGACCGCGTCCATGTAGATGCCGCCGTTCCACTCCTCGAAGTGGTTGCCGACGAAGAAGGGCGCCCGGTTCGACTCGTATGCCCGCTTGAAGCCCGATATGTAGGCCTTGGTGGCCTGCTCGCGCCAGCCGGGGTAGTTGTGGGCGGGCGCCTTGGTCGAGTTGACCGACTGGTTGGCGAGGATGTTGTAGTCCATGGACAGCACTTCGAAGGAGTGTCCGGGGAAAGGTATCTGCTGCAACGGCAGGTCCCAGATGCCGTCCTTCTTCGCCGGCCAGACCTGACGGCCACCGGGCGAGGAGGCGTCGTAGCGCCAGCCGAGTTCCCGGGCGGTGGGCAGCAGGTTGTCCTGGCCGAGCAGACAGGGCGTGCGGCCGCCGACGAGTTCCTTGTCGTAGTCGAAGGGCAGGGACGGCAGGTCGCTCCAGCCGGTGTTGGTCCGCCACTCCTTCACGAAGGACTTCGCCTGGTCGATCTCGCTGCGCCACTGTGCCGGCGTCCAGTTCCCGACCGAGCCGCTGCCGCCGCAGAAGTGCCCGTTGAAGTGAGTGCCGATCTCGTGCCCGTCCAGCCAGGCCCGGCGGACGTTCTCGAGCGTGTCCTTGATGTGGGCGTCGGTGAGGTAGCCGATATCGGAGGCGCCGCGCGGGTTGTTCGGCGGCTCGTACAGACGCTTCTTCGACTCGGGCAGCAGATACAGGCCCGAGAGGAAGAAGGTCATGTGCGCACCGTGCTCCCGGGCGAGGTCGAGGAAGCGCGGGAAGAGCCCGTTGCCGACCTCCCCCGCCCCGTCCCAGGAGAAGACGACGAACTGCGGCGGCGTCTCGCCGGGCTCCAGCGGCACGGGCGCCGCCGGCTGGTGCGGCTGCTTGCCGGTATACGACGTGGAGCCGTCGCCGATGGGCCGGGCCGGTGCCTTGCTGCTGCCGGAAGGCGAGGGCTGCCCGGAACCGCCGCCCTCGCGGGTGCCGTCCGACGATGTGTGGGAGCCGGAAGAGCCGGAACCGCAGCCCGCGAGCCCGACCGCGGCCGCGGCGCCCGCGCCGAGTCCGAGCATCCCCCTGCGGGTGAGAGTGCGGGTGGAAGTGCGCATCGCAACCTCGTTCGTCGCGTCCTCTGGTGGTCACCCAGTCAGAGGACGTGACGAACGTGCGGGTTCCGGATATTTGTGCGGATTCCGTAACGAGGGTCACATACCGCGAGGTTGGTCATACGGCTGCCGGCCGGACCGCCGGCACAGCGACCGGTCGAGCCGCCGACACGACCACCGGCCTGACCGCCGGCACAACCACCGGTCGAGCCGCCGGCACAGCGACCGGTCGGGCCGCCGTTCGGCCGTCTTCAGGCCCCGTACGCCTTGCCCTGCCCCTTGACCGGCTTGGCGCCGGCGAGGAGGTGGGCCGGAACCAGGTCGCGGGCTGGCTCGGTGTAGCCGACGGAGACGATGCGGTCGCCCCGGTACGTGAACGTCGTCAGGGACGCCAGCGTGCACTGCCGCTTGCGCGGGTCGTGCCACAGCCGCCGCCGCTCGACGTACGACCGCAGCGTCCAGATCGGCAGCTGGTGGCTGACGACCACGGCCTCGTGGCCCCGCGCCCGGTCCCTGGCCGCGTCCAGCGCGCCCATCATGCGGACGACCTGATCGACGTACGGCTCGCCCCAGGACGGCTTGAACGGGTTGACCACGTGCCTCCAGTTGGCGGGCCGGCGCAGCGCCCCGTCACCGATGCCGAAGGTCTTGCCCTGGAAGACGTTGCCGGCCTCGATGAGCCGCGCGTCGGTGGCGAGGTCGAGCCCGTGCGCCTTGGCGATCGGCGTGGCCGTCTCCTGCGCCCGCTCCAGCGGGGAGGCCACGACATACCTCACATCACGGGGGGCGAGGTGCTCGGCGACCCGGTCGGCCATGCGCCGGCCCAGCTCGGAGAGGTGGTAGCCGGGCAGCCGGCCGTAGAGGACGCCGGTGGGGTTGTCCACCTCGCCGTGCCGCATCACGTGGACGACGGTCAGCTCCTGGTCGGTGTCGTGGCTCACGCGGTCGCCTCCGCAGCCGCGCGGGCCGCCGCCGGGAGGGCGTCGGCGATGCGCTGGACAGCCCGCTCGTCGTGGGCGGTGGACACGAACCAGGACTCGAAGGAGGACGGCGGCAGGTAGACGCCGTTCTCCAGCAGCGAGTGGAAGAAGGCGGTGAACCGGAAGGACTCCTGCGCCCTGGCGTCCTCGTAGTTCCGCACCGGCCCGTCGGTGAAGAAGACGGAGAACATGTTGGAGGCGGTCTGCAGCGTGTGCGCGACGCCCTCCTTGCTCAGCGCCTCGGTGACCAGCCCCTGGATCCGCTCCGACACGGCGTTGACCTTGTCGTACGCCGCGTCGTCGAGGAGCCGCAGCTGCGCGAGGCCGGCGGCGGTGGCGACGGGGTTCCCGGAGAGGGTGCCGGCCTGGTAGACGGGCCCGGCGGGGGCGAGGTGCGCCATGACGTCCGCGCGCCCGCCGAACGCGGCGGCGGGGAACCCACCGCCCATGACCTTGCCGAAGGTCATGAGGTCGGGAACGATACCCTCCACCCCGTACCACCCGGCGCGGCTGGTCCGGAACCCGGTCATGACCTCGTCGGACACGAACAGCGCGCCGCCCGCCGCGCACGCGTCCTTCAGCCCCTGGTTGAACCCGGGCAGCGGCGGCACGACGCCCATGTTGCCGGGCGACGCCTCCGTGATCACGCAGGCGATCTCGCCGGGGTGGGCGGCGAAGGCGGCGTGCACGGCGTCGAGGTCGTTGTACGGCAGCACGATCGTGTCGCTCGCCTGGGCGCCGGTGACGCCGGGGGTGTCGGGCAGCGCGAAGGTGGCGACGCCGGAGCCCGCGGCGGCGAGCAGCGAGTCGACGTGGCCGTGGTAGCACCCGGCGAACTTGATCACCTTGGTGCGCCGCGTGAACCCGCGGGCGAGCCGGATGGCCGACATGGTCGCCTCGGTCCCACTCGACACGAGCCGCACCCGCTCCAGCGGCGCGACCCGCTCGACCATCGCCTCCGCGAGGGCGACCTCACCCTCGGCGGGCGTGCCGAACGACGTCCCGCGCGCGACCGCGTCCTGCACGGCGGCGATCACCTCGGGGTGGGCGTGCCCGAGGATCATCGGCCCCCAGGAGCAGACGAGGTCGACGTACTCCCGGCCGTCGGCGTCGGTCAGGTACGGCCCGGTGCCGGACACCATGAACCGGGGCGTGCCGCCCACGGCCCGGAAGGCCCGCACCGGGGAGTTCACGCCGCCCGGCGTGACGGCCGCCGCGCGGTCGAACAGAGCCTGCGAGGCCGGTGCTTCGTATGGATATGCCAGTTCGCTCATGCCTGCGACTTCTCCGACCTTCTCGACCTTCTCCGACGTATCGGACTCTGCTCGGGCCCTTTCGGGCCCCGCCCGACCTCTGGTTGCCCAGGGTGACCTCATCAGGGTAGACAACCGCCCCGATCGCCGTACCGTCTGCCAGACTGGAGCCCATCCACGCAGCTCACGCGGGCGGCGCGGAGAGGGGCTGCCGGCCGCCCGACGACATATGACGGACATATGTTTCACCGCACGTTTCGGCGAGCGGCCGTGGGGGAGGTCACTGACACGATGATCGGGTTGCGCGGCGGGGGCCACGCGTCCTAGAAAAGCAGTCGGGTGGAGATATGCATCGCGGTGGCGGACTGGGCGAGGGGACCGACGACCTGGGTCCTCGACGTGCCCGGCGGGGAAGACACCGACGCGACGCGGAGGAAGCGACCGAAGCACGTCAGGCACACGGCACACCGAGCGAGTCCGACCGGCTCGAGAGGCGGGCCGACCGGCTGGGGGCGGGGAGCGGGAATGGTGGTCGGGTGGGGGTGACCTACAAGTACTTCGGCGCGCCCGACGGCGCGACCGCGGCCCGCGTCCCGATCTCGATGCGCCCCGAGGAACTCGGCGGCGACGAGCTCGGGATGAACGGCATGTTCACCAAGATCAAGCCGGAGACCATGGCCGCCATGGTCCTCACCGGCATCGAGGGCGTCCCCCTGCACAAGGTCCCGCCCCTGGAACTCGTCGTCCTGCACCCCGACTACGCGGTCGTGAAGCTCCCGATGACCGTCGTCGACCCCCTGCGCGGTATCGGCGAGGAGGCGGTCGGCGCGGCCGCCTTCATCTGGTCGACGGTCCCGGACCGGGGCGGGCCGAGGGACGCGTTCAACGTGTACCAGTTGCTGCACGAGTGGCAGGACTTCAGCCATCGGTTGCATGAGGCGGGGCATCAGCCTTATTGCCTAGTGTGGCCCTGAGCTGGGGTTTCTTGCGGGTTGGGCGGGGCCTTCGGGTCCCGCTCTCGTCGTTTGCCGGGAGGGGGCGTCAGGCCGCCAGGGCACATGGGTTAGGGCTAGAGCACTGATGTGCCCTGAGCTTCGCCGGTGTCCTTGGGGCTCCGCCTCGGTGAAGGCATAATCGATCACATTGCCGGTGCGTGTACGTCCGCAACGTGAAGCCACGCGCGGATGATTTGTGGCAGCCTCGCGAGCACCTCGCTGATCTGCGCCAGCAGTAGCGTGACGCAGCCGGACGCGGCGAGGATGACGAGGGTCACTTCGTCCCACTTCACCGGGGGCCTCTACCTTCTGCTGGGTCGTCTCGCGGCGCTCGGGCGGCTGCAGAACCGCGCGACCGAGTCTGACGTGGACGTGGTCCGGCCGACGCCCAACACACGCGCCCGTGCAGCACAGGCCCGCAGGACAGTGCGGCCCGATGGGACACCCAGCACTCCGGTCCACGAGGCAAGCACCGTCTCGCCCCCGCCGCCGCGAGCACGTCGTCGCTGATCACGACCGCGCGGGCAACCTCGGGGCAAGCAGCTCCAGCACTTCCTCCCAGCGGTAGCGGTCGGCCCCACCGCCTGCCTTCGGCCGGTGAGGCTCGTAGGAACCGATCAGGACACCCATTTCGCGCAGCAGGTCCAGACTCCTACGGTATGCAGGATGGGCGGCCTGGGCGGAGTTCAGGTACGGCAACATGGCGACCGGAACGCCCATGGCGGGCGCCTCGCACAGGATGCCCAGCGCCAGGTTGTCCGAGATCCCGGCGGCCCACTTGTTGACCGTGTTGAAGGTCGCCGGGGCGACCGCGATCGCATCCGCAGCTCGGCTCGGGCGCGGCTCCCCCGGTGACCGCCAGGCCGAGCGAATGAGGCGGCCGGTCTGGATCTCGACTGCTTCCGCGTCAAGGAAGCCGAGCCCTTGCGGGGTGGCGACGACGCCGACATCCCAGTGCCGCTCGTGCGCTGCCGTGATCAGCCGGCCGATGTCGGCTGCAACCCCAGCCGCGCAGACCACGATCTGGAGGAACGGCTTGTCGGACTGATTGCTCACGCGGGCGCTCCTAGTCAGCGGCTGAAACGGGCGCATGTGCGGCTCGGGCAGTGCCTCAGCCGATGCAAGCCTCACCGTCGGCGTATCGGTCCAGCAGATCGCCCAGGGCGGAACGGCTGAGGATCACAGGTGGGAGGTCGGGGGCCTTGGAATCGCGCACCGCCGCATACGCACCGAGGTCGGCGATCTCGACGCAGTCGTTGGCGCCTCCGCTGTAGGAGCTCCTGCGCCAGTGCGCGTTGTGCAGTTCCTCGGAGCGGGGGCGGCGGGGTGGAATCGTGCTCAAGGTTCGAGCTCCTCGGCAGTGCGGATGAGGCGGGTAAGGGTCTCGGCCGGGCTGAGGGCGGAGGCACTGAGCTGGTCGAAGGTGTCCGTGTAGTTCTGGACGTCGCTTTGGGACTCCAGATACACGGAGTTGTTGGGGTTCTCCAGCCAGACCAGCGGAGCTGTGGGTTGGGGGAAGGTGAGGATGACGAAGGGGCCGTACAGGCCCGGATGGGCGCCGAGGGTGAACGGGAGGAGCTGGATGGTGACGTTCGGTTGTTCGCCGACCTGGACCAGGCGCGCGAACTGCTGGCGCATCACGGTGGGTGAGCCGATGACGCGGTGGAGGACGGCTTCGTCCAGGACGGCCCGCAGTTCGGCGGGGCGCTCACTGGACAAGCAGCTTTCCTGGCGCTCCATGCGTACCTTGACCAGAGCGTCCACCTGATCGTCACCGAGATCAGGACGCATCTGGGCGATGACAGCGCGAGCGTAGTCCTCCGTCTGAAGCAGGCCGGGAACGAGCAAGGGCTGGTAGTTGGCCAGCGCGACGGCACCTGCCTCCAGGGCGAGGTAACCGTCGTAGCGGGTCGGGGTGAGAACCGTGGAGTACTTGCGCCACCAGGGCTTCTGCTGTTCCTTATCGGCACGCACCAAGTCCAGGATGTCGTCTCGCAGCTCGGTGTCCGTGACGGCGTAGCAGTCGAGGAGAGCGCGAACCAGTACCGGGGTGGTACCGCGCTCGCCGGTCTCGATCCGGCTGAGAGACCCCTGGTTGACTTCGATCTGCTCCGACACCTCGGTGAGGGTCAGGCCGGACGCCTCCCGTAACTCGCGCAGCCGTGTGGCGAGCTGGCGTCGGTAGACCGACTGAGGGACCAGCCTCTTCAGTGCCATGGAAGCAGTCTGTCCATCCGCCCGTCGGCGGACAACCCGAACGGGCCAACTTGGCCAGACATATTGCCTAATTGCGCTTTGCGTCGGCACTCTTGCGTAGGACATCCCGTACGCCGCACGGTCCGGCGTGCGTGCCGTTCGCCGAGGAGCCCCTGGTTCCGCCGACGTGTTGGGAGGTCTTCCATGCCCCGGAACACGCTGCTTCGGCAGTTACTCGAAGAGCGCCACCTCACGACTTACACGGCGTTCGAGGTGCAGTTCTCCCGCGCGGCCCGGAACCTGGCCGAGGAGGCGGGCGACCCTCGGCTGACCTCGGTCGCGGTCTCTTCGCGACAGTTCGACCGGTGGATGAGTGGGGAACTGAAGCAGCTTCCCCGCCCCGACACGTGCCGCATTCTGGAGGAGCTGCTGGGCAGGGCTGCCCGCGACCTGTTCGCTTCGGCCTCGGCTCAACGGCCGACTGCCCCAGAGCCACTACCGGCGGACGTTCCACTTTCTCCCCAGGCCGGCCCGACCGCCCACGATGACGACCCGGCGGAGATCGTCGCCCGAGCCCGCCAGCTGGCCTGCGGCAACGTCGACCAGACCACTCTGTCCTTTCTCGCCTCCCGGATCGAGGCGATCACCGAGCGGTACGAGAAGGATGGGCCGGACGGCCTGTGGGGACAGACGAAGAGCCTGCGCGGCATGGGGCACACCCTGCTCGCCGGTCAGCAACCTCCGTCCGCACGCAGGGAACTGTTCCGGATCACCGCACGTGCCGGCGGGCTGCTCGGCTACATGGCGGTGAACACCGGCGCGTTTCCCCTGGCTGAGGCGTACTGCGCCGAAGCACTGGAACTGAGCCGGGCGATCGGCGATCTCGACACCGAGATGTGGGCCTGCGGCACCCAGTCCTTCGCGGCGTACTACTCAGGCCGTTACGACGAGGCCGACGCGCGGGCCGCCGCCGCGGTGGACCGGGCGCCGAACCACCCGCAAGCCATCCGGCTGCTGGTCAACGGCCGGGCCCGGGCGCTCGGCAAGCTCTGTGACCGGAACCAGGCCGAGCGGGCCATCGGGCGGGCGCTGGAGCTCTCCGACCGGCATGACGTGACCCCCGGCCTGACCTCCTGCATCTCCTTCTTGCCGTATGGGCGGGCCCGCACCCTGGCCAATGCGCTGACCGCCCGTGTCGCTCTGCAGGACACCCGGCACGTGCTGCGGGACGCCGAAGACCTCGACGACCTGGTCGAGAAGTCCGAGTCCGCGTGGAGCCGCTCGCTGGTCCGCCTCGACGTGGCCACCGCGGTGCTTCAACAGCGAGCACCCGACGTGGAGCACGCCATGTCCCTCGGGCAACAGGCGATCACTCTGGCCAGCCCGCTGCCGATCAGCTCGGTGCTGCAACGCTCTCGGGACCTGTACGAGCGAGCAGCCCCTTGGCGGTCCCGGCCGGCGGTGCGCGAGTATGACGAACAGCTCCGCGTCTGGGGCCGTCAGCTCCCGCCTGCCGAGGCGGGGCGATCACGAAGGAGTTCGCCGGGTGTCTTGGCCGCACATCCAGCTCAGCGCCGATCCCGCAGCCTTCCCTGCCCACCCGCCGGCCGACCTGAGTGACCCGGCGGTGATCGCGGCGCACGACCAGGCCGCCTTCGACGCCGTGGAGACCATGGTCGATCACTGGGACCGACCCGGCTGGACGGCACACACCCGGGCGTACTACTGGATGCTCACCTTCCCCGGCAGCCCAGCACTGGCCGACCTCGCTCTTCGCTGCCAGCAGCACCTCGCGCCGCTCGGCCTGGATGCTGTCCCCGACGACGGGTTGCACATCACGCTCACACGCGTCGGTTCCGCCGCAGCGCTGCCGCTGAGCCGTCTCGATGACGTCATCAGCACGGCGGCCCCGCTTCTCCCTGCGGCCTTCCGCCTGCGGGCGGTCCCGCTCGCGGGTTCTCGGGGAGCCGTACGCCTGACGGTCGCCCCTTGGGGCCCGGTACTGGCGCTGCACGCGGCCCTCAGCGAGTCCATGGCTCTGCTGGGGCTGGCTCCCCGCAAGCCGACCGCGCTGTTCCGCCCGCACCTGAGCCTGGCCTACAACAACCGGCCCCGCCGCGCCGCCCCAGTCATCGAGGCCGTCACCCCACTCCGTGGCCTCGCGCCAGTCGATCTGCACGTCCAGGAAGCGCAGTTGGTGGAGTTGCGACGCGAGGACCGCGCCTATCGGTGGGACGTCGTCAAGAGCCTGCCGCTCGGCTGACTGCCGTTTTCCCGCGCGGCAGGACGGCAACGACCGCCTTGCCGACGGCGGTGGTCTCCACGTACCACCGACATGCCAGCGTCTGCACCAGCCACAGCCCACGGCCGGACTCGGCAAGCGGATCAGCAGCCGTCTCCGACAGGTGCACACGACCGTCGTCAGGCTCCGGGTCGTGGACCGCGACGACGACCTGATCCCTGTCGATTTCGATGGTCAGACAGTCGGGGCCGGCAGTCGTGTGTCGCACGGCGTTGCCCACCAGCTCGGATACGACCAGCACCGCGTCGTCCACGCAGGGGGCGACGTCGGCCAGCACCGTGCGAACCCGGTCACGGGCCGGGGCGAGCGGCTCGCATCGACCGGCCAGGGGCATCCAGTGCGTGTGCGGACGATGGCTCGCCGGGTTTGAGTCGTTCAGCATCGCGGTCACTCTTCCGGTCGTACGAACGGGCGTGACCCAGGTTCGTCCTGTCCCGAACGCGTTTCCACGCCGTCCGACCGGCGCTTCTCCGCCGTCCAGACGGCGGGGAGACGGCGTAGCGGCGGCGTGGAAACGCCACTACCGCGACGAGAGCCTCGAAGCCGACGGTCGGCCCTTCCAGGGGCGTCCGGTTCGCCGACTTCACGCAGAGGAGATCACCGTGCCCGTCCTCGTACGAGGTACCTACCGGCTCCGCCTCGCCGTGCCAGGGGAGACGGGGCGATGACGGCCACCGCCCTCCGCCCCGGTTGGTCCCATCCCGTGCGAGCCGCCGTACCGCCCTTCACCGAGGCTGGCTTGAGGCAGGTCTTGGAGGCGGTTCAGCGCTGGGCGCCGTTTGTCGACGGGCTACTGCTCGATGACGTGGCAGCCGTCCTGGACGACTACACGCCCACCGAACACGAGGTCGACGAGCACGCGCAGCGTCTCCGTGGCCACCTGATGCGACTCGGCCACCTCGCCGTGGTCTCCAAGGTGGCCGAGCAGGACGAGCAAGTGGCCGACCTCATCGAGCGCGGGCGCACCATCCGGACCGAGGAAGTACCCACCGACCACCGCCGGGCCGTCGGACACATCCGGCGCATGGCGTGGATGCTCGACGAACTCCTCGAACGCATGGTGGCCCACCAGTGCCTTACGGAGGCGCCGTGACCTTCCCGCCTCTCCGCCTCACGTACAACCCGCGGGCCGTCGAATCGAGAGACAAGAACCTCTCCCTGATCCCGTACATCACCCAGAGGGAAGGGGAGGACGCGGCGCCGGACAACCTCGTCATCACGCGGCACTCCTCCGGTCCGCGGCTGTACTACGCGGACGAAGACCCCCGGGACCGAGACCCGCGGGGCGTGCTCCGGGCCCGGTGCGGGTGGAACCCTGTCGACGCCGAAGGCCGGATCTCCGGTGAGCCGCAGTGGAAGCTGATGCACCCCCACCGGCAGATGGTGTGCATGCAGACGCTCACCTGCCAGGTCTGCACGCGTCCAGCCCGCACACCCCTCGGCTACATCTTTCTCGCCGGCCCTCGGGATCACGATCCAAGTCGGCCGAGCATCCTCACCAATCAACCTCCGGTGTGCCGCAGGCACACCCGTGCCGCCGCGAGGCTTTGTCCGCACCTGGAAGACGACCCGACGCTGTTCCTGGCCAGGAGCGCACCCCTGTACGGCGTGCACGGCACTCTGTACGGCCGGGACGAGGGCGGTGTGAAGGTCATCGCGCAGCCGGATGCGCCGTTGCCGTACGGCCACCCGAACATCGGGACGTTCCTCGCCTCGCAGTTGGTTCGTCGCCTCCAGTCGTTCAGCGTCGTCGGCCTCGACGAGCTGCTCAACGATCTGGCCACTGCCTCGTAGATCCCCGCGTCGGGGCTTTCCAGCCTCACCGGCCGGCCAGCCGAAGGACAGGTGGCCGGTGAGCGGGGCGGGTCCGAGGAGTTCCCCCGACTCCACTCTGCACGGACCCGCCCCACCCCCTGCCAGACGACATGGAGGCAACGTGCACCAACTGATCGCGAGTCCGTTCCTGGGCCAGTACCTCCTCCTCCGGCCCGGTCACGCCAAGGGAGTGGCCATCCCCGAGTCCCGCTTCGAGGAACTGCGCACAGCGGTCACCGAGGACCGGTCGGCCCCGGCCTGGCTCGCCGAGGCGGCCACCGCCGCATGGCAGATGCCCCTGCCCGCCGGGCCACTGCGGGACACCCTCCTCGCCCGCGAACGCTCCACCCACGGGTACGCGAAGGCGTCATGGGAGATCAACCTCGGCTGTGACCACGACTGCGGCTTCTGCTACCTCGGCGAGAAACGGTTCGAGGGTCTGGACTGGGACGACAAGACGCGCCTGCTCACGATGCTGCGAGACGCCGGTGTCCTGTGGCTCCAGATCACCGGCGGCGAGGCACTGATCGACCCGCAGTTCGCCGCCGCGTACGAATACGCCACCGGGCTCGGGATGATGATCCAGGTATCGACGAACGGCAGCCAGCTCCACAAAGTGAGGATGCAGGAGCTGTTCGCCCGCCTGCGGCCCTACCGCCTGACGGTGAGCCTCTACGGGGCGACCGGGGAGACCTACGACGCCGTCACCCGCAACCGCGGCGCCTTCGACCGCTTCAGCCGCGGCCTGGACGCCTCCCGTGCGGCGGGCCTGCCCGTGCGAATCAACATCATCGTCGCCGAGGAGAACGCCCACGAGGTGGACGACATGGTCCGCCTGGTGGAAGACCGCTGGGGCTTCCCGTACCAGGTCTTCACGAACATGTCCCCGACGATCGACGGAGAGGCGAAGCCGCTCGTCTCACAGGCCCAGAAGTACGTCCGCGCCCGCCGTGTCTTCACCGGCTGCAACGCCGGCCACACCTTCTTCCACGTGGACCCGCACGGCATCGCCTCGGTCTGCAAGATCGGCCGCGACCCCGGCGTGAACCTCATGACCGAGGGTCTGACCGCCCTCCCCCGACTCGGCGGCATCGCCGAGTCCCTCCAGCTCCGCACCGGTGGATGCTCCGGCTGCTCGAAGGTCGGCACCTGCAGGACATGCCGACCGCTGGCCAAGCTCCACCAGGAGGCGGGGGACAACCGATCGCTCTACTGCCAACACGGAGGTTACGGAACATGACTCCCACCAGCGCCACCCTGACCCGGCCCGCACCGGTCCCGGTCACCATCGGCCTGCGCCCGCCCACAGAGGCCACCGGCACCCTGCCCGTGCCCATCTCCGCGCCCCCGGTCCCTGAGGGCACGTTCCGGATCATCGGCGACCTGGACGTCGACGTCGCCGAGTCCGCCGGGTGCAGCTGCTCGGCCGGCGACGACCAGCCCTACTAGACCGGGGCTCCGCTCCGGCGCGCTGCCCCGGCCGTACGCTGGCCGGGGCAGCCCATCGTCTTCTCCGAGGAACCGCGCCGTGTCCATGATCCGCCGCCACTTCCACGACCTTCCCGTGGAGGCACGCCAGGCCATCGCCGACAAGGCGGGCCCCGTCCACGCCGCCCGCACCGCCGGCGGAGGGCTGAACTCGGGCATCGCCGCGTTCCTCGACACGGATCACGGCCCAGTCTTCGTCAAGGGCATCCCCACCGACCACCCACAGGCCCCGGCCCAGCGTCGAGAGGCCGCGATCAACCCACACCTCCCCCGTGCCTGCCCCCGCCTGTACTGGCACATCGAGGTGGCCGGCTGGGGCCTCCTCGGATACGAAATCCTCCCGGGACGGCACGCCGATTACAGCCCGGGCTCCCCAGACCTGCCCCTCGTTGCTGCCGCTCTTGCGGAACTCCAGGAGACCACCGCTCCCACGGACGTTCCCATCAAGGCCGCCGAACAGCGCTGGGCCGCCTACGCCCCGCCCGGAACTGCCGCCCTCTTCTCTGGCTACACCCTCCTGCACACCGACCTCGCCCCGCACAACGTGCTCGTGGACGACCGCGCCCACATCATCGACTGGGCTTGGCCCACACGCGGCGCAGCCTGGATCGATCCCGCCATCCTCATCCTGCGGCTCCTCGAAGCCGGACACACGCTCGTTGAGGCGGACGCCTTCGCCAGCAGCCTCCCTTCTTGGCGCACTGCACCAGCGAAGGCCAAGGAGGCGTTCGCCGCCGCCAACGCTGCGGCGTGGAAGGAGATCGCCCACGCCGATGCCGCCCCCTGGAAGGCTTCGATGGCGGGTTACGCCGTCGCCTTCCACGTTCAGCTGCATGCCCTGCCCGGCAGCAGGTAGCGCAGGAGAGACGACTCGGGAGCCAGGCACGGCCTGTACTCGCTCTCGTGGGGCCTGGTCAGCCGATCGCCCTTTCGTATTTTCCCGTCTTCCTGACTCACGACCAGCCACACTGTCCTTCACGGAAGAAGGCGGGCATACATGAACGGGACAACAGCGATACAGCTGGGGCTGCGACACTGCCGCACGAGCCTGACGGACAAGAGTCACCTCAAGAGTTCTGCCTCCAGGAGGAGAACGTTCTCCGCCGCTCTGCAACAGTTCGAGGAGCAGATGAAGGCGGCCGAAGTCGTCTCTCCCGCCACTCGCCCCATCAACTTGTACTACGGCCTCGTCCAAGCTGGACTAGCGATAACAGCCGCCCATTCGGAGGGGACGTGGACCTTTGACAAACACGGCCTGAAAATCCTGGACATGAAAAGCGACATCCCAGACATCGCAGTAAGGCCGGAGGGGGTGGGTGCCTTCCAGGCAGTCTCCGGCGCCACTGGGTCGGAACGCACGGCCGACGCAGTCAGCCTCGGATCCATATGGAATTCGATCCCTGAACTTGTCGAGGTCCCACTCGAAGAATCGAAGCACACCCCCGTAGTCGACCTTTTGGCACGCAGCTATGTGCCTGCCAGAGACTTGGGCGGGTGTTTTGACAACACCACACGTGAACCCACGGGATACGTTCGCGCCACTGTCTTCGTACACGAGGACACTCCCCCGCTGCCGGGCAGAGGGATGTGGGTCAAGGACTTCATCGCCAAGTACGCGGGCCTCCAGAGCGCGCGAGTCTGGGGCGATGAGGATGAGGCGTTCGAGGAAATCAAGGCCGGGTGCTTCTCCGTCGATCTGTGTTGGCCAGCTCCCAAGAACGACATGCAAGAGGTGGACATCGAAGAGTTCTTCGATGCCCGGGCCCCGGTCTACCGCTTCCGGGCGCACCGTTACCTGCGGGCGGCTTTCGAGCCCAGCAAAGCGCCACCGACTCCGTTGATGTCCTGGTGGCTGCTTCTCTACAGCTTCTCCATGCTGGCGCGCTATCAGCCTCGCAAATGGACCGATGCCCTCGACATCGATCGGTCTCCCGATGCTGCGGCTCTGGAGTACGCCCTGAACACGGCACTCGAAGTGGTCCCTCACCTCGTGCTGGAGGGCCTGCAACAGAGGTCGATACCACTGTCCAAGCCTCTGGCTCTGTGAGCCGCGAGGGCACATCCAGGGCACATGAGGCCGGGAAACGGCGTTGACCCGTGAGAACTACCGAAGGTCGTTTCCACAGGTCAACGCACACGTCTCCGAGAAACCCCAGGTCAGCACCCCGCCGTGTTCAATCGCTGCACGAGTGGCAGGACTTCTCGCACCGGCTGCATGAGGCGGGGCATCAGCCTTACTGCCTGGTGTGGCCCTGAGCTGGGGCTTTGTAGCGGTCGGGCGAGGTCTTCGGGCCTCGCCCTTTTCCGTTGTCAAGACGGTGCTCCCCGACCACGGACCGAGACGTCTTGACGGGCGGGGCCGAGCGTACTGACCGGCCGGGGCGTCGTCGTGAAGGTCCTCGGCGCGGGCAAGGAACCCGCGACCTGCCCGGCCGCCGGGCGAGCCGGCCCAGGGTGAGGCCGTGGCCGTCGGCGCCGACGACGACGTGGAGGAGATCCCGTGCACCATGACGGAACAAGGGTGCGCCGGCTGCCGGTGATCGACGGGCACGACCTGGTCGGCATGGTCGCCCAGGCCGACGTAGCCCGCTCCCTGCCCGACCCCGAGGTCGGCGACCTGCTCCAGGCCCTGTCCACCGACTGAGCACCACATAGGCCCCCGGCCCTCCTGGCCGCCGGGTACGGGAACGCACCGGATTGGCGGCCTGCGCCCGGGGCACACGGGTCGGTGTATGACCCAAGTGAGCGATGGTGACGAGGGAGGCTCCCGATGCTCTTGGCACACCCCGTCGTGCTGAAGAACCTCATCGAGCAGTACACGACGCTGCGTGCCCTGCACGCCGAAGACGGCACGGAGGAGGCGCGTCGGCGTATGGAAGATGTCTCTTACACGCTGTGCGTGTCGACCGGAACCCGCGACGTCGACGCCGCCCTCATCGCGGCCCGCCACCGGCTGCCCGGAGCGCGTACCGAAGACGACTCCCTTCTGACCACCTGACCGCCCCCGGCATCGGCCCACCAGCACCATGTCCAAGACCGTCGATCTGCCGACGTTCGGCAGCCTCGATGAGCTCACCCGGCTCATCACCCGCCGACGCGGCCTCTACGTGCGCTGGTCCCGGGGGCCGGAGAGCGACCTGCCGAAGGCGAGCAGTACGGACGATCTGACGGGAATCGAGCTGCCGGGGCTGTCGGCCAGCCCTCTGGACCTCGAGAGCTGGTGGGGTGAGCGACCCGTGCGCGTCTGGGTCGCCCGTCGGCTGTACGACTACTGCCACCTGCCGCGCGTCAAGGCCCCCCGCACCCGGCCGTGGGTCCTGCACGGCTCCGAGTCGGCCCGCGGACCGGACAACGAGCCCCTGGTGACCGAGATCGAACCCCTCGGCTGGATCGCCGACCGGGTGATCATGGAAGCCTCCCGCATCATCACCGAACAGCCTGGGCGCTGGGGCCCACTCGACCGGGACGAACCTCCTGAGGTACCCGCCGCGTCCCTGGGGCCGTCACCGAGGCGGCACGACCGCCAGTGAACCTCGGGCGGCGCTACCGCCCCTGGGCTCGGTCGCGCGGCACGGGCTCGTACTCCCGTCCCGGCTCGTCGGCACGGCGCAGGGGCGCCTGGAAGCATCAGGCGGGAGTGGCGGTGGCGTTGGGCGGCGTGGTGCCGTGTGAGAGCTGTACGAGCTGGGGTTCCGTCGCCGCGCAGCAGCCGCCGCCGTCGGTCTGCCGGGCGTCGGGGGTGTCGAACAGGCCCGCGCCACCGCACACTCCCGTCTCCGGGAGGGTGAGTTCGACGCGGTCGGCCGCTTCGAGGTCGCCGGCGATCTCGGCGGTGACGGAGCGGACCTGCTCGTAGCCGGTCATGGCGAGAAAGGTCGGGGCGCGGCCGTAGGACTTCATGCCGACCAGGTAGACGCCGTTCTCGGGGTGGGAGAGCTCGCGGTGGCCGTGCGGGTAGACGGTGCCGCAGGAGTGCTGGTTGGGGTCGATCAGCGGGGCGAGTTCCACCGGGGCCTGGAGGCGCTCGTCGAGGCCCAGACGCAGCTCGCCCAGGAAGGACAGGTCGGGGCGGAACCCAGTGAGCACGATCACCTCGTCCACCGCGTCCAGACGGCGTCCGTCCTCTCCGAGGAGCACGAGCCGTCCGTCACCGTCGCGTTCGAAGGCCTCGGTGCGGAAGCCGGTGACCGCGTCCGCGTGGCCCTTGTCGACAGCGGCCTTCGCCGCCAGGCCGAGCGCGCCGCGGGCGGGCAGCTGGTCGGCGGTGCCGCCGCCGAAGGTGGAGCCGGAGATGCCCCGGCGCAGGACCCACACCGCGTGCGTGCCCTTGCCGTCCTCGGACTCGGACAGGTCGGCGAGGAGGGCGAGCACGGTGAAGGCGGAGGCACCCGAGCCGATGACGGCCGTGCGCTTGCCCGCGTACCGGGCACGGACGGCCGGGTCCTTCAGATCCGGCACGCGGTAGGTGATCCGGTCGGCCGCCGCCTTCTCGCCGAGCGCGGGCAGGCCGCTGCCGCCGGCCGGGGACGGGGTGGTCCAGGTGCCGGAGGCGTCGATCACGGCGCGGGCGAGGAGGCGCTCCTCACGGCCGTCGGCGTACTCGACGTGCACGACGAACGGCTGCTGGTCCCGGTCGGCGTCGACGATCCGGTCACGCCCGGCCCGGGAGACGCCGGTGACGGTGACGCCGGTGCGGACGCGGTCGCCGAGGGCGTCGGCGAGCGGCTGCAGGTACTGCTCGGCCCAGTCTCCGCCGGACGGATACGTCGCCGGATCGGGGCGCGTCCAGCCCGTGGGGGCGAGGAGCTTCTCGGCGGCCGGGTCGACGACCTCGCCCCAGGTGGAGAAGAGGCGCACGTGGCTCCATTCACGCACGGCCGCACCGGCACGGTCTCCCGCTTCCAGGACGAGGGGCTCGATGCCGCGCTCGACGAGGTGAGTGGCGGCCGCGAGCCCGACGGGGCCGGCTCCGATGACGACGACGGGGAGCTGCTGGGTGCTCATGATGCTCGGTCTCCTTGAGAGGCGAAGGGGGTCAGCGCGCGTGGGTCAAGGCGGTCAGCTGGGTGTGCTGCCGGCGTTCGGCCACCCGGGTGGCGCTGTCGCTGACCTGAGCGCAGCTGACGCGGAAGCTGACGCCGCACCGCCCGTCGGCCGACGGGCGGTGCGGCGGGCCCGAGCCGCGGTGAGCGCGGTGAGCGCGGTGAACGCGGTGAACGCGGTGAACGCGGTGAGCATGGGGCGGAGGGCGGTGGTCACGACGGCTCCTTGCTTCGATGCCTGTCGATATCCGTCTACGCCTCGGAGCTTGGCACCCGCATCGACGAGTGTCAAGATAGACACATGTCGAAATCAGAGGCCGTGGAACTGCCCGTCCTACAGGACGGTGACGTCGTGCCGTGCTGTCCGCCGATCACCGCCGGGGAGCTTTCCCGAGCCGACGCGGAGAAGATGGCCGCCATGTTCAAGGCGCTGTCGGACCCCGTGCGTCTGCGCCTGTTCTCCAAGATCGCCTCCCACCCGGGCGGGGAGGCGTGCGTGTGCGACATCGCGGACGTCGGCGTTTCCCAGCCGACCGTCTCCCACCACCTCAAGAAGCTGCGCGAGGCCGGCCTGCTGACCTCCGAGCGGCGCGGCACCTGGGTCTACTACCAGGTCGCCCCGTCCGTGGTGGCGGCCATGGCCGCCATGCTCGACCTGCGCGCCTGACCACGGCCCGAGCCGGACCTGCGGTCAGGCGCCACAGCCGAGCGGACGGCAGCGCCCCGAACACTCCCACCAACACGCCCCCCCCCAGCACGCCCACCAGCACGCCCACGTGCCGCGTCACGGGGCCGTGGTCACCGCGCCGGTGGTGAACTTCTTGCGCCAGGCGAGCGCGACGTGGACCAGACCGATCAGGACCGGGACTTCGATGAGCGGGCCGACGACGCCGGAGAGGGCCTGGCCGGAGGTGACGCCGAAGGTGGCGATGGCGACCGCGATGGCCAGCTCGAAGTTGTTGCCCGCCGCGGTGAACGCCAGTGTGGTGGTGCGGTCGTAGGCGAGACCCAGGACCTTGCCGAGCAGGAAGGTGCCGAAGAACATGACCGCGAAGTAGACCAGCAGCGGCAGCGCGATCCGGGCGACGTCCAGGGGCTGGGAGGTGATGGTCCTGCCCTGCAGGGCGAAGAGGACGACGATCGTGAACAGCAGCCCGTACAGCGCCCACGGCCCGATCTTCGGCAGGAACCGCCGCTCGTAACTCTCGCGGCCCATCTTCTTCTCACCGGTCCGGCGGGTCAGGAAGCCGGCCAGCAGCGGGACGCCGAGGAAGATGACCACGTTCAGGGCGATCTCCCACATCGAGATGTCCAGGTGCTCGCCGTCGCCCAGGCCGAGCCAGCCGGGCAGCAGGTCGAGGTAGAACCAGCCCAGCAGACCGAACGCCAGAACCTGGAACACCGAGTTGAGCGCGACGAGCACGGCCGCGGCCTCGCGGTCGCCGCAGGCGAGATCGTTCCAGATGATCACCATGGCGATGCAGCGGGCCAGGCCGACGATGATCAGCCCCGTGCGGTACTCGGGCAGATCCGGCAGAAAGATCCACGCCAGGGCGAACATGACCGCGGGTCCGATGATCCAGTTGATGACCAGGGAGGAGGCCATCAGCTTCCGGTCGCCGGTGACGGCATCCAGTCTGTCGTAGCGGACCTTCGCCAGGACCGGGTACATCATGATCAGCAGTCCGAGGGCGATCGGCAGGGAGATCCCGCCGATCTCCACCTTCGCCAGCGCGTCGTTCAGCCCTGGGATGGCCCGTCCGAGGCCCAGACCGACGGCCATGGCGGTCAGGATCCACACCGCCAGGTAGCGGTCGAGGGTGGAGAGTTTCCCGACGATCGAGTCGCCCCCGCCCCCGGTCGGAGCGGAGGTGGTGGTGGGCTCGGTGGAGGTCACGGGCAGGACCTCTTGTTCTCGGCCGCGTCGCGGGCGGAGGCGGCGAGCGCGGCGAACCGCTCGGAGAGCCCGGACAGGACCTCGGGCCTGAGCCTGTAGTAGGTGTAGCGGCCACACGGCTCGGTCTCCACGATCCCGGCCTCGCGCAGCACCTTCATATGGTTGGAGAGGTTGGTCTGCTTGGCTCCGGTCTCCTCGACCAGGTGCGTCGTGCAGAGCGTCTCGCGCGCCAGCAGGGTCACGATCCGAAGGCGGAGCGGATCACCCAGCACCCGGATCACATCAGGATCGACTGAAGTCAGCATGCGCTGATACTGTCACATCACCGTTCGCTGACACCAGCGGGGGCTGAAGCCATTGGCGGCCGGGTTCCGCCATGCGACGAGAGAGAACGATCATCATGGCCGACAAGCCGTCCGTCCTGTTCGTCTGCGTGCACAACGCCGGCCGCTCCCAGATGGCCGCCGCCTGGCTGACCCACCTGGCCGGAGACCGCGTCGAGGTCCGCTCCGCCGGCTCCGCCCCCGGCGATCAGGTCAACACGGCAGCCGTCGAGGCCATGGCCGAGGCCGGCATCGACATCTCCGCGGAGACGCCGAAGATCCTCACCGTCGACGCGGTCCGCGAGTCCGACGTCTGCGTCACCATGGGCTGCGGCGACACCTGCCCCGTCTTCCCCGGCAAGCGCTACCTGGACTGGAAGCTCGATGACCCGGCCGGCCAGGGCGTCGAGGCCGTCCGTCCGATCCGCGACGAGATCAAGGCCCTGGTCGAGGGCCTGATCGCCGAGATCGCCCCGGAGAAGCCGGAGGCGACCGCGTGAGCGGGATACGCGAGGTCGTCACCGCCGGCTCCGGCCCTGCCGGGTACACCACCGCCCTCCACACCGCCCGCGCCCAGCTCAAGCCCCTTCCTCGCCGACGGCCGCACGGCCGCGAGGAACCGGCCCCGGCCGCCGCCAGGACCTGACACGCGTGTGCTCGAGGCCGGTCCCCCGCCCCGAGCCCGCCTGAGCCCGCCCCGAGCCCGCCCGGGACTGTCCGAGCCCGCCCGGGACTGTCCGCCACACGCGCCGGCGCGCCTGCCGCTCCGGTGCGGGATCGTACGATGGGCGCGTGACGAGGAGCACCCGATCAGACAGCCGCCCGGCCGGGCGGCTGCTCGTGCTGCTGGTGATGACGGTGCTGACCGGCGTACTGGGCATGCACGGCCTCGCCCCCGGGGCGGTGCCGGCCGCACAGACGGGTACCGGTCACGAAATGGTGATGGCCGCGGCCGACGGCGTTCCGCACGCGAACGGGGGATGCACGCACTCGGACGGTGGATCGAGTCATCTCGATCACGCCGACGGGACGTGCGCGGCCACCGGAACCGGTTCGGCCTACACGCCGCCCACCCTGACCGGCGCCCTGCCGGACACGCCCACGGCACCCGCGCCCGCCGAGGCGCTGCCGGGATCGCCGCACGACGGCCGGGCACCGCCCGACCTTTCCGAGCTCCAGCTCCTGCGGATATAGAGCCGCCCGCCCGGCGCCCCTCGCCCGGTTTTCTCCGGTGGGGGTGTCGCGCTTTCGCGTGCCCTGACACCCGTTCTCACCACGCGCCGCCGAACGGCGCGTCAAGGAGTTGCACCACCATGATCCGCAAGCGTTCACTCGTCCGCCGCAGTGCCGCCGTCGTCGCCGCAGGTGCGGCAGCACTCGTCCTGGCCGCCTGCGGCGGGGACACCGACGGCGACGGCTCGGCCGGACACGGCGGCCACGGCGACGCCACCGCCTCCGCTCCGGCCTCCGCTCCAGCCTCGGGCTCCGCTTCGGCTTCGCAAGGGCAGCACAATGCCGCCGACGTGGCCTTCGCGAAGGGAATGATCCCCCACCACCGCCAGGCGATCGAGATGGCCGACCTCGCACCCGGCCGGGCGCAGTCGGCCGAAGTGAAGAAGCTCGCCGCGGACATCAAGAAGGCCCAGGACCCGGAGATCAGGACGCTCTCCGGGTGGCTGACCTCCTGGGGCGAGGAAGTGCCCGCCGAGGGCGCGATGGACCACTCCGCGCACGGCATGGGCGGCATGATGACGGCCGAGGAGATGACCGAGCTCGAGAACGCCTCGGGCAAGGCGTTCGACACCGCCTTCATGGAGCTGATGATCAAGCACCACGAGGGCGCGGTCGAGATGGCGGAGACCGAACAGGCCGACGGCGCCCACGACCCCGCCACCAGGATGGCCGGAGAGATCATCACCTCGCAGAGCGCGGAGATCGAGCAGATGACCAAGCTGCTCGGCAAGGACTGACCCCGTCACGTCGGTGCGGGTCGGGCACGAGCGGTGCCCGCCCCGCACACGCCCCGCACACGCCCCGCACGTGCCCCGCCCAAGCCCCGCACATGCCCCGCCCACGCCCCGCACTGGCCCGCACTGGCCCACAGGAGGTCCGAAGCCCTTCAGGAATACCCCCTAGGGGTATAGCGTTCCGGCTGGAGGGCCACCCGGGCCTTGCGGGACGTCGAATGGGGATGAAGGTCATGGACCACAGCACGCACCACTCCGGTACCGCGCACGGCCACGCCGCCCCTGCGGGCGGCCACGGCGGTCACGGCGGCCACGGCGGTCACGGCGGGCACGACGGTCACGGCGGGCAGCACAGCGGACACGCCCAGGGCACCACCTGGGCGACGGCGGTGAAGGCGACGCTGCACTGCCTCACCGGGTGCGCCATCGGCGAGATCCTCGGCATGGTCATCGGCACCGCCCTGCTGTGGGGCAACGTGCCGACGATGGCCCTGGCCATCACTTTGGCCTTCGTCTTCGGCTACTCCTTCACCCTCTTCGCGGTGGTGCGCGCCGGGGTGTCCCTGAAGGCGGCGATCAAGGTGGCCCTGGCCGCCGACACCGTCTCCATCGCGGTGATGGAACTGGTCGACAACGGCATCATCGCGCTGACACCGGGAGCGATGGACGCACACCTGTCGGACGGGCTGTTCTGGTACGCCCTGCTCGGTGGCTTCGCCGTGGCGTTCCTGATCACCACGCCGGTCAACAAGTGGATGATCGGCCGCGGCAAGGGCCACGCCGTCGTCCACGCCTACCACTGACCCAGGGCGGCAGCGCACAATGCCGGGCGGGCCCCCGAAGGACCGGGGGCCCGCCCGGCATTGTGCTCCGCCGCCTCAGCCCAGGCCGGCGAGCAGTTCGTTGCACGCCTGCTCGCAGCGCCGGCAGGCCTCGGCGCAGACCCGGCAGTGCTCGTGCGTGTCGGCATGGGCGGCGCACTCGTCGGCGCACGCCTTGCAGACGGTGGCGCAGGCCTGCAGCACGGCCCGCGTGATGTTGGCGTCGTATCCCGTGTGCCGGGACAGGACGGCGGCCGTGGCGCCGCAGACGTCGGCGCAGTCCATGTCGGTACGGATGCACTTGGCCAGATCACCGACCATGCCCTCCGACAGACAGGCGTCCGCACACGCGGTACACGCCTGCGCGCAGGCGATGCACTCCTCGATGCACCTGACCATGGCCTCCCGGTCCACCTCGCCCAGATCGGCGGGGTAGGTGCGGAGCATGTCGTCGACTGTGGTGGTCACAGCACCCTCCTCTTCTTCTGACAGCAGGCACCGAGCAGCCCTTCGCTCGACGCCTGCCGGGTATCACCGCTCCGCGCGCCGCAAACGGCTGGGCCTCGGCTCCTCACGGCACGCGCCCACGCCGCGAAGGGCGGGCCCTTCGGGCCACTCGGCCGGCGAGCCCGCGGCCGGCGTCGTCGACGACCTTGGCCGGCAGCGCGTCGTCCGGACCGTTCGCCGTGGTGACGGCGACCTGACCGGCCTCGAGGTCGGCTTCGACCGCCCCGGCACCCCTCGACTTGTACGTGCCCATAGCACGCATCCGGCGCCCCGGATAACGGTCCGGTCTCACCTGCTGGGATTTGTGCTGGTCACGAACCGTGACGTGAGATACGTCACTAAAGCTCCAGCAAAGACGTGGTAGAACGGCGCAACTCCGCAGGTGGATCGGCCGACTGCCGTACTGCGGAGGGATGGCCCGCACACACGCACGACAGTCCGGGACGATCACGGTCCGAAGCCGGTTCGTGCGCACGGGTTCGCCCACCGGACAACGACGTTCGCTCATAGACCGCTCATACGGCGAGACTCCCCAGCCCGCCAGCCCCGCGTCATCGAGGTAGCCAAGTGTCACTCGACTCCGTCACCCAGTCCGTAGACGAAGCCGTCAGCGGATTCTTCGAGCCCATAGCCAAGTGGCTGGGGGAGGTGGTCTTCTACACCGTCCCCGTCGGTGGTGCCGACCTGCCCCTCATCGTCGCCTGGCTCGTCGTGGCCGGTCTGGTCTTCACCAGCTGGTTCGGATTCATCCAGCTCCGCAAGTTCAAACTCGCCTTCGACGTCGTGAGGGGTAAGTACGACGAGAAGGGGTCGGCCGGCGAGGTCAACCACTTCCAGGCACTGACCGCCGCCGTCTCCGGCACCGTCGGCCTCGGCAACATCGCCGGTGTGGCCGTCGCCGTCTCCATCGGCGGCCCCGGCGCCACCTTCTGGATGATCCTGTGCGGCCTGCTCGGCATGGCCACCAAGTTCGTCGAGGTCACCCTCGGTGTGAAGTACCGCGAGGTGCACGCCGACGGCACCGTCTCCGGCGGCCCGATGCACTACCTCCCCAAGGGGCTGGCCGAGCGCTTCGGCAAGAACGGCAAGACGCTCGGCAAGGTCCTCGCGGTCCTCGCCTCCTTCCTGATCCTGTTCTTCGGCCTCTTCGGCGGCAACCTCTTCCAGGTCAACCAGTCCTACGCACAGCTGGTCTCGGTCGCCGGCGGCGAGGACGGCGCGCTGGGCTCCTCCGCCGGCGCCCTGTTCTTCGGCATCCTGGTCGCCGCGATCGTCGGCATCGTGCTCCTCGGCGGCATCCGCTCCATCGCCAACGTCACCAGCAGGCTCGTGCCCGCCATGGCCGGCATCTACATCCTCGCCTGCCTGATCGTGATCCTGGTCAACGTCACCGCCGTGCCGGACGCCGTCGTCTCCATCGTCGAGGGCGCGTTCAACCCGCAGGGGGTCGTCGGCGGTGTGCTGGGCGCGCTGATCATCGGCTTCAAGCGGGCCGCGTTCTCCAACGAGGCCGGCCTCGGCTCCGCTCCCATCGCCCACTCCGCGGTCAAGACCAAGCACCCCGCCAGTGAGGGCCTGGTCGCGCTGCTGGAGCCGTTCATCGACACCGTCGTCGTCTGCACGATGACCGCGCTGACCATCGTCATCGCCGACCCCGCCAGCTGGGGCGAGGCCCGCGAGGGCAAGGAGATCGGTGGCGTCACGATCACCTCCGACGCCTTCGAGACGGTCCTGCCCTGGTTCCCGTACGTCCTCACCCTCGCGGTGCTGCTGTTCGCGATCTCCACGGTGCTGACCTGGGGCTACTACGGCCTCAAGTCGTGGACGTACCTCTTCGGCCGCAGCCGGGCCAGCGAGATCACGTACAAGGTCGTCTACACCCTCTTCGCCATCGCGGGCTCGCTGCTGACGCTGCAGACCCTGATCGACCTGGCGGACGCCTTCCTCTTCTCGCTGGCCGTCATCAACATCATCGGCCTCTATCTCCTCGCCCCCGTCGTCAAGCGCGAACTCAACACCTTCCTGGAGTTCGTCCGCACCCGGAACGCCGGTGGGAGCACCGGAGACGACGACGAAGACCAGGAGTCGGCGAAGAGCACCGTCTGACCGCCTTACGCGGACCGCCTTACCCGGACCGCCTCACGCGGACCGGCTTCCGCAGGGGCCCGTACTCACCTCGCGCTTTGGTGAGTACGGGCCCCTTCGCCGTCTCCCGAGGGCACGCCCGCGACGGCCGGCGCGGTCACCCCGAGCGGTCCGGGTTGGCGAGGAGGTGCCGGGGGTCGGCGGCGCGGGTGATGGCCGACTCGACGGCGGCCACCCGGTCCGCGAGGAGGCCCAGGGCGGCGACCGCGCGGGTGACGGGGTCGTGCTCGGGGCCGCCCAGGGTGGCGGTACGGACGTGGGCGGCCCGTACCTCGGCCCAGCGGGCGGCCTGATCGGGGGTGAGGGTGCCGCGCAGTTCGGCGAGCTTGAGGAGGTTGGCCTCGGCTCCGTGCGCCAGTGCCTGGGCCTCCGCCGTGTAGTGGTCGTCGAGGACGGCGGCGCGCTCGCTGTCGTTCATGACCGGGCGGATGCGTTGGGCGATCTTGTTCATGTTGCGGTACGAGCCCTGGAGCCGGAAGGCCGGCTCCGTACGGGTGCCGTCCTCCTGGGCCGCGGAGGCGATGTAGGCGGCGTTGACGGCCAGCACCGTCTCGCGGACCGCGAGGAGGTGGCGCAGGACGGCCAGGATCCGCTCCGACTCGGCCGGCGGGTAGGCGTGGGCGAGGCGGTCCGCGCGGGCGGTGGGGTCGCCGGAGGCGATGCGCACCAGCAGCTCCAGGTCGGCCCGGTCGCGGCCGGCGAGCGGGGCCAGGACCGGGTTCGCGGTGAGCGCGTTCTCCAGGAAGCTGAGCGCGAAGGCGTCCTCCTTCCCGGTCAGTACGTCGCCCAGGTTCCATACGTCGGCCCGGTTGGCGAGCATGTCGGGGACGTGGAAGCGGGCGCCGGACTCCGTGTACGGGTTGCCGGCCATGCAGACGGCGAACCGCTTGCCGCGCAGGTCGTAGGTGCGGGGCCGGCCGTCCCACACGCCGTCGACGCGGCGGGTGGCGTCGCACAGCGGGATGAACTTCTGGAGGAGCTCCGGCGAGGTGTGCTGGATGTCGTCGAGGTAGAGCAGGGTGTTGTTCGCGGAGGCCAGCGCGAAGTTGATCTTCTCGATCTCCTGGCGGGCGGTGGCGTTCGGGGCGTCGGCCGGGTCGAGTGAGGTGACGGTGTGGCCGAGCGCGGGGCCGCCGACCTTCACCAGCATCAGGCCCAGGCGGTCGGCGACGTACTCGACCAGGGTCGTCTTGCCGTAGCCGGGCGGGGACAGGAGCAGCAGGAGGCCGCCGGTGTCGGTGCGCTTCGTGTCGCCGGTGGCACCGAGCTGCTTGGCGAGGCTGTCGCCGATGAGCGGGAGGTAGACCTCGTCGACGAGGCGGTTGCGGACGAAGGCGGACATGACGCGCGGGCGGTGGTCGTCCAGGCGCAGGCGGGTGCGTTCCGCCGTCACCAGGGCCGTCCGTCGCCGCTGGTAGGCGCGGAACGCGGGCACGTCCAGCGCCGCGAAGCGCGCGGTACGGGCGAGGAACTCGTCCAGCCGCAGCGGCAGCCGGCCTCCGGTGACGCGCGGATGCGTGCCCAGCAGGCCCTCCGCCGTGGCCGCCGGCGGTGCTTCGCCGTGGTAGCGGGGAAGGTCCGGGCAGAGTTCGGCGGCCACCGCCTCGGCGAGGTCGCCCGGGGTGAGGTCCGTGCCGGTGGCGGCCGCGTACGACGACAGCCACGCCTCGGCGAGCTGCCTGCGGGCGGCGAGGTCGTCGAGCGCGGCGAGGTCCTCGTCGAAGGCGGGATCGCCCACCGTGCGGCGGAACTTCTCCAGGAGCGTGCGCGTGCCCGCGCCGAGGACGAAGCCGTCGGGGGTGCCGGTCAGTTCGTGGAAGAGGTAGCAGGCGGCGGCACCGGCCGCGTCCTCGGCGTGCGGGTTCCACGCGCCGATGGCCCGGGCCAGTTCGGCCTCCAGGTCCGCGATCGCTGAGGACAGGCCGAAGGTGTCCCGCGCCCGGGCCAGGGACACGGCCCGCCGGGTCCACGTCTGGCGGGCCTCGGGCGTGGTGCCGTGCGACCAGAAGAGCTGGGCGTCGGCCCGGGCGCCCGGCTCGTGGCGCAGGGTCCCGGCCTTCTCGTACAGGGGCAGCAGTGTGGTGAGGACGACCGTCGCGTCGTGGTCGTGCACGCCTCGCTCGTAGCCCTCGTCGTACGCCTCCTGCGCGGCCTCGCGGACGAGGGCGGGCAGGTCGTCGGCCGAGGCGAGGACGCCGGGGCCGTGTTCGCGCAGCAGGCGGGCGGCGAGGTGTTCGGCGCGGTAGACGCCGGGCGACTCCGACGGCAGCGAGCGGTCCCAGTACGGGCGGGTGGCGGCGAAGCCGGGGTCGGTGACCGGCGCCCGGTAGTCGGTGCCGGTGAGGGCGAAGGCGAGTCCGTCCTCGTCCGGGACGAGGGTGAGGTCGAGGGGCTGGGTGTTGACGGCGAAGCGGTGGGTGCCCAGGCGCAGGGTGCGGCCGTCGTCGGCGTACAGGTCGGTGCGGTCGCGCAGGGCGCGGGACGCCTCCTGGCGGGCCGACTTGAGGCGGCCGTCGAGCTCCTCGGCCCGGACGGTGTCCCCGAGGGCACGCAGTTCCTCGGCGGTGCGGCGGACCTTGGCCACCATGGGGTCGGAGGCGAAGTAGGTGCTGACCGCGTCGGTGTCGGCGAGCGTGGCGCACCGTCTGGCGATCGTCCCGAGGATCCGGGTGGCGGAGACGGCGAGCTGTTCGGCTCGGCGGGCGAGGGTGTCGGAGAGCGCCTGCTTGCGGGCCGCGAAGGCCTCGTAGATCTCGGTGCGCCGGTCCGCGAGTTCGCCGAGGAAGGCGTCGAACTCCGCGAAGCGGGACTCCAGGTCCTCCAGCCGGGCCAGCAGCCTGGCCAGCTGGTCGTCGCACCGCTCGGGGGTGTCCGCGGCGGCGAGCGCGGAGCTGACCGCCTGGCCGAGCAGTGTCGTCTCGGCGGCGAACTCGGCACGGCCCTCGTGGTCGAGGAGGGCGCGGCGGCGGGCGTCGAGGGTGGCGCGGGCGCGGTTGACGCCGCCCAGGACGGCGGCGACGCGCTCCAACAGGGCGGTGCGGACCGTGGCGTCGCCCATGTCGAGTTCGGCCACGACGTCGGTGACCGTGCGCAGCCCGTCGGCGAGTTCGTCGATCCGGGCGGCGACGGGACCGGCCTCGGCGACGGTGGTGACGGCCTCCGCGTCGGCGACGAGCCGTTCGACGTCCTCGCGCTGGGTGTCGAAGGCGTCCTCGCGGGCGAGGAAGGTCACGGCGCGCTGTCCGAGGTCGGCGAGGGCGGTCCCGGCCTCCTCGGCGAGGGCGTCGATGCCGGGGCCGTCGGCGTACCGCATCTCCTTGACGGTCAGCAGGTGCCCGTGGGCGCGCCGCAGTTCGGTGAGGCCGCGCACCCAGGCCGCGGCCTGGCGGGGCGCCTCGCCGCGCAGCCTGCGGACCACCGCCGCGATCCGCTCGGCGGCCTCGTCGCGGGCCTCGGCGGCCTGCCGGGTCAGCGACCGTACGGTCTCGAACTCGGCCAGTACCTGCTCGGCGGTCTCCCGTACCGCCGCCAGCACACCGGCCAGGCCGCCCAGGTCGTCCTCGCCCAGCCAGTGGTGGCCGTCGGCCGCGCGCACGCAGGCGGCGGCCAGCGCCCGGTAGCCCTCGGCCGTGGTGATGCCCTCGCCGACGGCGCCGGCGACGGACAGGCAGGCGGCGATGCCGCGTACGAGGTCGGCGTTGCCCACCCGGGCCAGCGGGCCGCTCCCGGTGGGCGCGGTGGCGGCGTGGGTGTCGGAGACGTAGGGCGAGTGCCACAGCTGCACCGGGTGCACCTGGGCCGGTTCGTCGCCGTCCGCCCGCAGCACCGTGAAGGTGCCGTCGTCCGCCAGGGCCCAGCCCCGGCACGGCAGGGGGTTCGCGACCTCCTTGCGGATCGTGTTGTACGACAGCAGCAGGCCCCGGCTCTCGCCGCGCGCGTGGAAGGCGAACAGCACGTCCTCGCCGTTGGGCGAGCGCGTCTCCCGCTCGAACTCCAGCCCCGTGGTGTCCATTTCGTACGTCTTGTGGGCGCCCGTGGCCAGGCAGTAGCCGCCGGGGAAGACGATGCCCTGGCCGTCGGGCAGCCGGCGGCAGGCCAGGCCGATGCCGTCCATGCGGACCACCGACCTGGTGAGGGTGTTGAACACCAGGTAGCGGTCGGTGTCCTCCTTGTAGGGCCGGACGCGCAGCAGGATCAGTGCGCCGACCCGGGCGTGCGCGATGTCGGCGTCGGCCAGCGCCTGCAGCGGCTCGTCGACGGGCTCGCTGTGGATGCCCTCGCCCGTCTCGGTGTCGTCGTCCAGCTTGACGGTGAGGGTGCCGCCGACGGCGGCGACGAAGAGCTCGCCCTGGACGGCCACGTGCGGGTGGCGGCCCAGCACGTGGTCCTCGCGGGTCGCCGCGGTCCACTCGAAGTCGTGGGACGGGGGGAAGACGTCGTCGCGTTCGCCCCGCGCGTCCAGGAAGGCCGCCGCCCGCCCGTCCTCGGACAGCGTCCAGCGCAGCACGCGGATGTCGTCCGCCTTCTCGCCGGTGCGGAAGACGGCGAGCAGCCTGCCGTCGACGGAGCGCAGCCGCAGCAGGCGGGCCTGCCGGTAGTAGCGGTGCAGGTCCGCGAACTCCCGCACGAAGGACGGGTCGTCGAGCAGGCCCGGCACGGCCGGCTCGGGCAGCCGGTTCAGGTCGCGGTCGTACAGCGTGAAGACGTCGGCCACCGCGGTCTGCGGGCGGCGGCCCGGCCGGCCGGTGGAGCCGAGGAGCAGGGTGTCCCCGACGGCGACGACGTCGCACGGCACGCCCGGGTGCTCCGTGCGCAGCCGCTCGGTGCCGGCCAGTTCGAGCCGTGCCGAGCCGAACTCCTCCACCCGGCGGGTGTTGAGGTGTTCGGTCCGCCGGGTGAGCTCGGCGGCCTGCGCGGCGAGGCGGTCGCGCAGCACCTCGTACGCGCCTGCGTCGGCGGCGTCGTGCGGGGCCGTCTCCGGTGCGGTGGCCATGATCGTTCGTCCCTTCCAGGAGCTTCCAGGAGGCGGGTGCCGAAACCGCCGACCCCCGTGCGGCGGCTTCGGCACCCGGCGGCGGTTCAGACCCGGGCCGCGCCGTTCAGGGCGGTGAGCGGGGTGTCGGCGAGACCCAGTTCGCCCGCCCGGTCGAGGAGCCGCTGCACCTGCCCGGCGTCGGTGCCGCCCGACTTCATCAGCTTCATGAGGAGCGCGGAGACCGTCAGGTTCTGCACGTCGGCCGTGGAGACCGAGCCGAGGACGCGGGTCAGGTCGTCGGGGAAGCTCGACGAGCCGTCCAGCCACGGGCCGGCGAGGGCCTGTGCCGTCTCGGAGTGCTTCACGAACCCGTCGACGCCCTTGCCGAGCGAGATCGAGGACATCAGGCGGTCGAAGAAGACCGAGTCGCCGCCCACGATGTCGATGTCGGCGTTCTCCAGCCCGGTGGCGAGCACGGTGGCCTGGGCCTCGGCGACCTGCCGCTGCACGTCCAGTCCGGCGAGCCGGATGTCCTTCTCGGCCTCCAGACGCAGCCGGTACTCCTCGTGTCCGCGCGAGGCGTCGTCCAGGGCGGCCATCGCCGCGGCCTTCTCGGTCAGTCCGGCGGCCTCCGCCTTCAGCTTCCCGCCGATGGCCTCGGCCTCGGCCAGGGCCTTGGCACGGGCGCCCTCGGCCTCGGCGCGCATCCGGGCCTCGGTCGCCTCGGCCTCGGCGCGGCCGGCCTTCTCGATGACCTCGGCCTCCTTGTCGCGGACCTGGACGGCCGCCAGCCCTTCCGCGGCTGCCTCGGCCTGGAGCCCCTCGGCCGTCCGCAGCTTGGCCCGCGCGTCGAGGTCGGCGCTCTTCAGCCGGGCCTCGGCCAGGGTGAGCTCCTCGGCGGCACGGTGCGTGGCGGCCTGCTCGGCGGCCTCGGCGGCCTTGATGTCCTTGACGAGCCGCTCCTGGGCCTCCGCCTCGGCGGCGATGATCACGGCCTGCCGCTGCCGCTCAGCCTCCTCGACGGCCCGCAGCCTCTTGATGGACTCCTCCTGCTCGGCGACCGTACGGTCCACGGCGACGCGCTCGCGGATGACCTCGGCGATGTCCCGCTTCTCCGCCTCGACCTCCTTCTCGGCGGCGATCCGCGTCAGCTCGGTCTCCCGCTCGCGGCCGATGGCCTCCAGCATGCGGTCCTTCTCGATGCGCTCGTTCTCCACGGCGATGACCCGCTCGCGGTTCTTCGCGGCGACCGCGACCTCACGGGCCTGGTTCTCGCGCTGCACGCCGAGCTGCTCCTCCGTGCGCAGGAAGGCCGCCTGCGCACGCAGCCGCTCCTCCTCCATCACCCGTGCCGTCTCGGCCTCCTCACGGGCCCGGGTGGTGTCGATCTCGCGCTTCTGCTTGATCTCGGCGTCCGCCTGACGGCGCTCCAGCTCCAGCACGGCCTCGCGCGCGTCGACGTTCTGCCGGGTGATCTCCTTCTCCTCCGTGCGCCGGGCCTCGTTGGTGCGTACGTGCTCCACGGCCGTCAGCTCGGTGATCTTCCGGATGCCCTGGGCGTCGAGGACGTTCGCCGGGTCGAGCTGGTTCAGCGGCGTCTGCTCCAGGTAGTCGATCGCCGCGTCCTCCAGGTGGTACCCGCTGAGGTCGACGCCGATGACCTCGATGATCCGGTACCGCAGTTCCTCGCGCTTGGTGTAGAGGTCGGTGAAGTCCATCTGCTTGCCGACGGTCTTCAGCGCCTCGGAGAACTTCGCGTGGAACAGCTCCTGAAGGGTGTTCCGGTCGCTGGCGCGTGCCGTGCCGACCGCCTGGGCGACCTTGACGACGTCCTCGGCGGTCTTGCTGACCTTGACGAAGAAGGAGATGCGGATGTCCGCGCGGATGTTGTCCCGGCAGATCAGCCCCTCCTTGCCGGCCCGCGTTATCTCGATGGTCTTCACCGAGATGTCCATGACCTCGGCCTTGTGCAGCACCGGCAGCACCACCTGGCCGGTGAAGGTCACGTCCACCTTGCGCATCTTCGAGACGATCAGCGCCTTGCCCTGCTCCACCTTGCGGAAGAGCCGCGAGACGCCGAACAGCACGACGGCGACGACGAGCAGACAGACCAGGGCGAGCACCCCGATGACTTCCATGGCATACGTCCTTACGGCAGGAGACGGCTGGGACAAGGGACGGCTGAGGCAGGAGACGGCCGCGCCGAGGTCCCGGCCGAAGAGACGGTGAGGGAGTGGCGTGAGGCAGAGGAGGCGAAGCGGGTCAGGCGGCGCGGCGGTCGGGTGACGCGGCGCGGCCCGCAGGGCCGGGTTCGTCCGGGGAGGGCCGGTGCAGCGGCCGGACGAACCGGAAGGTCATCGACATCGTCCGCTCCCTCCCGACTCCGGCTGGTGTGACCGGTGCACTCGTGCCGGGTCGGGCTCCGATGCCGGAAACCCCCCGCAGTGCTCCCCGTACGCCCATGATGTACGACCGTTTCCCCCTCGCGCATTGCCGGTTCCCGGCAGCGTTCACCGGCACCTGGATGCCGGGCGGCCGTCACGAACGCGCCAACAGGGCGTCAAGGAGGCGTCGTCGGCAGGCCGCCGGGGCAGTGCTGGGCGTGCGTGCTTGCGGGAGGGCGTGCGTGCTTGCGGGCGTGCGTGCGGGAGGGCGGGAGGGGAGGACGGATCCCTCGGGATCGCCCAGTGGCCGGCGTCCGGGACTCACCTCATACCGGAAGCCGATCGGAAGCGCATCGGAAGCCGCGAAAACTGGTTCCGGAAGCGCTGACCCTGGTCGGATCAGGCGATGCACATGGCACATCGGCCCACTCGGGGCGCGTGCCGTATCCGCTCAGCCGGATACCGGCGGCAATGAGGTGACAGATGAGTAGTACACGAGTTCCGCCAGGCGGCCGGAGCGACGGGAGCCCCCGGAGTGACGGGAGCCCCCGGAGGGCCCGGGGCACCTACCCCGCACCGGGGCTGGCCCTCGCGCCCGGCCACGTACGCAACCAGGCCCTGACCGTCATCGCGATCCCCTTCGTCCTCATAGTCGTGCTGGCCGTCGTACTGGCCGCCACCGGCCGCGACGACGGGGGGCCCGCCGGCGACGGGCTCTACGACAGCGGTGCCCTGCCGGACTGGCTGGACGGAACGGACGGCAGCGGGACCACGGACGACGGGACCAATCCGGACGGCTGGGGCGGCCCGGCCGACGAGGACACCCCGCCCTGGGCCGAGGAGACGAACGGCGCACCGACCGAGGGGGCCTACGACGGGACGACCGACGAGCCCCTCGACGGCACCACCGACGGCCCGGCCACCGAGGACACGACCACCGACGGCCCCGCCGACTCCCCGTTCACGGCCGAGGACGGCCCGCAGGCGACGGTGACCGCGTACTTCGAGGCCATCAACGAGCGCGACTTCGCGACCGCCTGGGAGCTGGGCGGCAAGAACCTCGACCAGGACTACGACCACTTCGTCGCGGGCTTCGAGACGACCGTACGGGACGAGGTCACCGTGACCGGCACGGCGGGCGACGAGGTGTCGCTCAGGGTCGTGGCCCAGGAGTCCGACGGCACGCGGACGACGTACGAGGGCACCTACACGGTGACCGACGGCGTCATCACCTCGGCGGACATGCGGGAAGGGAACCAGCAGCCATGACCACCCACGCCGCCCCGCCGCCGCCCCCGGACGCGACGAGCAACGCCACCCGGCTGCTGTGCGCGGGCACCTACCTCGACCCCGTCTACCGCAAGGCCGTGATCCGGGAGCTGCTGACCCACCGGTACCGGGTGGTGGCCCCCTCCTACGGTTACGACGCGGCGCCCGTGCTGGCGCACGCCCTCGCCGCCCACAACCTGCGCCGCAACCAGTTGATCGCCCTCGGGGCGGGCACCGCCGTCATCACGCTGCTGCTCGCGGCGGGACTGCTCAGCGGCCTCTCGGCGGCCCTGTTCGTCTTCTGGCTCGCCTGGGCCACGATGTTCCTGCGCCGGCTCGCCATCCTGCAGACCCTCGCCGAGCACCTCGCGCCGCCGGCGGACGACCGGACGGGATTCGTCGGCGGCTACCCGATGACCTCGCGTCTGACCCCGGAACTGGTCGGCAAGATCGACCGGGAGCAGGCCTCCGGCACGGTGTACTACGGCGGCTACAAGCCGTTCGTCGGCGCGGGCCACTCGATCCGGCGGTGGGCCAACGCGGAACTCCTGCTCGGCGCCCCGGTGTCCCGCGGCGGCGCACTCGGCCAGGGACTGCTCAACGGGCACGTCCCCGCCCGGCACGGGCCCGCGAACGGCGCGGGCGACCCGGGACCGGCGGAACGCAAGCCGGTCATCCCCTTCACCGTCGAGGACATCACCGGCCGCGTCTGCGAGCAGATGCTCGAGGAACTGCGTACCAAGCCCGCCCCCAGCGACCGGATCCAGCTGCTCTCCATCGACCGGCGCCGGTTCGCCAAGGCCGTCCGGACGACCGAGGGCAGCGAGTCCCTCGCCGCGCTCCTCGACCCGCCCGGCCCCGACCACACCGGCGAGCACTGGCGGGAGGACTACGACGCCAGTCGCGAGTACCTGTGCATCCGGATCGGAGCGTGGCAACAGGAGCTGGTGACCTCCGTGTTCATCGGCTTCGACATCAAGGGCAGCACACTGCACACGGAGTTCTACACCTACGTGCTCGGTCCCGTGCCGGAGAGTTTCCACCTCGCCGACCGGCTGCCCGCCACGATCGACGGCAGGCTCATGTGGCGCATCGCCTGGGACGTGACCCGCAGCGCGCCCGGCGAACTCCTGCGGCTGATCACCAACCCGCTGCGCGAACGGCTGCCCAGCCGCTCCGGCTCCGACACCGTCCGGGCGCTGGTGCGCCAGCCGGCGGACACCAGCGAGTTCCGGCTCGGCCGCTACGCGCTGACCGTCGTGGACTGCGGCGCACTCACCAGCGTCCGCGAACTGGCGCCCAACAGCGACTTCCACCACTTCTTCCAGGAGACCGACGCGATCAAGTACATCCAGATCATCGAGCGTCATCTGCTGCAGATCGTCGGCGACTTCCTGTGCGACCACGACGTCGACACCAGTGAGCACGAGGCCAACCAGACCAACATCCTCCAGCAGAACTTCGGTGCCCACAGCACCAACAACTTCGGCGGCAACCAGAGCGTCGGCAACACCGGCACCACGCAGACGTTCGGCAACAACTCCGGCATCACCAGGGAGGCACGACCGGCATGAGTGGCCAGCGGTTCCACGGCAACAGCTTCGGTCCGGGCGGCAACAACAACCTCGGCGGCAACCAGAGCGTCGGCAACACCGACACCACCCAGACCTTCGGCGACAACTCCCCGGTACGGCCCGCTCCGTCCGGCCCATCCGGCCTGGCCGGCCAGGCCGGCCAGGCCGGGCCGCCGCACGCCGGCGGATGGCGGCACGGCCCGGCCGCGGTGCCCGGTGACGCCGACCGGGCGCGGAGCGTCTTCGTCGTCCACGGCCGCGACGACCAGGTGCGGCGCGAGATGTACGAGCTGCTGCGGCGGCTCGATCTGCGCCCCAAGGAGTGGGAGGACCTGGTCCGGGCGACCGGCCACGCCTCCCCCTTCCTCGGCGACGTGGTGGCCGCCGCCCCCGCTCAGGCCCAGGCGGCGCTCGTCCTGCTCACGCCGGACGACATCGTCACACTCCACCCGGACCTGCGGGGGCACAACGAGCCCGACCACGAGACCCGGCCCGTGTGCCAGCCCCGCCCGAACGTCCTGATCGAACTGGGCATGGTGCTGATGGCGTACCCCGAGCGCACGCTGATCGTCGAGGTCGGCGGCCTGCGGCCGATCGCCGACATCGCGGGCCGCAACGTCATCCGATTCGACGGCTCGGAAACGGCGCTCGGCAAGGTCGTGGAGCGGTTGAAGCTGGCGGGCTGCACGGTCAACGACACCGGCTCCGACTGGCGCCACACCTACCCCTTCCAGCACTTCTCCGCCTACCACCGCCGGCCGTAGCCCGGCGGATCCGGCGCCGATCGGGGGACCGGCGCAACCGGCCCCCGGGCGCGTCCAGCCACCACGGAACGCGTCCGGGGTCCGGCGCCCCGCCGAGGGACCGGCAGGCCCTCGGGGGCCGGCCCCTCCCCCGGGCGCCCCCGCCCGTCCCCGTTCTATCCCGCACCGCCGGAATCCGCCGCCGCCAGCACCCCGAGGAACGCCGCGACCTCCGCCAGGTCGACCCGTTCCAGTTCGGCGGGCCGCAGTACGACCCGCAGCTCGCGGCAGATCACCCGCTCCCGGGAGTGGGTGATGAAGGAGAGCAGGATCAGACGCAGCAGGCTCTCCTCGTCGAGCCCGTGCAGCCGGGACAGCCCCGAGCCGATCAGCGGCACGGCAACGCAGTCCAGCTGGCCGTGCCGGTAGACGGCGTCCCACACCCGGCTGAGGCTGAGCCACAGCTCCTCCGTGCTGGACCGCGCGACGCAGTCGTTGCCGATCCGGCTGTAGGCGACCCCGAAGACCAGCCGCGGCCGGCTGCCGAGCACCGCCACCGTGCCGACCGGGTAGCGGCCCAGTTTGCCGTACGGCTTGTCCTGCCGGGACTCCCGGGCGACCGGCACGGCCGTGCGCAGGGCCGCGTCGAGCTCGTCGTCCAGCCGCCGCGCGTCACCGTCGTACCGGCGCTCCAGCAACTGTCCCTGCACGCTGGCGCCGCTGATGACGACACCGTCGCGGACGTCGGTGTCGAACGTGTCGCAGAACCCGACGACAAGGTGGGCGGACTCCTCGAAGAGGTCGCCGGGACCGACCGTCACGGCCATCTGCGGCCGCCGGAACTCCTGGCGCACGGCCACCGTCGGCCGGCTGCGCAGCACACCCCAGGCCAGGCACAGCAGCGCCGACGCCGCCGTCACCGGGCCCGGGGCGGGAATGGCCGCGGGCCACAGCTGCCCGACGAACTGGACGACCGCCGACACTCCGCCGAAGGCCGCCATCACACTGCCGGCGAACACCCGCCGGGTCCGCGGCCCGCCGAACGGCCCGCGGCGGACGCCACGGCCCCGCCGTCTCCCGGGGCCCGGCCGGCCGCTCCGCCGCGACGGACGACGTACGACCGGACCGGCCCGACGCGAACCGACCGAATACACAACTCCCCCAAACGGACGATTGATACGCTGCCGAAACCTCCCCCGTCACCGCTCGGCGGGAGAGAGTGAAGCGAGTGGAGACCACTTGTATGGCGCGCATCCGTGTGAGCGTCCTGGGACCGGCAGAACTCGAAGTCGACGGCGCGCCCGTCCGGTTGACCCCGCTGACCACACGCCTGCTGGTCCGCCTGGTGGTGGCGGAGGGTGAACCCGTGCCGGTACGCCGGCTGCACCGGGACGTGTGGGCGGTCGCCGGCGAGCAGCCGCACCAGTCCGGGCGCCACCGCAACGACGTGCAAAAGCGCGTCCTCGAACTGCGCCGTGCCCTCGACCCCGCCCAGAACGGGGACGCCGCCCGGGTGCTGCGCACCGAGCAGTTGCTGGCCGCACCGGCGCCCGAGACCGCGTACCGGCTGGTGCTCGGGCCGGACGAGCTGGACTGCGCGGAGTTCACCGACCTGGTCAACTCCGCGCTGCTCGCGCCTCCCGCGTCGGCCGCCGACCGGCTGGCGGCGGCGCTCGGCCTCGTCCGCGGCCGTCCGCTGGCCGAAGTGGGCGACGAGGACTTCGCCCAGCCGCTGATCCACCGGCTCACCGCACTGCACGAGACGGCCCGCCGCCAGCTGATCCGCAGCCGTGTGGACCTGGGCCGCCACGACCTCGCCCTGCCGGTCGCGGAACGGATGGCCCGGGAGCGGCCGGACGACCAGGACGTCGCCGAACTGCTCGGTTCCCTGCGGGCCCGGCTGCGGGAGCGGCACGGACAGGAACTGCTGCGGCAGCCGGTCCCCGGCGCGGGGGACCTCGTGGTGGTGCGCGGCGATCTGTTCGACCAGCAGGACGCCAATCTCGTGGTCGGGTTCACCGACACCTTCGACACCGCCACCGAGCAGGACCTCGTGATCAGCCGGGAGAGCGTGCAGGGGCAACTGGTGGAGCGGCTGTTCGGCGGCGAGCGCAAGCTGCTGGACGACCGGATCCAGGCCGGGCTGAAGGCGTTCACCCCGCTGTGCACGGAACGGCCGCAGGACAAGCCCCGCGGCCGGCGCGTCCGCTACCCGCTCGGCACCACCGTCCCTTTGCCGGTCGACGGCCGCCGGGTCTTCGCCGTGGCCTACTCCCGGCTCGGCAACGACCTCGTCGCCCGTTCCGCGCCGGCCGAACTCCGGGCCGGCCTGGACGCCCTCTGGCCGGCCGTCGCCCGGTACGGCATGTACAAGCCGGTCGCGATCCCGCTGATCGGCTCCGGACTGGCCCGCGTCGTGGAACTCGACCGCACCCAGCTGCTGATCATGATCGTGGAGAGCTTCGCCGCGCACTGCCGCCGGGAGCCGACGACCGCGCCGGAACTGCGCGTCGTGATCCGTCCGGCCGACCTGGAGAGGACCGACCTGTCCGAGCTCGGCAGGTTCCTGCGCACCTCGCGGACCGGCGGCACCGGCGTGAGCACCGCCGGCGTCACCGGCACCGGCACCGGCAGCAGCGCGGGCCGCGGCGACGGAGACGTGCCGGGCCGCTGGTGACGTCGTCATGGTCCCAGGGCATCAGCGGCCTTGCTTCCGGTGCCAGCCGTGCACCGCTTCCGAACCGCTTCCGAACCGCTTCCGGCCCCGGGGGCACGGGCCGTGATCCTCACCCGCATCCGCCACCCCAGACGCGGCCAGCGCCCCCCTCCCCACTCCGGCCCCCCAAACCGTCACGCGCACCCGTCGCCTCACGCTCCCGTCACCCCGCGCCTCACGCGCCCGTCACCGTCACGCGCACCGTCGCCTCACGGGTGCCCATCGCCTCACGCGTGCCCGTCGCCTCACGCACCCGTCACCGTCACGCACACCGTCGCCTCACGCACCGCCCGCCGCCTCACGCGTGCCCGTCGTCCCCGTCCCCCGCGAGCCCGCCGCCCACCGTGAACCCGATCACCGACCCGCCACCGTCCCGCCGGTGGGCGAACGGCGTTCCCCCGTGCGCCAGCGCCACCTCCCGCACGATGGACAGGCCCAGCCCGGAGCCGGGCTGGGAGCGGGCGTCGGCGGCACGGTAGAAGCGGTCGAAGACGCGGGTCAGGTCGGCGTCGCGGATGCCGGGACCGCGGTCGAGGACCTCGACGCGGACCGGGCCCGGGACGGCGGGTCCGGCCACGACGACCTCGATGGGACGGGCGCCCCCGGGGTCGAACTTCGCGGCGTTCTCGACCAGGTTGGAGATCGCGCGGGTCAGCATGGCGGGCCGCCCGTCGGTCGTCGTCTCGCCGCAGGCGCGTACGCCGATCTCCCGCCCGGTACGGCGCCGGGCCAGGGCCGCCACCTCGTGCGCGAGCTCGGCCAGGTCGACCCGGCGCGGGGGCTCGTCGGCGGACTGCCCGGCCGCCAGCTCGACCAGCTCGTTGACCAGGTCGGTCAGCTCACGGGCCTCCTGCCCCAGGTCCGCGACCAGTTCCTCGCGGGTGCCGGGCGGGAGTTCGTCGATCCGGCGCAGCAGCGAGATGTTGGTCCGCAACGAGGTCAGCGGCGTCCGCAGCTCGTGGCCCGCGTCCTGGACCAGGCGCCGCTGGTCCTCCTCCGACTGGGCGAGGCGCCCCAGCATCAGGTCGAAGGCGCGGCCGAGACGGCCCACCTCGCCGTGGCCGGTGACCGGGACCTGGATGCCCAGCCGCCGGGTGCGCGCGACGTCCTCGGCGGCGGAGGTGAGCGCCACCAGCCGCCGGGTGATGCGCCGGGCCAGCCACCAGCCGAACAGCCCGGCGCCCGTCACCACCGCGCCCATCAAAAGCAGCGTCCGCCGTTGCAGCGCCCGCAGCAGGTCCTCGGTGTCGCTGAACTCCTGCGCCACCTGCACCGCGCCCCGGCCACCGCCGAGGGCGACGGTCGCGACCCGGAACACGTCGCGGCCGACGTCGACGTCCTCGTGCTGGACCATCCGCCCGGCCGTCTTGGCGCCCGCGGTCCGCCGGTCGGCGTCGGTGACCGGAAGCCGTGGACCGGCCGGGTCGAAGACCTCACCGTCGGGCCCGAGCACCTGCACGTCGGTGCGTGCCGGGCGCACGATGTCGTGGCCGGGCGCGGACGACGAGAAGTCGACGGGTGTCAGCCGCTGCAGGCGCACCTCGGCGCGCAGGTCCTGCACGACCTGATCGAACACGGTCTCCTGGTCCACCCGCACCAGCCGGGCGGCCGCGCTGTACGACAGCACGCCGACGAGGACCGTGACCACGGCGGTGACCGTCGCGAACGACACCGCGAACGTCGTCCGCAGCGACCGCAGCCGGGGCCGGCGCCCGAGCGGGGAGGGGCCCACTCAGTCCTCCCGCAGCACGTAACCCACCCCGCGCACGGTCTGGATCAGCTGTGGCGCCCCCGGCTGGTCGAGCTTGCGGCGCAGATAGCCGACGTAGACGGCGAGGTTCTTGGAGCCGGGCCCGAAGTCGTAGCCCCAGATGCGGTCGTAGATGGTGGAGTGGTCGAGCACGATGCCCGCGTTGCGGACCAGCAGCTCCAGCAGCTCGAACTCGGTGCGGGTCAGTTCCACCTCGCGCCCGCCCCGCCAGGCACGGCGGGCCTGCGGGTCCATGCGCAGTCCGGCCGCCTCCAGGTACCGTCCGGCATCCGGCTCCGCCGGTTCGGGGAGGGGCCGCGGCGGGGCGGTCTCGTCCGGCGGCCCCGTCTCGTCGCGGGCCGTGCGGCGCAGCAGGGCGCGCAGCCGGGCGAAGACCTCCTCGACCTCGAAGGGCTTCACCACGTAGTCGTCGGCGCCCGCGTCCAGACCCGCGATGCGGTCGGCGGTCTCCACCAGCGCCGTCAGCATCAGGATCGGCGTGGCATCGCCCTCGGCGCGCAGCACCCGGCAGACCTGGAGGCCGTCGATGCCCGGCATCATCACGTCCAGCACGAGGACGTCCGGCCGGCCGCGGTGGGCCTGCGCCAGCGCTTCCACGCCGTCCGCGACCGCGGTGACCCGGTAGCCCTCCAGGGTCAGGGCGCGCTCCAGGGCGTGCCGGATCGCGCGGTCGTCTTCGGCGAGCAGAACAGTCCGGGGCACGCGCCCAGTCTGCCAAGGCCAGGGGCCCCACGACCGGATGGCCGGGCTTCTTACCGAGATCTCACCCTGCGGGCCGCAGCGCGGCGAGCCGCTCCTCGAAGGGCACGACCTCGTCGGCGGAGGCGGCCCGTTCCGCGGCCGGCTCCGGCACCGCCGCCGGCCCGCCCATCAGCGCCGCCAGCTCCCCCGCCGCCCGCTCGATCCGCCCGTCCAGGCCCCCGGCACCCCAGTCCTCCGAGGCGGCGTACACGCCGGTCGGGACGACGACGGCCTTGAGGTAGGCGAAGAGCGGACGCAGCGCGTGCTCCAGCACCAGCGAGTGCCGGGCGCTGCCGCCGGTCGCGCCGATCAGCACCGGCTTCCCGGCGAGGGCGTCCGCGTCGGTCGCGCCCAGCGTGTCGAAGAACGACTTGAACAGCCCGCTGTACGACGCCGAGAACACCGGCGTGACGACGATCAGGCCGTCTGCCCCGGCCACCGCGTCGAAGGCGGCGGACAGGTTCCGTCCCGGGAAGCCGCTGGTGAAGGTGTGCGCGATCTCCACGGCGAGGTCGCGCACCTCGATCACCTGGACGCCGGCGCCGGCCCGGCCGGCCGTGGCGGTGGCCAGCCGGTCGGCGAGCAGCCGGGTGGAGGACGGGACGCCCAGTCCCGCGGAGACGACGACGAGCTTCATGCCCGTACTCCTTCCTTGCGGGCTTCGGCCAGCAGGGACGCGTGGTTCGGCGCGTCCGGCACGTTCGCCGGGCGGTCCTTGGCGAACTCCTCGCGCAGCACCGGCACGACCTTCTCGCCGAGCAGGTCGAGCTGCTCCAGCACGGTCTTCAGGGGCAGCCCGGCGTGGTCCATCAGGAACAGCTGGCGCTGGTAGTCACCGGCGTATTCCCGGAAGGCCAGCGTCTTCTCGATGACCTGCTGCGGCGAGCCGACCGTGAGCGGCGTCTGCTCGGTGAAGTCCTCCAGGGACGGCCCGTGCCCGTACACGGGCGCGACGTCGAAGTACGGCCGGAACTCGCGCACCGCGTCCTGCGAGTTCTGCCGCATGAACACCTGGCCGCCGAGGCCGACGATCGCCTGCTCGGGGGTGCCGTGCCCGTAGTGGGCGTAGCGGGCCCGGTAGAGCTCGACCATCCGCTTGGTGTGGTCGGCGGGCCAGAAGATGTTGTTGTGGAAGAAGCCGTCGCCGTAGTAGGCCGCCTGCTCGGCGATCTCCGGCGACCGGATGGACCCGTGCCAGACGAACGGCGCGACGCCGTCCAGCGGCCGGGGCGTGGATGTGAACCCTTGCAGGGGCGTACGGAACTTCCCCTCCCAGTTCACGACGTCCTCGCGCCACAGGCGGTGCAGCAGGGCGTAGTTCTCGACGGCGAGGCCGATGCCCTCGCGGATGTCCTTGCCGAACCACGGATAGACCGGGCCGGTGTTGCCGCGCCCCATCATCAGGTCCACCCGGCCGTCGGCCAGGTGCTGGAGCATCGCGAAGTCCTCGGCGATCTTCACCGGGTCGTTCGTGGTGATGAGGGTGGTGGAGGTGGAGAGGATCAGCCGCTCGGTGCGCGCGGCGATGTAGCCGAGCATCGTGGTGGGCGACGACGGCACGAACGGCGGGTTGTGGTGCTCGCCGGTCGCGAAGACGTCGAGCCCGACCTCCTCGGCCTTCAGCGCGATGGCGACCATGGCCTTGATGCGCTCACGCTCGGTCGGCGTACGCCCCGTGGTCGGGTCCGGCGTGACGTCGCCGACGGTGAAGATGCCGAACTGCATGGTCGCTCAACCTCCGAGTTGTTGACGGTTCAACTATACCGCCCAACGATCGGCCCGCAGTCGTTATTCCACCCGCGCCCCGCCACCACCCGCCCAGGCCGGCGCCGGTGCCGGTGCCGGTGCCCCGAGGACCGCCGCGTGCGGCCCGGGAGCACTGCGACGCCGACAGCCGAGCCCCCGAGCGGTCCGGCCCGGCCCTGTACGGGGCCGTGCGGTCCGTCGTGCGAAGCTGCCCGCATGCTCGTGCTCCGGTCCGCCGCCCTCTTCGTCGTCGCCGCCCTCTTCGAGATCGGCGGCGCCTGGCTGGTCTGGCAGGGCGTGCGCGAACAGCGCGGCTGGCTGTGGGCCACCGGCGGTGTCCTCGCCCTGGGCGCCTACGGCTTCGTCGCCACCTTCCAGCCCGACGCCCACTTCGGCCGCGTCCTCGCCGCGTACGGCGGGATCTTCGTGGCCGGCTCGATCCTGTGGGGCATGGTGGCGGACGGCTACCGGCCCGACCGCTGGGACGTGACCGGTGCGCTGATCTGCCTGGCCGGGATGGCCGTGATCATGTGGGCGCCCCGGAACGGCGGCTGACTACCCTGGGCGGCGACCGGTCGCACCGCCGACGACCGGTTGCCCCGCCCCTCATCACGCACCAGGAGCAGCCCATGGCCCCCGCAGCCGCCCCGTCCGCCGCCTCCCGCATCGCCGTCGTCACCGGTGCGAGCAGCGGCATCGGCGCCGCCACGGCCCGGCAGCTCGCCGCGGCCGGCTACCGCGTCGTCCTCACCGCCCGCCGCAAGGACCGCGTCGAGGCGCTGGCGGACGAGATCCAGGCGGCCGGCCACAAGGCGACGGCCTACCCGCTGGACGTCACCGACCGCGCGGCGGTCGACGAGTTCGCGACCGCGTTCAAGACGGTCGGCGTCCTGGTCAACAACGCGGGCGGAGCGCTCGGCGCCGACCCGGTGGCGACCGGCGACCCGGACGACTGGCGCCGCATGTACGAGACGAACGTCCTCGGCACCCTCAACCTCACCCAGGCCCTGCTCCCCAGGCTGGAGGCGAGCGGCGACGGCACCATCGTCGTCGTCTCCTCGACCGCCGGCTTCGCCACCTACGAGGGCGGCGGGGGCTACGCCGCCGCCAAGCACGCCGAGCACGTCCTCGCCGAGACCCTCCGCCTGGAGATCGTCGGCCGCCCGGTCCGCGTCGTCGAGATCGCGCCGGGCATGGTGAAGACCGACGAGTTCGCCCTGACCCGCTTCGGCGGCGACGAGGACAAGGCCGCCAAGGTCTACCAGGGCGTGGCCGACCCCCTGACCGCCGACGACGTCGCCGACACCATCACGTGGGCGGTCACCCGCCCCGCCCACGTCAACATCGACCTCCTGGTCGTCCGGCCCCGGGCCCAGGCGTCGAACACGAAGGTGCACCGGGAGGGCTGACGCCGGTGAGTAACTCACAGGGGTGAAGCGGATCCGATTACCCGAACGGGTAGTGCCCATGCCCATGCCCATGCCCATGCCCATGCCCATGCCCAGCGAACAGTGATCGGATGACCGAGGCCCCCGGTTGATCCGGGGGCCATTCACCTCAGCCCTTCACACACACGACCTGCTTCAACTTCGCCACGACCTCGACGAGATCGCGCTGCTGCTCCATTACCTGGTCGATGTCCTTGTAAGCACCCGGGATCTCGTCCAGCACCCCAGAATCCTTGCGGCACTCGACACCCCGCGTCTGCTCTTCCAAGTCTCGTACGGTGTAACGCCGCTTCGCGGCATTGCGACTCATACGCCGACCCGCACCGTGCGATGCCGAGTTGAAGGCCTTCCGGTTCCCGAGCCCTCTCACGATGTAAGAGCTGGTGCCCATGGAGCCGGGAATGATGCCGTACTCGCCGGAACCCGCACGGATCGCACCCTTACGCGTAACCAGCAGGTCCATCCCCTCGTACTGCTCTTCGGCCACGTAATTATGGTGGCAGGAGACCTCCTGTTCGAAGACCGGCTTCGCCTTCTTGAACTCCTTGCGGACCACGTCCTTGAAGAGCGCCATCATCAACGTACGGTTGTACTTCGCGTACTCCTGCGCCCAGAACAGGTCGTTGCGGTATGCCGCCATCTGCGGGGTGTCCGCGACGAAGACCGCGAGGTCACGGTCGACCAAGCCCTGGTTGTGCGGAAGCTGCTGGGCAACGCCAATGTGGTGTTCGGCAAGTTCCTTGCCGATGTTCCGCGAGCCCGAGTGCAGCATGAGCCAGACCGCACCGGACTGATCGAGACAGAATTCGATCATGTGGTTGCCGGATCCGAGCGTCCCCATCTGCTTCCCGGCCCGCTCGTGACGGAACTTCACCGCCTCCGCCACCCCGTCGAACCGCCCCCAGAAGTCGTCCCACCCCGCCGTCGCCAGCCCGTGGAAGCGCCCCGGCTCGACGGGACTGTCATGCATCCCCCGCCCCACCGGAATCGCCTGCTCGATCTTCGACCGCAGCCGCGACAGGTCGCCCGGGAGGTCGTTCGCCGTCAGGGACGTCTTCACCGCCGACATGCCGCAGCCGATGTCCACGCCCACCGCCGCCGGGCACACCGCGCCTTGCATCGCGATCACGGACCCGACCGTCGCGCCCTTGCCGTAGTGCACGTCCGGCATGACGGCGAGGCCCTTGATCCACGGCAGGGTCGCGACATTGCGCAGCTGCTGGAGCGCGCCCTCCTCGACCGTCGCCGGGTCGGCCCACATCCGGATCGGCACCTTCGCGCCGGGCATCTCCACGTACGACATATCGTCCTCATTCCCCCGGAAACAAACAGAAGTCTCAAAGCGCAAAACCGGCGCCAAGGACAGCCAAAGGGACAACCGACCGGCGTTCACGGCAGCGCGTGCGATACACATTGTCTCCAGGGGACGCCCCCGCGCGGCAAGCGAATAACCAGCGGGGACACTGGAGTACCGACCACAGCCACACCCGGCGAGAGGAGCCGCACCGTGCAGCGGAAGGCCTACGTACCCGGCGTCGCCGCCCTCCTGGCGGCGCTGCTGGCCGGCTGCACCGGCGGCTCGGGCGACGGCGCCACGGCGGACGACTCCAACCCGGGCCGGCCCGGCGTCGCGACCGAGGCGGCCGAGCCCGGCAAGTACCGCACCCTTCCGGAGCCGTGCGGCGCGGTCGGCGACAAGGCGCTCGACTCGCTCCTGCCCGGCATCGAGGAGATCGCGGACGAGAAGCGGCGCGAGAGGGCGTACGCGGGCGAGCCCACGCTCGCGTACGACACCGACCGCAAGGTCGGCTGCCGCTGGAAGGTCGAGTCGGCGGACGCCACCAACCACCTCTTCGTCGACTTCGAGCGGGTGGTGTCGTACGACAACTCCGTGAGCGACGACAGCGAGGCCGAGACGCTCTTCGCCAAGCAGGTGGAAGCTGCCGACCTCCCCGAACCGGTGGTCTCGGAGTCGGAGTCGGGCTCCGAGTCGGCTTCCTCGTCCGAATCCGGGTCGCCGTCCGGCACGCCCTCCGCCTCGGCTTCCGGCTCCGCGTCGTCCACCGCGCCTTCGTCCAGCACGTCCGCCGGTGCCACGCCCGCCGAACTCCAGCCCCGGCTCCTGGACGACCTGGGTGACGAGGCGTTCGTGGACGACGAGCTGAGCAGCTCCGGTTCGACGGCGAAGCGGCGCACGGTGACTGTGGCGTTCCGCACGTCGAACGTCATGGTGACCATCGAGTACGCGGAGCAGTCCGCGACGCTCGGTGTCGTGCCGGACAGCGAGGAAATGCAGGACATGGCGCGGAAACTGGCTTCCCAGCTGGCGGATTCACTGAGCGGCTGAGCCCGGCCGGGGCGCCTCGCGTCCGCGCGCGACGCGTCCGAAGCGGGGCCGCGCGGTTTCCCCACCGCGTACCGTGGCCCCTCGGACCCGTTCCGACCGCAGGAACCACGAGTGCCATGAGTGAAGGAACCATGCAGCGACGAGCCCAGCGTGAACAGCGAAATCAGCAGGCCAAGCGACTCTCCCGAGTCCTTGTCTGCGCGGCCGCCGTCCCCGTGATGCTGGTGGCAGCCGGCTGCTCCTCGGACTCCGGCTCCGACGGCGGCAAGGACAAGGCCGCGGACAAGAAGGCCGCGTCCAAGTCGGCCAGCCCGTCCCCGACGGTGCGGGCGGCGGCGTACGGGAAGCTTCCGGAGCCGTGCTCGGCACTCTCGGAGAAGACGCTGGAAGACCTGGTGCCGAAGGCCGGGTCCGGCAAGGAGGGCGCGTCCGACGACACCGCGTCGCGCGCCGGTTGCTCCTGGGACAGCCTGGACGACAACGGCGTCGAGGGCTCTCAGTTCCGCTGGCTGAGCGTGTCGATGCTGCGCTTCGAGTCGGACGTGACCCGCGGCGAGGGCGACAAGCTGGCGCGCGACTATTACACGAAGCAGTTGCAGGACGCCCAGTCCGCACAGGGCGCGAAGAGCGTGAAGACCACGCCGGTGAGCGGCACGGGCGACGAGGCGTCGATGGTGCGCTACGACCTGAAGAAGAAGGAAGGCACCTTCAAGCAGCAGACGGTCGTGGCGCGCGTCGAGAACGTCGTCGTCACCGTCGACTACAACGGCGCGGGCCTGGCCGGCGAAAAGACACCGGACGCCGACGACCTGGCCGAGGACGCCCAGAAGGCGGCCAAGGAGGCGGTGGCCGCGGTGACGAAGGCCAACGGCACCGGCAAGTCGGGCACCTCGTCGTCGCCGTCCAAGCCGGCGTCCGGCTCGGACTCGAAGGCACCGTCCAAGTCGTCGTCCAAGTCGTCTTCGAAGTCGTCTTCGAAGACGTCCTCGAAGACCTCGAAGTCGAGCTGACCGCCCCCCTGCCCGGCCCCCTGACCGCCGACTCGGGTTCAGGTGGAGCGGGGCGGGCAGCAGGGCCCGTGCGCGGCGCCGGCCCTCAAACCAGGGCCGCGAAGCTCCGAAACACCCACCGGCCACCCGTCCCCCGCACACATGTGCCACTCTGTTGCGCGCAACAACAGGCACTGGGAGGGGAGTACGGGTGGCCGCGCCACTGGAGCTGACACGGACGCATCGCGTTCTCATCGGCATCGTCGTCTTCGGCGCCGTCATCATCGCCGGCATCGGCTTCGCGGGTTCGTACGCGGCGGTGCGGGAACTGGCACTGCAGAAGGGCTTCGGGAACTTCAGCTACGTCTTCCCGATCGGCATCGACGCGGGCATCTGCGTGCTGCTGGCCCTGGACCTGCTGCTGACCTGGATCCGCATCCCCTTCCCGCTGCTGCGGCAGACGGCCTGGCTGCTGACGGCGGCGACGATCGCGTTCAACGGCGCGGCGGCGTGGCCCGATCCGCTGGGCGTGGGCATGCACGGGGTGATCCCGATCCTGTTCGTGGTGTCCGTCGAGGCCGCCCGGCACGCGATCGGCCGGATCGCCGACATCACCGCCGACAAGCACATGGAGGGCGTCCGCCTCACCCGCTGGCTGCTCTCGCCGGGGCCGACCTTCCTGCTGTGGCGCCGCATGAAGCTGTGGGAGCTGCGCTCCTACGAGCAGGTGATCAAGCTGGAGCAGGAGCGTCTGGTGTACCAGGCCCGGCTGCGCTCACGGTTCGGGCGGGGCTGGCGCCGCAAGGCGCCCGTGGAGTCGCTGATGCCGCTGCGCCTGGCCCGCTACGGCGTGCCGCTGGCTCAGACGGCCCCGGCGGGCCTGGCCGCGGCGGGCATCGAACCGGCGCTGCTGCCGCCGGCGCCGCAGGCCGACGCGCTCACGGACGGCGGGGCCCCCACCGGGACGCCGCCCTCCCTGCGGAAGGCGGAGCCCGCCGGTGGTCAGCGCCCCGAGCTGGCCGGCGGCCGGGAGACGGCTCCGCGGCCCGTGCGGGAGGAACCCGCGGCGGACCAGCACCCCGCCGCGGACCGGAACCCCGCCGAGGGCCGGAACCCCGCCTCGGACCAGAACCCGTGGCTGCACGCCCGGGACCCGCAGTCCGTCGAGTACCACGGCGACTACGACCCCGCGTACGACCCGGACCAGTACGCCCAGTGGGAGGCGGAGCAGCGGCAGGCCGAGCAGTACCGGCAGCAGTTCGAGGAGGAGCCCCCGGTCCAGGAGCCGTCCCCGGAGGACACCGGCAGCTTCCCCATACCGGTCGGCCCCCACCGCACCCGCGAGCTGGGGGAGGGCGGCGGCACGCCGGAGCCCCAGGCCCCGGACGAGGACGCCTACTACCAGGTCTTCAAGCAGTCGATCAACGGCAGCTACCCGACGCCCCGCGAGTTCGGCGACAACGTGGAGGCGACGTTCGGCACACCGCTCGCCGATCCCGAGGCCAAGCGGCTGGTGAGCCGGTTCACCAACCGCCACAGCGCGGAGCTGGAGGACGAGCACATCGCCTGACCGGCGGTGCGGACGACGGCTGCCGGTGAAGTGGATGCTGGAACCGACCCGCTGGTCGGCTCCGGGGGCCCCGGGGATGCCGTCGCCGTCGCCCGACTCCACCCACTTGTCGTTGGCGCCGGGCGAGCCCAGCAGCGAGAAGACGTGCACGGCGCCGGCCTTCGGCACCGATCCGAGTGCCGCCGACGGTGGCCTGCGGGTCGGCGACGGCGATGTCCTCGGCGCCGTCGCAGTTGAAGTCGGTGATGCGGTTGGCGCCGGTCTTGGAGCGCACCCAGGAGGCCAGGTCGTCGACGCGGGCGACGACTCCGCCGGTGCGGGTCTCGGTCTCGTCGATGCCGAAGCAGCCGCCCTGGTACGAGCGGCTGGCCAGGGCGACCAGCTGGTGTGTGCCGCCGGTGCGGACCAGCGGGCCGCCGGTGTCCCCCATGCACGCGGCGGCGCCGTCCTTGCCGGTGACCACCGCGGTGGTGGCGGTGTCGGCGGTCACGCCAAGGCACCGGCGGCCGTCGCGGCGGCCAGGGTGCGCACGAGGAATCTCTTCCCCTGCTTTTTCTTCGTGAATTCCGAAGATTCGGTACGGGCCTTCATCGCGCTCCTGGAGTCGTCAGTCCCGTCCCCCGGCAAAACATTGCAGAAGAGCGGGGACGGCAATCCGATGACACGTCAGGCCAGATAGCGCCCTCGGCGACGAAACCGCCGGACCAGGGTTTCCACTTCGCCGTAACGCGCAAAGGAGAGACGGCTTGCACATGCCCCGGTGAAAGCCGCTCGCGCCCCATGCAACCCCGGCTCTTCACCGCCTGTCCACATCGCCAACCGGCCGAAAATGGACGCAAATTCGGCACACTGCTGTGACTCCCGTCACCTCACCGGAAGGTTGTGATGGCAAGTATGGGGAGTTTGTGAAGATCCACAGTCTGAGTTTCACATAGTTTGAATACATCCGCTCGAGGGGGCTGCGCGGCGTTTACGGAGAAGTCGGATATCGCCTCGACCGGCGGCTGAAAAGTGGCGTCGCGAGCGGGCCCCGGCAACTCTCTCTTCTTCACCCCGGTAATTGACGACCACTAAGAAATATGAATGGCTAGGAGATCGCGTCACGACTGATTTCGTCGAGTGCCGCACGGTACTTACCTGGAGGACGACATTCCTATGGATACAGTGTTCTGGAGCCGGCGACGGCTGCTCGGCACCCTCGGCGCCGTCACGGCCGTCGCCGCCACCCCCGGGGTGGTGCTCGCCCCACCGGCCCGCGCGGCGACGGCGACGGCCACGGCGACCGACGAACCGCCCAGGCCGTTCGAACTGCCGGACACCGAGCGGGCGGAGGTGGTCAGGGCGTGGCTCACCGGCGGCAAGGCGACCAGGGCCGCCGCCGCGGAGGCGCTGTACGGCACGGACGCCGATGTCCGGACGTTCGTCACCACGACGCTCCCGAAGGTCGTGGCGGAGGACAACCGCGTCGCAGTCTCCTCCTATCTCGTCAGATCCGGAGTGGGGTTGCGCCGCGAGGCGTCCGCGGCCCTGGACGGTGGGGACAGCGCGGTGACCGCCTTCCTCGGCGGCGGCTTCAAGCCCGCACTGCTGGAAGACCTCCAGGTGGCCACCTCCACGGTCTCGGCCACCGGAGGCAAGGGGGTCAAGCGCGAAGCGTCCGCGGCCCTGGACGCCGGCACCGAGCAGGCCCTCACGGACTTCCTGACCACCGGCCGGTACGTCGCCCGCGAGGAGGACCAGCGGGTACAGGTCTCCACCATGATGATGGCCGGTGGCCCGGAGGTGCAGAAGTACGCGAACCGGGCGCTCAGCGGCAGTCGTCAGGAGGTCGAGTGGTTCCTGGACACCGGGCAGCACATCGCGCGCGCCCGCGACCAGGAGGCCTCGACGATCGAGGAACTGGTCGCCGTCGTGGAGCGCGAGGGCAAGCACGCCCAGGTGGAGACCGACCTCGCCGTCGAGGCGTCGGAGCGTGCCAAGGCCGCCGCGGAGAAGGCGAAGGACGCTGCCGAGAAGGCCGCGGCGGAGGCCGACGCGGCCCAGGACGACGTGGCGAAGGCCGGTTCGGCGGCCCGCAAGGCGGCGAGCGCCGCCAAGGGCGCCGCGAAGGCCGCCCGTAACGCCATCGGCGCCTCGCAGGCCGCGGTCGCGGCCTCGCGCCGCGCCTCGTTCGCCGCGACCGCCGCGGCACAGGCCGCCGCCAACGCGGGCAGCGCCGCGGCGCACGCGTACAACGCGGCCATCGCCGCCTCCAAGGACGCGAACAAGGCCGAGGTGGCGAAGAACGCGGCCATCGCGGCACGCAACGGCGCCGCGCGTGCCCGTACGGCGGCCAAGGCCGCCGACTACGCGGCCACAGCGGCCTCGCAGGCGGCCGGAGCCGGTTCCGCCGCCGCGTCCGCCGCCCGCAACGCGGCCGCCGCCGCCAGCGCCTCGGCACGGGCGGCCTCTTCCGCCGGTGTCGCCCAGTCCGAGGCCGCCGAGGCCAAGCGCCAGGCCGCGATCGCGAACAACGCCGCGAACCGCGCCACCAACGCCGCCTCCACCGCACAGGCCCTGGCCAACAAGGCGGCCTCCGCCGCCCGCGCGGCACGCGATGCCGCCAACTCGGCGGCGGCGCACGCCGACAAGGCCGCCGACGCGGCCGAGGAAGCGGTCAAGTACGCGGGGCAGGCCCTCGACTACGCCAACAAGTCCACCGCGCACGCGGGCGAGGCGATCAAGGCCGCCGAGACCGCGACCCAGGCCGTCCTGGACGCGGAGGCCGTGCACCAGGCGGCCCAGGAGGCGGAGTTGGCGCGCCTGGAGGAGGACAGACAGGACGGCCTGGCGGAGGCCGCACTGCTCGCCCGGCTGGAGGCGGAGGAACGGGCGGCGCTGGCCAACCGGCGCACGCAGGACCAGCAGACCGCGCAGGCCCTCAAGGACCGGATCGCGAGCGCCGAGAAGGCGCTGGCGGACGGAGACCTGGGGCTGGCCGCCACGCTGGGCCGCAAGGCGGCCATGGGCGTGGCGGCCTCGACGGGCTCCTGGTCGCGGGAGGCCGCCCAGTTCGCACTGGCCGGCACGGACGCCGACATCCATGCCTGGATCGACACCGACCGGTCCCTCGCCAAGGAGCAGGACGACCGGGAGACGGCCCTGCACATGGCGGAGGTGGGCTCCCCCGACGTCGGAAACGCCGCCCACACGGCGCTGGCGAGCCAGACCGACGGCGCCGTGCGGGCCTTCCTGACCGACGGGTTGCTCCAGGCCGTGGCCGACGACCGCCGCGTCACCATCGCCGGCATCCTCGCCGGGGAACCCGGGTCGGCCGTCAAGGCCGCGGCCAACGCCGCGCTCGACACGAACACGCCACAGGCACTGCAGGACTTCTTCGACCGCACCTACCCCGAGGCGCTGCTGGACGACGACGGGGTCGCCACCTCGGCCCTGCTCAGCTCCGGGGGCATCTACACCGAGGCGTACGCGCAGGTCGCCATGGAGGGCCCGACGTGGATGCGGCGGAACTTCGTCACCCTCGTGAAGCACAAGTCGGCTCAGCTCGACTACGACTCCGCCACGCACATCGCCGCGATCAGCGGTGCGATCGCGGCGGCCGCGAAGATCGCCTACAAGGCGCAGGAGAACGCGGAACGCGCCTCGGCGGCGGCCGCGGAGGCGCGCAACGCGGCCGACCAGGCCAGGGACTGGGCGGACAAGGCGATCGCCTCGGCGAAGCGGGCCGACGCGTACGCCGTGAAGGCCGACGCGTACGCCGACGACGCGGACCAGTCGGCCCAGGCCGCCCAGGCGTCCGCGAACCGGGCGAAGACCGCGGCGGAGACGGCCCGCAAGGCGGGCCGCTCGGCCAACTACTCGGCCAACCGTGCCATCGACTCGGCGCGCAGCGCCGTGCGCTCCGCCTACAGCGCCCAGGCCTCGGCCAACAGCGCGCGCCAGTCCGCGATCGCCGCGGGCCAGGACGCGAGGACGGCGGCGGCGGCGGCCACCGACGCCCGCCGTATCGTCACCCAGAAGCGCAGGGCGGAGGCGGCGGAGGCAGCGCGCCAGGCCGCCGAGGCGGCCCAGCGGGCCAAGGAGGAGGGGAGGAACCCGGCCGACAGCCCGACGCACGACAAGACCAACTCGGGCGGCAGCGAAGGCGACAAGGACGAGTGGTGGAACGACGCCAAGTTCTACGCCGACGCGTTCAACTGGATCAGCATCGGCTCCGGCTTCCTCGCCGCGGGCGCCGCCTTCATCGCGCCGTGGACCGGACCGGCCGCACCGTTCATCGCCGGCGCGGCGGCGGTCCTCGGCTGGGTCTCCGTGGGGTCGGCCGCGCTGAGCACGCTGTTCACGGGCATCGAGTACGGCTTCGACAGCTCCGAGTTCGCGGGCTCCCTGGTCGGAACCGGCCTGGGGCTGCTCACGTTCGGCCAGTCGAAGTGGATCGGGGCCACGCTGGACAGCGTGGTGTCGCCCGTCGCCAAGCGGGCCACGCAGCTCGGCAGCGACATCATCTCGCCCATCACCGGTACGCTGGGTTCCCTTTTCGGGTGATCACAGGATGAGCGCCGATCGCTGATCGCGGCCGGGGGTGGGGACCGTCCTCGTCGGCCGGTCCCTCACCCCAGACAGAAGGGCACCATGCTGACGTCCGTACCCATCGCATGGCTGTGGCTGCTGGCCGCGGCGTCCACCGCCCTGTCCAGCTGCCTCCTGGGCAGCTGGATACCCCTGCGGAAATTCCGCATCGCCTATCCGGTGACCATGGTCACCGGCGGAGCGGTCCTGGTCGCCGTCTGCCGGATCCAGGGCTTCGGCCTGGCCGAGGCGCTCGTCATGTACTCAAGCGCCCACATCGGCCTGACCCTCGGCCTGCTCCCGCAGAGAGCGCTGTTCCGGGAGGTGTTCGAGCGATGGCGCAAGGGCGAGCCCACGGATCACATCAAGATCCCGGGCAGCCACCAGGCCTTCCTCGCCTTCTGCGTGGTCGGCGTCCTGTTCGCCGGCTTCGTGCTGACCCGCTGACCTCGCAGGGGCGGAGCCGGCGGGGGAAGGGAACGCGTCGTGCCCCGCGCGACAGGGGCGCCCGGCGTTGGCCGGGCGCCCCTGTCGCGCGACGCGGTCTACTCGCCGAGCAGGCGCCGCACCCGCTCCTGCCCCACCGCCAGCAGCAGCGTGGGCAGGCGCGGGCCGGTGTCGCGGCCGACGAGCAGGTGGTACAGCAGCGCGAAGAAGGACCGCTGGGCGGTCTTGATCTCCGGCGGCAGTTCCTTGGGCGTGGCGTCGGCGGGGAAGCCGGCCTGGACCTTGGGCACGCCGTAGACGAGGTGGGTGAGCCCGTCCAGGGACCAGTGGCCGGCGAGCCCGTCGAGCAGCAGCCGCAGCGAGGCCCGGCCCCGCTCGTCGAGGGACTTCAGCAGCTCGGCGTCCGGCTCGTCGCGCACGATGGTGCGCTGGTCGGCGGGGACGTGGGTGTTGATCCACGCCTCGGCCTTGTCGTACCGCGGCCGGGCCTCCCCGAGCGCGCCCAGCGGGTTGGCCGGGTCGAGCTCGCTGAGGATGCGCAGCGCCTGGTCCTCGTGTCCGGCGGTGATGTCGGCCACGGAGGCGAGCGTGCGGTACGGCAGCGGCCTGGGCGTCCTCGGCAGCTCACCGGCGGCCGTGCGCACGGCGCGCGAGTGGGCGGCGACGTCGGCGGGCAGGGCGCTGCCGTCGGCGACCTTGGCGTCGAGGCGGTCCCACTCGTCGTACAGGCGCTGGATCTCCTGGTCGAAGGCGATCTTGAAGGACTGGTTGGGCCTGCGGCGGGCGTACAGCCAGCGCAGCAGCTGCGGCTCCATGATCTGCAGCGCGTCGGCCGGGGTGGGCACCCCGCCCTTGGACGAGGACATCTTCGCCATGCCGCTGATACCGACGAAGGCGTACATCGGCCCGATCGGCTGCTCGCCGCCGAAGATGCCGACGATCTGCCCGCCGACCTGGAAGGACGACCCGGGGGACGAGTGGTCCACGCCGCTGGGCTCGAAGACGACCCCCTCGTAGGCCCAGCGCATGGGCCAGTCGACCTTCCAGACCAGCTTGCCGCGGTTGAACTCGCCGAGCCGGACCGTCTCCGAGAAGCCGCACTCGGTGCAGGCGTAGGTCAGCTCGGTCGAGTCGTCGTCGTACCCGGTGACCGTCGTCAGGTCCTTCTCGCAGTTGCCGCAGTACGGCTTGTACGGGAAGTACCCGGCGGCCGAGCCCGAACCGTCGTCCTCGGCGGCGGCGCCGGAGCCCTCGGCGGCCTCCAGCTCGGCCTCGTCGACGGGCTTCTGCGACTTCTTCGCGGGAGCCTTCCTGGTCCGGTACTGGGCGAGGATCGCGTCGATGTCCCGCCGGTGCTTCATGGCGTGCAGGATCTGCTCGCGGTAGACCCCGGAGGTGTACTGCGCGGTCTGGCTGATCCCGTCGAACTCCACGCCCATCTCGGTGAGCGCCTCGACCATCGCGGCCTTGAAGTGCTCGGCCCAGTTCGGGTGCGCCGAGCCCTTGGGGGCCGGGACCGAGGTGAGGGGCTTGCCGATGTGCTCGGCCCACGAGTCGTCCACCCCGGCGATACCGGCCGGCACCTTGCGGTAGCGGTCGTAGTCGTCCCAGGAGATCAGGTGCCGGACCTGGTGGCCGCGGCGGCGGACCTCGTCGGCGACCAGGTGCGGGGTCATGACCTCGCGCAGGTTGCCCAGGTGGATGGGACCGGACGGGGACAGCCCGGACGCGACGACCACAGGTTTGCCCGGGGCACGACGCTCCGACTCGGCGATGACCTCGTCCGCGAAACGGGAGACCCAGTCGGTGGTCTCTGTGCTCTGAGCCACGATCGGCACGTCCTCTTTCCTGAAACTTCTCCTGGAGCAGCCGGTACGGTCGCACGGCTGACCGCTCCATTCTCCCAGCCCGGCCCGCATCCGCGAAAACCGCTTTTCACCGCATGGGATACTCGGTTTCCGCAGTACCACCGAACCCGAGCAGAACGGCAGCCACTCCATGGCCTCGGTCACGTCCCTCAGCGACTCCGTCCAGCAGCACCTCGCGTCCGCCCTGACGGCCACCCGGCCCCAGGCCGCCGGCGTCGACCCGCTGCTGCGCCGAAGCGACCGGGCGGACTACCAGGCCAACGGCATCCTCGCCCTGGCCAAGAAGGCGAAGGCGAACCCGCGGGAGCTGGCGACCGAGGTCGTCTCGCACATCGTCACCGGCGACCTGATCAAGGACGTCGAGGTCTCCGGGCCCGGCTTCCTGAACATCACGATCGGCGACCGGGCGATCACCGGGAACCTCGCCGCGCGGTACGCGGACGACACCGGCCGCCTCGGTGTGCCGCACGCCGGGCACCCCGGCACGACGGTGATCGACTACGCCCAGCCGAACGTGGCGAAGGAGATGCACGTCGGCCACCTGCGCTCCGCGGTGATCGGCGACTCGGTCGTCCAGCTGCTGGAGTTCACCGGTGAGACGGTCGTGCGCCGGCACCACATCGGCGACTGGGGCACCCAGTTCGGCATGCTCATCCAGTACCTGGAGGAGCACCCGCACGAGCTGGACCACGAGGCCGGCGAGGTGAGCGGCGAGGAGGCGATGTCCAACCTCGACCGCCTCTACAAGGCCGCGCGCAGGCACTTCGACTCCGACGAGGAGTTCAAGACGCGGGCGCGGCGCCGGGTGGTCGACCTCCAGGCCGGGGACCCGAAGACGCTCGCCGCGTGGCAGAAGTTCGTCGACGAGTCGAAGATCTACTTCTTCTCCGTCTTCGAGAAGCTGGACATGGAGATCCGCGACCCCGACATCGTCGGCGAGTCCGGCTACAACGACATGCTGGCCGAGACCTGCCGCATGCTGGAGGAGTCGGGCGTCGCCGTCCGCTCCGAGGGCGCGCTGTGCGTCTTCTTCGACGACGTCAAGGGCCCGGACGGCAAGCAGGTCCCGCTGATCGTGCAGAAGTCGGACGGCGGCTACGGCTACGCGGCCACCGACCTCTCCGCGATCCGCGACCGCGTGTTCAACCTCAAGGCGGACACGCTGCTCTACGTGGTCGACGCCCGCCAGTCCCTGCACTTCAAGATGGTCTTCGAGACCGCCCGCAGGGCCGGCTGGCTGAACGACGACGTGACGGCGGTCCAGCTCGCCTTCGGCACGGTCCTCGGCAAGGACGGCAAGCCGTTCAAGACCCGTGCGGGCGAGACGATCCGCCTGGTCGACCTCCTCGACGAGGCGATCGACCGCGCGTCCGCCGTCGTCCGGGAGAAGGCGCAGGACCTCTCCGAGCAGGAGATCGCCGAGCGGGGCACCCAGGTGGGCATCGGCGCGGTGAAGTACGCGGACCTGTCGACGTCGGCGAACCGGGACTACAAGTTCGACCTGGACCAGATGGTCTCGCTGAACGGTGACACGTCCGTCTACCTCCAGTACGCCTACGCCCGGATCCAGTCGATCCTGCGCAAGGCCGGCGAGGTACGTCCCGGCGCCCACCCGGAGCTGGAGTTGCACGAGGCGGAGCGCTCTCTCGGCCTGCACCTCGACGCTTTCGCGGAGACGGTGGCGGAGGCGGCCCGCGAGTACGCCCCGCACAAGCTGACGGCGTACCTCTACCAGCTGGCGTCGCTGTTCACGTCGTTCTACGACAAGTGCCCGGTGATCAAGCCGGCGCCCCCGCGCGACGTGGCGGAGAACCGCCTCTTCCTGTCCGACGTCACGGCCCGCACCCTGCACCAGGGCATGGCCCTGCTGGGTATCCGGACGCCCGAGCGGCTCTGACGCCTCCCGGCGGCACACGGCACGCGGCCCGTCCTCTCCCCCGTAGAGAGGACGGGCCGCGGCGGTTCGGGCGGTCGGTCGGAGCCGCGGGTCAGCGGCAGTTCACCCAGGTGTTGGACTTGATGTAGTGGTACGAGTTGTCGCTCTTCTTGTAGCCCCTCGGGACGACGCCGCTGGACCCGCCGTAGTTCTTCGCCGAGTACCACTTGAAGTCGCAGGACGCGCCGTGGTTGTACCAGGACTTGAAGCCCTGGAAGACCGAGTACTTGGTCAGGTCCGCGTTCTTGCCGGCGACCTTCTGCATCCTGCCGGTGTAGTTCTGCCCGGCCCAGACGCAGAACCAGCCCGACGGGCAGTCCTTCGCCGCCGTCGGCGCCGCCGGCGCGGTCGGTGCCGCTCCGGCGCTCCCCGCGCTTCCGGCCAGCAGGCCACCGGTCATGGCGACGCCACTGGCGACGACAGCGAGCTTCCGGGTGATACGCATGCTGTTCCCCCTTCGAGGTCTGGGTGGGCCGGCCCGTACGGACCGGCTCGGCAACGAGACTGCGGGACACCGGGCCAGGGCTTCCACAGTTGCCGCGGAACTGGCGCACTCACGAGACGTCCCACCCCCTGACCTGCGGGGACACCATCCGCGGAGTCGGCGCGGCGGGACGGCCGGGACGGGCGGTGGCCGATTCCGCGCGGGTCCGGGAACCGCCGTCCGGTGTGCGTCGTGGTCACTGATGCAGAATGAGCCCGGGGGAACGGAGACCTGGACCAGCGAGCCCGAACGCGAGTGGGGGAACATGTCGCGTTGGAAAGAGCTGCCGACCGAACTGCATCCACACGTACGTCAGTTGGTGGTGCGCCTGCGCAGACTGAAGGACCACGGCGGCCTGAACATGCGGCAACTGGCCGCGAAGACCGGATACAGCGCCAAGTCGTGGGAGCGGTACCTGAACGGCAGATCGCTGCCGCCGCGGGAGGCCGTCGAGGCGATGGCCCGGATCGCCGGTGACGAGCCGACCCGGCTGCTGGCGCTGCACGAGGTCGCCGCGGACCGCTGGCGGGAGACACGCGGTGCCACGCCCGCCGGGTCCGCGAGCATGCCGGCGGGCCTCCTGCCCGGACCCGAATCCGAACCCGAGCCCGAACCCGGGCCCGAACCCGGGCCCGAACCCGGGGAGGGGCCGTCGCACGGGCGGTCGCGGCGCGTCGCGGTCGTGGCGGGGGCGGTGGCCCTGGTGCTGGCCGCGGCCGCGGTCCTGGTGTCGGCCGTGCGGTTCACCGGCGCCTCCGGTTCCGGCGACGGCGACCGCGGCGGCCGGGCGGTGGCGGCGTCGCCCCCGGCCGCCTCCGCGGCCTCCCGGTCGCCGGTCACGTACACCTGCCGGGTGGAGCGGGTCGACGGCCGTTGGTACGCGGGCAACAGCCGCACGCGGGAAGCGATCCTGGCGTACGGCCACGCCGGGCCGGAGGTGGCCGAGGCCCAGTGTCTGCTGCGCCGGGCGGGCCTCTCGCCGGGAGAGATCGACGGGATCTACGGCCCGCTGACGCAGCGCGCGGTCAAACGCGTCCAGAAGCGGGACGGGCTGGTCGTGGACGGCATCGTCGGCCCGCACACTTGGAAGGCCCTGCGGGAGATGACCCCGACGTGACACCGGCGCGCACCCGGCTGACCACGGCGCTGCGGGAGCTGCGGACGCGTACGGGGCTGAGTCTGGCGGGGCTGGCGGAGCGCACCGCGTACAGCAAGTCGTCGTGGGAGCGTTACCTCAACGGCAGGACCATGCCGCCGCGCCAGGCGGTGCAGGATCTGTGCCGGCTCGCCCGGGAACCGGACGGGCGGTTGCTGGCGCTGTGGGAGATCGCGGAGTCGGAGTGGAGCGGGCGCACGGGGGAACCCGCCGCAGCCCGTGCCGAGCCGCGACCACACCCGCCGCCGCCCCGGTCCTCGCCCTCGCCCTCGCCCTCGCCCTCGCCCTCGCAGTCGCAGTCGCGGTCGCAGTCGCAGTCGCAGTCGCAGTCGACGGGGCCCTCGCGGCCGAAGCCGCCGGCACGGTCGACGGCGCGGTCCCGGCCGTGGTCCCCGCACGGCCGGGGCCGGCTGGTGGCGGTGCTGGTGGCGGGGTGCGCCGTGGCCGTCGGCGGCGTCACGTCGGCCCTCGTCCTGCTGCCGCGGGGGGAGGGCGAGCCCCGTTCGTCCCCCTCGGCCTCCGCCGTCGGCCCCCGCTGCCACGGCACCGCCTGCGAGGGCCAGGACCCGATGCACATGTTCTGCGGAGGCGACTCCGACACCCTCACCACGCACCGCACCACCACCGGCGCCCGGGTGGAGCTGCGCCACAGCGAGAAGTGCGGGGCCGGTTGGGCCCGTATGTGGGGCACGCGCGTCGGCGACCGGCTGGAGATGACGGCGGGCGGACCGACCCGCCGTGCGGAGGTCTCGGACGAGGTCGACGCGGAGTCCTACGTGTACACCGTCATGACCGCGACCGGCCCGGGGGCCGTCGTCCGGGCCTGCTTCCGGCCCACGGGGTCCGACGGCGAGCGGGAGTGCGCCGAAGCGCGCGTGGAGCCGTCCGGCACACCCTCGCCGGCCTCACCCCGGTAGCGTCAGGCCCTCGGGCACGTCGATGCCGAAGTCCTCCGCGAGCAGTCGGCGGACCCGCGCCGGGTCCGTCAGCTTCCGCTCGGCCACCGTGCCGTCGGCGCCGGTCGCGGTGAAGCGGTCGCCGTCGAGCAGCACGTGCCCGTCCGGGGTGAGGAACTGGACGTACGGGCGCCGGGAGAACGGAGAGCGCGGGTTCGTGGCGATGTGCCAGTTGATGACCTCGTAGTCGGGCTGCTCGAACGGCTCCAGGGTGAAGGCGTACTGCGCGACCCAGTCACCGTCCGAAGACCCTTCGCGGCCCATGTACGCCTCCAGGACCCACATCTCCAGTGGCCCGGGGTGCGGTGCGTGCACCAGCCGGTGCCGGCGTCCGGCGTCGTGGAACTCCGTGTCCGCCGTCAACGGCACCGGTTCCAGCAGGGAGCCGATGGCTCCGAAGCCGACGTCGGCCAGGTACGGCCGCGAGTCGCCGGGGACCTCGGCCAGGAGGGCCATGTGGGTGCGCGGGCGGTCCTCGAAGCGGTCCGCGCCGACGACGACCCGCGCGGCCAGCCGGGTCACCCGGAATCCCAGCGCCTCCAGGGCCGCCGCGAACAGCGTGTTGTGCTCGTAGCAGTAACCGCCGCGCCGGCGGCCGTGCACCAGCTTGGCCGTCAGGTCGGCGAGGTCGAGGGAGGGGGCCGAACCGCCGAGGGCGTCGAGGTTCTCGAACGGTACGGCCCTCAGATGGGCGAGGTGCACGCCCCGCAGCGTGGCCGCGTCGGGCCGCCGCGCCCCCGTCCAGCCGATCCGGTCGAGGTACGCGTCGAGATCGAAGGACGTCGCCGTCCGTGCGCTGTCAGACATGGTTTCACCGTACGTTCGGATGCGGCGCCCCCACCTCGGCTTTTCGCCCTAGGCCGTGGGCCTACGCCTTCCGCGGCGCCCCCCGCCGTGCCTCCCGCAGCCCCTCCCCCAGCCGCCGCAGCCCCTCCGCGATCTCGTCCGGCGTCTGCGTGACGAAGCACAGCCGCAGCGTGGCGCGGTCGGGCTCACCGGCGTGGAAGGGGGCGCCGGGGACGTACGCCACGTCGTGCCGGACCACCTCCGGGAGCAGCGCCGTGGTGTCGTAGCGCTCGGGCAGGCGCGCCCACAGGAACATGCCGCCCTCGGGGCGGGTCCAGGCCGACCCCGCCGGGAGCGCGTCCGCCAGGCCCGCGAGCATGGCGTCCCGGCGTGCGCCGTAGGCGGCGCCGACGCGTGCGACGTGCGCGTCCAGGTCCCGGTCGGCCAGGTACCGGGCGGCGGCGAGCTGGTTGACGGTCGGGGTGTGCAGGTCGGCGGCCTGCTTGGCGACCGCGCAGGCCCGGCGCAGTGCGGCGGGCGCCCGCAGCCAGCCGAGGCGCAGGCCGGGGGCCATGACCTTGGAGAAGGAGCCCAGCAGCACGGTCCGGTCCCCGGCGCCGTCGTACGACGCGATCCACGGCACCCGCTCGCCCTCGAAACGCAGCTCGCCGTAGGGGTCGTCCTCGACGATCCACACTCCGCACCGCCCGGCGACCTCGGCCACGGCGGCCCTGCGTTCGGCGGGCAGGGTCCGCCCGGTGGGGTTGGAGAAGGTGGGCACGGTGTAGAGCAGCCTGGGCCGCTCGCGCACCACCAGCTCTTCCAGGGCCGCCGGGTCGATCCCGTCCTCGTCACCGGGTACGGCGACGACGCGGGCGCCCGCGAAGCCGAATGCCTGGAGCGCGGCCAGGTAGCAGGGGCTCTCGACGAGGACGGTGTCACCGGGTTCGATCAAGGCGGTGGCGAGCAGTGAGAGGGCCTGCTGCGAGCCGGTGGTGACGAGGAGGTCGTCGGCGTCGGTGTCCAGTCCGCGCGCCGAGGTGCGGGCGGCCAGCGCGGCCCGCAGGACGGGCTCGCCCTCGGTGGTGGAGTACTGGAGTGCCCGCGCGGGCGCCTCGGCGAGGACGTCCCGGTACGCGGCGGCGATCCCCTCCGCGTCGAACAGCTCCGGGGCCGGCAGCCCGCCCGCGAAGTTGATCACCTCGGGGCGGGCGGTGACGGCGAGGATGTCCCGTACGGGCGAACCGCCGGTCGACCGGACCCGCGCGGCGAGCGGCGGGAGGGAGGCGGCGGGGGCGGACACGTTCTCGGTCACGGTCATGCCCGCACCCTAGGTAAGTACGTGCCGCCTACACGGTACTTTCCGCGATGCGGACACGCGTGTGACTGACGGGTGTGACTGACGGGGCGTGACTGACGAGGCGTGACTGACGAGGCGTCAGCTCTTGGCGGCCAGTCCCCCGTACACGTTGATGTCGGCGTCCGTGACGTCGTTGATGTCCTTGTACCGGACCTTCTCGATCTCGTCGAGGCCGGCCAGGTAGGACTTCTCCGGCTGCTCGGGCACCGGCGCCGCGTGGTCCGGGCGCCAGTGGTGCACCGGGACGACACCCGGCTCGGCGAGCTCCAGCCCGGTCTCCGTGAAGAAGCGCTCGACGTCCTTGTGCGAGCGCAGCACGAAGGTGAAGCCCCGCTCGGTGTACGTCCGCTGGACCGCGCGGATGTTCTCCGGGTTGAGGTCCTCGGTGAGGTGGCTGAGGACGAGCCGGCTGCCGGCGGGCAGCTCGTCCATCAGCTCGCGGACGATCGGGTACGCCTCCTCGTCCTCGACGAAGTGCAGGATGGCGACGAGGCAGAGCGCGACGGGACGGCCGAAGTCGAGCGTCCGGGCGGCCTGTTCGAGGATCCGTGCCGGGCTCTTCAGGTCGGCGTCGATGTAGTCCGTGCGTCCCTCGGGGCCGCTGGTGAGCAGGGCGCGGGCGTGGGCGAGGACGACGGGGTCGTTGTCCACGTAGACGACGCGCGACTCGGGGGCGGTGCGCTGGGCGATCTGGTGCACGTTCTCGGCGGTCGGCAGGCCGGTGCCGATGTCGAGGAACTGCCGGATGCCCTGCTCCTCGGCCAGCATGGTGACCGCGCGGCGCAGGAAGTCGCGGTTGTGCCGTACGTCGAGGTAGCCGCGCGGGTTGGCGGCGAGCCCGGCGGCGGCCGCGTCCCGGTCCGCGGGGTAGTGGTCCTTGCCGCCGAGGAAGACGTCGTAGACACGGGCCGGGTGCGCCTTGCTGCTGTCGATCCTCCTTCTCAGCTCCGCGGGGTCCTGGCTGAGGGCGTCACCGGGCATGGGCTCTCCTGACGAAGCGAACCGGAGTGTTGGCCAACAACCTAGCCTCCGCCTGGACTTGACGGTGCTCCGGTGCCCGTACCCGACCCCGTCTCAGCCGGCCTCGACCGGCTCCCAGCCGTCACCGCCGAGGGGGTACGCGTAGTAGGAGCCGTCCCGGGAGGCGCTGGTGCGGAACGGACTGCCGTGGTCGTCGACGCGCATGGTGCCGTGCCGGCCGCCGCTGGACCACTCCAGTTCCAGGTACCAGCTCACGTCGTGGCCGCTGGTGTGCGCGTTGACGTGGAAGACCTCGGGGTCTGACTCGCTGACGCTGTACGGGAAGTCCCGCTGTCCCCCGATCGGCGTCGCCAGGGGAGTGCCCAGGTCGAGCGAGACGTCGAAGGCCTTGGTGTCCACCTGGCCGCCGCAGCCGTTGCCCATCACGTACTGGTTCCAGTCGAGCGACGGCCCGCTGCTCACCACCCGGACGTGCAGGTCCTTCAGGACCACCGTCTCCGGACCGGTGCCCTGCACGGTGAGCACGACCATCTGCCGGTTCGCCGACACCGCGTTGAGGGGGGCCGCCCAGCCGACCGCGTCCTGCTGAGGGGGAGGCTTCGGCACGTTCTGCGGGCTGCGGTCGACCAGGAAGGCGTGGTCGCAGGGCACGTCCCAGTGGTACGGAGTGGTCGACACGATCAGCGCGGGACCGTCGGCGGGTGCGGGGCGGCTCGGCGTGGCGGCGTCCGGGCGCGGCACGGGGGCGGAGGGGGACCCGGACGGGGACGAGGACGCGGTCGCGGACGGCGGCGAGGAGACGCTCGGGCTCGGGGCCGCCGAACCGGTGGTCGCGGCCCCCGACACCGGCGCGGACGTCGCCGCGGCCGCCCCGGCCGTGCCGTGCCGTCCGCCACCGTCGGTGCCGGACACGAGGTTCGCCGCGAGCGCCACGGCGGCGGTGACGGCGACGACGCCGGTCGCGGCGTAGAGCGCGGCACGCGGGACCCGGCGCCGGGACGGGCCGGATTCGCCGTCCGGCGCGGGCGGGGCGGGCGCGTCGTGCGGTGCGGGCCGGTCGCCGGGCCCGGCTGTCGCGGGCGGTGTGCCCGCCGCCGCCACGGAGACGCCGGCCTCCTCCCGCTGCTCCCCCTTGCCTCCCTCTTCCTTGCCTTCCTCTTCCTTGCCTCCCGCTTCTCCGGCCGCCCCCTTCTCCCCGGCCGCCCCCTTCCCCTCGTCCTTCTCCCCGGCCTTCTCCTCGTCCTTCTTCACGCCGCGCAGTGCGTCCGCGCGGATCCAGCGGCGATGGAGTTCGAGCAGCTCCTCGGGGGTCGCCCGGCACGCCCGGGCGAGCCGTTCGACGGGCGCGAACTCGACGGGTACGACCTCCCCGCTGACGTACCGGTGGAGTGTCGACGCACTCATGTGCAGCCGCTTGCCCAGTGCCCCGTAGCTGAGCCCGGACCGCTCCTTCAGCTCCCGCAGCAGTCCCGCGAAGTCGTCCCCCGCCACCGTTTCTCCCTCTCCCGACGTCCCCGTACCGCATCCCAGGGGGACGTCATTTCCGCAGGTCAGAACCGCTCCCGGCGTCCCATTGTCCCGCATGTCCCGGCACCGCTGGCGGGCGGGACGCAGCCGGACCCAAGCTGTGGTCATCCAAGCAGCCGCTCCCGGCGAACGGTCGAGCGGCTCACCCAGACTCCACCCGAAGGGGCCCGCTCATGTCCGCACGCACCACCCGCACCCGCCTGTTCGCCGCCACCACGGTCGCGCTGGCCGCCCTCGCCCTGACGGCCTGCGAGGGCGACGGATCGGACACCGGCGCCTCGGCCCCGTCCTCCTCCGCCCCGGCCGGCGAGCAGGCCAAGCCGTCCACCGGCGAAGGCGAGTCGGACGGTGGCAAGGGAACCGACAGCGCGAACGGCTCCGGCGGCTCCACCGGCTCGGGCACCACCTCGGGCGGTGACACCTCGGGCGGTGGCACCTCGGGCGCCGGCGGCTCTGCCGGTGGCGGCGACTCGTCGGACTCCGGCTCGGACACCGGCGGCCAGGACGACGGGGACATGCCCGGGAAGTGCTCCGCCTCCGACGTGAAGATCACAGCGAAGAAGGTGTCCCGCCCCCTCAACCACCTGCTGCTGACCGCCACCAACACCGGCTCGAAGACCTGCATGCTCCCGCCGTACCCGGCGGCCCGCTTCGGCGAGGCCCAGTCGGTGCCGCCGGTCGCGGAGGCGACCAAGCCGCAGTCGCTGACCGGTGTCGAGCCCGGCAAGTCCGGCTACGCCGGTGTGGTGCTGTCGTCCGGCGACGGCAGCGGCGAGAACGGCTACGAGACGGACACCCTCACCATCCCCTTCGAGGACGGCTCCATCGCCACGGTCGCCCTGCCCGCCGGCGGCGTGTACGTCGACACCGCGCTGACCGTCACGTACTGGCAGACCAGCATGGACGACGCCCTCGGGTACTGAAGGGGTTCCCGCACCGCCTGCACGAAGCTCCGGGCGAGGCCGCTCAGCGCAGCGTGCGGGCGGCCTCGGTGGCCCAGTAGGTCAGGATGTTGCGCGCACCGGCCCGCTTGATCCCGGTGAGCGTCTCCAGGATGGCCCGGTCGCGGTCGATCAGGCCCTTCTCGGCGGCGGCCTCGATCATCGAGTACTCGCCGGAGATCTGGTAGGCGGCGACGGGCACGTCCACGGCCTCGGCGACCTTGGCGAGGATGTCGAGGTAGGGACCGGCCGGCTTGACCATCACCATGTCGGCGCCCTCCTCCAGGTCGAGGGCGAGCTCCCGCATCGACTCCCGCGCATTGGCGGAGTCCTGCTGGTAGGTCTTCCGGTCGCCCTTGAGCGAGGACCCGACGGCCTCCCGGAACGGCCCGTAGAAGGCGGAGGCGTACTTGACCGTGTAGGCGAGGACGGCGACGTCCTCCCGCCCGATCTGGTCGAGGGCGTCCCGGACGACGCCGATCTGGCCGTCCATCATCCCGCTGGGCCCGACCACATGGGCACCCGCGTCGGCCTGCACCTGCGCCATCTCGGCGTACCGCTCGAGGGTGGCGTCGTTGTCGACGCGGCCTTCGGCATCGAGCACCCCGCAGTGCCCGTGGTCCGTGAACTCGTCGAGACACAGGTCGGACATGACGAGCAGTTCGTCCCCGACCTCGGCCCGCACATCGCGCAGCGCGACCTGCAGAATCCCGTCCGGATCGGTACCGGCCGTGCCGGCCGCGTCCTTCTTCTCCTCCTCCGGCACCCCGAAGAGCATGATCCCGGAGACCCCCGCCTCGACCGCCTCCGCGGCGGCCTTCTTCAGCGTGTCCCGGGTGTGCTGCACGACCCCGGGCATCGTCGCGATCGGCACCGGCTCGCTCACGCCCTCGCGCACGAAGGCCGGGAGGATGAGGTCGGCGGGGTGCAACCGGGTCTCGGCGACCATCCGACGCATGACAGGAGTGCTCCGCAGCCGCCGGGGCCGGGTACCGGGAAAGGATCCGTACGTCGACATACCGCCTACGCTACGCCCGCCCGGCCCATGCCTTTGCCGACGAGGAGTCGGCCCGCGTGACGCTTGGCCCCGGCCGGAACCGGCCTTCCGGCGGCCCCCTGGGACAACTGCCGCCGGCCCCGGCGGGCGCCCTCCTCCCGGCGCGTCAGCCCGCGGCGGCGCTGCGCCGGGCGTAGGCGCGAGCGGCTCGGGCGCGGTCGCCGCAGCGGGTGGAGCACCAGTGGCGGCGGCCGTGGGTGCGCAGGAGGAAGCGGTCGCAGGGAGCGGAGCCGCAAGCGGCGAGGAGGCCGGCGTCAGGGCCGGTGAGCAGGTCGGCGGCGTCGGCGGCGAGGGTCGCGAGCGCGTGGTTGACGGCCTGGTCGGTGGGGTGGGCCTGGACGCGCCGCGGCCCCTGCGTCCCGTCCCAGGCGAGCAGGGGCGCCGTGGGTACGGCGGTCAGAGCCTCGTTCACCGCCCGCAGCGACTCCTCGGGGGGTGCGGAGCCGTCGACGCGTGAGGCGAACAGGGTACGGATGTGGCCGCGCAGCGTGCGCATCCGCTGGGTGCACATCTCGTACAGCCGCACGTCCGGAGTGGCCAGGCCGTGGGCGGCGAGCCAGCGCATGGCCGGTTCGGGGGCGGCGAGCAGGTCGTGGACCTGGCCGGCGGGGAGGCTCGCGACGGTGTCGACGAAATCCAGGGAGCGGTACCGGTCGGTCCCCGGAGCCGGGGGCAGAACGGCCTCTTCGACGGCGGCGGCCGGGGTTTCATCCATCCCCTCATGGTAGCCCTTGCCTTTTTCCGTGACAGCCGCCTAGCCTTGCATCACGGAAACAGAGAAGTGTTTCCATGAGAAGCGAGGAGTGGTGAGCATGTCCCAGCACAGCGCCCAGCAGTTCCCGGTCCGCGCCTTCGGCGGCCCCACCGCCCTGTTCGAGTACGGCGGCCTGCGCTTCCTGACCGACCCGACCTTCGACGGCCCCGGCGACTACCAGGTGCCGGGCGGCAGGCTGCTGACCAAGACCGCCCCCTCCGCGGGCAACCCGGCCGACCTCGGCCGCATCGACGTGGTCCTGCTCTCGCACGACGAACACCCCGACAACCTCGACACCTCTGGCCGCGCCCTGCTCGCCGACGTGCCGCTCACCCTCACCACGCCGGACGGCGGACGGCGACTCGGAGGGAGGGCCCGGGGTCTGGCCGACTGGGAGTCGACCGAGCTGGAGCGCCCGGGCGGCGGCACGGTCACCGTGACCGGTGTCCCCGCGATCCACGGGCCCGGCCCGCGCGAGTACGTCGAGCGCTTCTCCGGCCAGGTCGTCGGCTTCGTCCTCACCGGCGAAGGGCTGCCGACGGTCTACGTCAGCGGCGACAACGCCTCCCTGGACGCGGTCGAGGAGATCGCCGGCCGCTTCGCCCCGGTGGACACCGCCCTCCTGTTCGCCGGAGCACCCCGGTTCGCCGCCCTGTACGACGGCGCGCCGCTCGTCCTGGACAGCGCCCGGGCCGCCGAGGCCGCGCGCATCCTCGGCGCCCGCCGCGTCGTTCCCGTCCACCACGACAGCTGGGCCCACTTCACCGAGGGCCGCGACGAGCTGGAGGCCGCCTTCACCGCCGCGGGCCTGGCCGGCCTCCTGGACCGGGACTGGATCCAGCGCGCCTGAGCGGAACGCACGGCCCCCGCGGGCCTACGGCAGAGCGCCGTTCCGGGTGTCCCCGGGCCCGGCCGGCGGCCACGGCACGCCGGTGAGAAGCGGCAGCAGTGAGTCCTCCTCGTGGTCGAGGTGGGCGTTGAGCTGCGCCGACATCGCCTCCAGTTCCGTCCAGAAGCGCTGCGGGTCGGCGATGGTGACGCCGGCCAGCAGGGCCACCAGCTCGCTCTGGATGCGGGCGACCGTGCGGTGCTCCTCGCCGAGCCGCTCGAACGTGTCCGTCAGGTGGGGATGGTGGCGGGCGATTCCGGGGAACATGTGCTCGTCCTCACTCAGGTGATGGAACTCCAGCGCCTGGCAGAAGGCGAGGCAGCGCTGCCGTATCTGCAGTCCGAGACCCGGGGCCGGCGGCACACCGGGCCCCTGGTGCGCGGCGCGCGCGGCGAAGTACGCGTCGGCCTCGGCCCGCACCTGGCGCAACTGCCCCCGCAGCCAGGTGTGGACCTCCAGGAGCTTGTCGGCGAGGGTGCGGACCTCGCCCGGCCCCTCCCACCCGTCGGGCTCGGCCCGCTCCAGCACCACGACCGGCAGGAGCCGGTCGGTTCCCGCCTGGTAGTCGCCGTACCCGGGCACCGCCCGCACGACGTGCGCGAACAACTCCTCGCGCCGGGCCCCCTCGGCGGGGACGGCGAGGGCCTCGAAGCTCCGGGTACCGATCTCCACGCGGACCACGGGATGGGCGAGGAGGTTGTGGTACCAGCCGGGATGCCGGGGGCCGCCGAGATTGGACCCGACGACCAGGAGCGAGTCCCCGTGGCGGACGTAGCCGAGCGGGGTGGTCCGCGCGGCCCCGGACCTGGCGCCGGTGGTCGTCAGCAGGAGCAGGTCGCCGCCCTCGAAGGGGCCGCCGACCCTCCCCTTGTTGGCGCGGAACTCGTCGATGACGGACTGCTGGAAGGACTGAGGGGTCTGGGAGGCCTGAGGGGTCTGGGAGGGCTGAGGGGTCTGGGAGGACTGGGCGGGCTGGGAGGGCGTGGGCATACGGTTCCGTGTCTCCATGACGGCAGGCCGCGGCGCGCGGCACGGTGCCGGAAAGGGGGAAGAGAATCAAGAGAGGACGACGACGTGCGGCAGCGCTACGTCGTGTCAGGGCGCGGAGTGGGAACTCATCACGTACCCCTTGGGTGAAGGGCGCTCGCCCGATCGCCGGCCGGCCCACTGCTCTTTGACCGGCGCCACGCGTCACCACCCTCATTACACGCACCGGCCCGCCGCCTGTCAACGCGCCTTTCGGCGCCGCCGGTTGTCCCCCCTGCCCGATCCGGACGACTGCCTGCCCCGGACACCACCGGACTCAGGAGCCCGGTGCGCGCGTCGGCGACACGTCCGAGGGGGTGGACGGTGTCCACGGCGGGCACGACGCCGCCGCGCTCCGCGTGGCGGGCGACCTCGCTCGGCAGCGCGCTGCCCGGGCCGCCGCCGAAGACGCGAAAGCGTCCGTCCCGTGCGCGGCCCTCAGGCGTGCCGGCGCGCGGTGTCGAGGAGGACGCGGGCGGCGACTTTCGCCTGGGCGGCCGGTTCGGGAGAGCCGGTGATGCCCGCGACGGCCATGGCGCCGTTGGCGAGCAGGGACAGCTGGTCGGCGAGGACGGGCGGGACGCCGAGAGCGCCGGTCTGCTCGGCGAAGTACGCCCGCATGGCCTCCTTGTGGTCGCGGGAGATCGCGACGACCGCCGGCGAGACCCCGCCGAGCTCCCCGAAGCCGTTGATGAAGGCGCAACCACGGAACCCGGGCTCCGCGAACCAGCCGGCGAGCCAGTCGAAGACCGCGAGGGCCCGCTCGTACGGCCCCTCGGCGGTCCGCGCTCCGTGTGCGGCCAGGGACGTCCGTACGGCCTCGTCACGACGCCGCAGAACGGTCTCGACCAGGAGGTCCTTGGAGGGGAAGAGCTGATAGAGCCGTTTGAGGGAGACCCCCGAGGCGCTGCGGATGGCGTCCATGCCGACCGCCTGCACCCCGCGCGCGTCGAAGAGCCGCTCGGCGGTGTCGAGCACCTTCAGTTCCGCGGTTTCCGCGTCCACCGACATCACCCCTTGCGCAGAGAACCATCGTTCTCCTACTCTACAGCCAGACGCCGGGAGAACGCTCGTTCTCCCCCTCACGGTACGGAGAACGCCATGTCCGCCTTCGCCACGCGCGCCCGCACCACCACCGTCGACGGCCTCGAGGTCTTCTACCGGGAGGCCGGCGACCCGGCCAACCCCACCCTCGTCCTGCTGCACGGCTTCCCGTCCAGCTCGCACATGTACCGCGGGCTGATCGCCGACCTCGCCGACGCGTACCACCTGATCGCACCCGACCACATCGGCTTCGGCTCCTCGGCCGCCCCCTCCGTCGAGGACTTCACCTACAGCTTCGAGAGGCTCACCGAGATCACTCTCGGCCTCATCGACCAACTGGGCATCGACCGCTTCGCCCTCTACATCCAGGACTACGGCGCCCCCGTCGGCCTCCGCATCGCCTCCCGCCGGCCCGAGCGGATCACCGCGATCGTCACCCAGAGCGGCAACGCCTACCTGGAGGGCTTCACCCCGTTCTGGGACGTCCTGTTCGCCCACGCCAAGGACCGGGAGGCCAACGAGGCCGCCGTCCGGGAACTCCTCACCGCCGAGGCCACCCGCTGGCAGTACACCCACGGCGTCCCCGCCGACCGGCTCGACCGAATCGGCCCCGAGACCTGGACCCTCGACCAGGCCGGCCTCGACCGGCCCGGCAACAAGGAGATCCAGCTCCAGCTCTTCTGGGACTACCAGTTCAACCTGGACGGCTACCCGGTCTTCCAGGAGTACTTCCGCACCCACCGGCCCCCGCTGCTCGCCGCCTGGGGACGAGGAGACGAGATCTTCGGTCCCGCGGGCGCCGAAGCCTTCGCCCGGGACCTGCCGGACGCCGAGATCCACCTCCTGGACGCCGGGCACTTCGCCCTCGAGACGCACGGCCCGGAGATCGCCGCGCTGGTCAGGGACTTCCTCGGCCGCCACGTGAAGTGAGCCGACCGAAGTGAGCCGACCGAAGTAAGCCGGACCGAAGTGAGCCGGACCGTCGGGCCCGCGCCGACGGCCGGGGTGCCGCCGCCTCGCGGGACAGAGCGAAGCGGGGCGCCCCGCCAGGAGCGCCCCGCCTCACCTCACGTCGAAGTCCGCCGCCGCCGCGCCCCCGGCCGCCGCTCGCTCGGCCGCGTCACCGGATCCCCGGCCTCCAAGGCCGACGCGCGGCGCCGCAGGCCGAAGTCGGCCAGGGCCTCCGCCAGCTTCAGCGCCGACGGCTCGGGAGCCATGACGTCCACCCGCAGGCCATGCTCCTCGGCCGTCTTGGCGGTCGCCGGGCCGATACACGCGATCACCGTCACGTTGTGCGGCTTTCCGGCGATGCCGACCAGGTTCCGCACCGTGGACGACGAGGTGAACAGGACCGCGTCGAAGCCGCCGCCCTTGATCGCCTCGCGGGTCGTGGCCGGCGGCGGCGAGGCGCGCACCGTCCGGTAGGCGGTGACGTCGTCGACCTCCCAGCCCAGCTCGATCAGCCCGGCGACCAGGGTCTCGGTCGCGATGTCGGCACGAGGAAGGAAGACCCGGTCGATGGGGTCGAAGACGGGATCGTACGGCGGCCAGTCCTCCAGCAGACCGGCGGCCGACTGCTCGCCGCTCGGCACCAGGTCCGGCTTCACACCGAAGGCGATGAGCGCCCTGGCGGTCTGCTCGCCGACCGCCGCGACCTTGATGCCCGCGAAGGCACGGGCGTCGAGACCGTACTCCTCGAACTTCTCCCGCACCGCCTTCACCGCGTTGACCGAGGTGAAGGCGATCCACTCGTAGCGGCCCGTCACCAGGCCCTTGACCGCCCGCTCCATCTGCTGCGGGGTGCGCGGGGGCTCCACCGCGATGGTCGGCACCTCGCTGGGCACGGCGCCGTAGGAGCGCAACTGGTCGGAGAGCGACGCCGCCTGCTCCTTGGTACGCGGCACGAGCACCTTCCAGCCGAACAGCGGCTTGGACTCGAACCACGAGAGCTGATCGCGCCGGGCGGAGGCGGAGCGCTCGCCGACCACGGCTATCACCGGGCGGCCGCCGTCCGGGGACGGCAGCACCTTCGCCTGCTTCAGCGTCTGCGCGACCGTGCCGAGCGTCGCCGCCCAGGTGCGCTGCCGCGTCGTCGTACCCGCGATCGTCACCGTCATCGGGGTGTCCGGCTTGCGGCCGGCCGACACCAGCTCGCCGGCAGCCGCGGCCACCGAGTCCAGCGTCGTCGACACCACGACCGTGCCGTCGGAGGCGCCCACCTCGGTCCAGCAGCGGTCCGACGCCGTACGGGCGTCCACGAACCGCACGTCGGCACCCTCGGCGTCCCGCAGCGGAACACCGGCGTACGCGGGCACGCCGACGGCGTTCGCGATACCGGGGACGACCTCGAAGGGCACCCCGGCCGCGGCGCACGCCAGCATCTCCTCGGCGGCGTACGCGTCGAGCCCGGGGTCCCCGGTCACCGCACGCACGACCCGCCTGCCGCCCCGCGCGGCCTCCATGACAAGATGTGCGGCATCCCGCACAGCGGGGACGCCCGAGGTCGTTGACGCTCCGTCAACTACCTTCAGTTGGGGCGCGCCTGTGCCCGGATCCGACGGATCGGCATCCGTGTGCACTTCGGACACGCCCTGCCTCGCGTGCGTGCGTACGACGTCGAGCACCTCGTGCTCGGCGACGAGTACGTCCGCGTGCGCCAGCGCCTCCACGGCGCGCAGAGTCAGCAGTCCCGGATCTCCGGGTCCGGCACCGAGGAAGGTGACGTGCCCGTGTTCCGGACCGGCGGGAAAGGTGGTGGGGCTCAATGTGCTCGCTCCCCCATCAGACCGGCCGCGCCCTGGGCGAGCATCTCGGTGGCGAGTTCGCGACCGAGTGCGAGTGCCGCCTCGTGCGTTTCAGGCACGGGACCGGTGGTGGACAGCTGCACCAGCGTCGAGCCGTCGGTCGTGCCGACGACGCCGCGCAGGCGCATTTCCTTGACAATCTGCCTGGCGGCCTGGGAGTCCCCCCGCTCGAGCGGAGCCGAGAGTGGAGGAAGGTCGGCCAGCGCGCCCACAGGGGCGCTGCAGCCGGCCTCCAGGGCGGCGAGCAGTGACCGCTCGGCCGTTACGGCGACCCGCGTGAACGGGTCGTCGAGTTCGGCGAGCGCGGCGATCAGCTCCGTGTCGTCCGCGGTGCACTCGATCGCCAAGGCCCCCTGGCCGGGAGCCGGCAAAACCGTGTCGACCGACAGGAAGTCGGTCACCTCGTCGATGCGGCCCACCCGGTTCAGCCCGGCGGCGGCCAGCACGACCGCGTCCAGCTCGCCGCTGCGGACGTATCCGATGCGCGTGTCGACGTTGCCCCGGATCGGGACCGTCTCGATCTCCATCCCGTGGGTGCGGGCGTACGCGTTGAGCTGCGCCATGCGGCGCGGCGCACCCGTACCTATGCGCGCCCCGCGCGGCAGGTCGGTGAGCTTGCGCGCGTCCCGGGCGACGACCACGTCCCGCGGGTCCTCGCGCTCCGGTACGGCGGCCACCACCAGGCCCTCGTGCTCCGCCGTGGGGAGGTCCTTGAGCGAGTGAACCGCGAAGTCCACCTCACCCCGCAGCAGCGCCTCGCGCAGCGCGGCCACGAACACGCCCGAGCCGCCGATCTGCGCCAGCTGCTCACGCGAGACGTCGCCGTACGTGGTGATCTCGACCAGCTCAACGGGCCGACCGGTCACCTGGCTCACGGCGTCCGCCACCTGCCCGGACTGGGCCATGGCGAGCTTGCTCCGCCTGGTCCCCAGCCTCAGTGCCTTCTCAGTCATGCCGGCCCTCGGTTCTTCTCAGTGCTGTTCTCGGCGCGGGAGACGGAGGCCACCGTCTCGGGGTCGAGGTCGAACAGGGTGCGCAGCGCGTCCGCGTACCCGGCACCGCCGGGCTCGGCGGCGAGCTGCTTGACCCGTACCGTCGGCGCGTGCAGCAGCTTGTCGACCACACGCTTGACGGTCTGGGTGATCTCGGCGCGGTGTTTGCCGTCCAGGCCCGGCAGCCGCCCCTCCAGCCGGGCGATCTCTCCCGCCACGACGTCGGCGGCCATGCTGCGCAGCGCGACGACGGTGGGCGTGATGTGCGCGGCCCGCTGGGCCGCCCCGAACGCGGCGACCTCGTCGGCGACGATCCGGCGGACCATCTCGACGTCGGAAGCCATCGGCGCGTCGGCGGAGGCGTCGGCCAGCGACTCGATGTCCACGACGCGCACCCCGGCCAGCCGGTGCGCGGCGGCGTCGATGTCGCGCGGCATCGCGAGGTCGAGGAGGAAGAGGACCGGCTGCGGGCGCGGCACCCCGGCGACCGGCTCGGGCCGGCGGCGCTCGGGGATGCGGCCGACCCGCGTCGCCGTCGCGGCGAGCGCGGTGATCAGCTCGGCGTCCGCCTCGGCGCCCGTCCGCCCGTTCTCGCGCGACCGGTCCACCGTCGTACCGCTCGCGGCCCAGGCCCCGTGCTGCTCCAGCGTCGCCGCGTCCATGCCGGCCACGGCGGCCTCCCCCATGACGGAGAAGCCGGACGGCACGGAGGACAGGTCCAGCGGGCAGTTCTCGTCGGCGCCGGCGCTCGGCAGTGCCGTTTCGCCACCCTCCCGTACGGGGGTGGGGGCGGCGGTGTCCACGGCGGGACGCCCACCGTCCGGCTCAGCGGCGAACGCACCGGTGCGCCCCTCCACCGCCGCGGCCACGGCGTCGGCCGTGAGGACCAGCCCGGTCGCACCGGTGCAGGAGACGGCCACGTCGGCACGTGTCAGCTCGAGCGGCACCGAGTCCATCGGTACCGCGCGGGCCAGCACGTCCGTGTCGTCGCCCTCGGTCAGGATCCGTGCGAGACGCTCGGCGCGCTCGAAGGTGCGGTTGGCGACGACGATCTCGGCGACACCGGCGCGCGCCAGCGTGGCGGCGGCCAGCGAGGACATCGAACCGGCGCCTATGACCAGGGCCTTCCTGCCCCGCGCCCACTGCTGGACGTCGGCTCCCGCGGACAGCTGCTCCAGGCCGAAGGTGACCAGGGACTGCCCGGCGCGGTCGATGCCGGTCTCGGAGTGGGCCCGCTTGCCGACCCGGAGCGCCTGCTGGAACAGGTCGTTCAGGAGCCGGCCGGCGCTGTGCAGGTCCTGCGCGCGGGCCAGGGAGTCCTTTATCTGGCCGAGGATCTGGCCCTCGCCCACCACCATCGAGTCGAGCCCGCAGGCCACCGAGAACAGATGGTGGACGGCCCGGTCCTCGTAGTGCACATAAAGATAAGGAGTGAGCTCCTCCAGGCCGACCCCGCTGTGCTGGGCGAGGAGCGTGGACAGCTCGGCGACACCGGCGTGGAACTTGTCCACGTCGGCGTACAGCTCGATGCGGTTGCAGGTGGCCAGCACCGCGGCCTCGGTGGCCGGTTCGGTGGCGACCGTGTCCTGGAGCAGCTTGAGCTGCGCGTCCGCGCTCAGCGAGGCCCGCTCCAGGACGCTGACGGGAGCGCTGCGGTGACTCAGCCCGACGACGAGGAGGCTCATGCCGGCATCACGGCGGGCACGTCCCCGTCGGGTCCCTTGTCGGCGGAGTCGGCGGAGCGCTGCTGCTTGCGGGCGGCGACGGGCGGCATGACGCCGGCGTCGCCCGCGGCCTCCTCGCCCGCTTTGCGCTGCTCGTGGAAGGCGAGGATCTGCAGCTCGATGGAGAGGTCGACCTTGCGCACGTCGACGCCCTCGGGGACGTTCAGGACGGTCGGCGCGAAGTTGAGGATGGAGGTGACACCGGCGGCCACGAGCCGGTCGCAGACCTGCTGGGCGGCACCGGCGGGGGTCGCGATCACACCGATCGAGACACCGTCGTCCTGGATGATCTTCTCCAGCTCGTCGGTGTGCTGCACCGGGATGCCGGCGACGGGCTTTCCGGCCATTCCCGGATCGGCGTCGATGAGGGCCGCGACCCGGAAACCGCGGGAGGCGAACCCTCCGTAGTTGGCGAGCGCGGCGCCGAGGTTGCCGATACCGACGATCACTACCGGCCAGTCCTGGGTGAGCCCCAGCTCGCGGGAGATCTGGTAGACGAGATACTCGACGTCGTAGCCGACCCCCCGGGTCCCGTAGGAGCCGAGGTAGGAGAAGTCCTTGCGCAGCTTCGCGGAGTTGACTCCCGCCGCGGCCGCCAGCTCCTCGGAGGAGACCGTGGGCACCGAGCGCTCGGAGAGCGCGGTGAGGGCGCGGAGGTACAGCGGAAGCCGGGCGACGGTGGCCTCGGGAATCCCTCGGCTGCGGGTCGCCGGTCGGTGTGTTCGGCCAGTTGCCACGGTGCTCCTGCGGGTAGAGCGGGGCTGTAGGCGGTCATACGTCCCTACATGACCGCCCCGTCGAATGCAGGCTATGTCTTTGTGAACGCGTGCACAAAGATGGTGTCCGATTTGCCCGGCCAACGTGACCGGGCTCACGCGCGCCCGGCGCACGAAGCGGGAACCGGCGCACGCGTACACGCGTTCCTCTCCCATCGGGGGCAAAGCCGCACACGCTCCTCACGATCAACGCCCCCGAGACCAAGTCACCATCGATCCTAAGCGACCATCCGGACTACTTGGACTGCTCGGTCAGTGCCTTGCGCAGGCGTTCCTCGTTCACACGCCAGAAGGTGTGCTGCCTGCCGTCCACGAGGACGACCGGAATCTGTTCCCAGTACTCGTCGTGGAGTTGGCGGTCCCGGGTGATGTCCTTCCCCTCCCAGGGGACACCCAGTTCGGCACACACCTTCTCGACGACGAGCTGTGCGTCATCACACAGATGACAGCCGGGTTTGCGGATGAGGGTGACGAGATGGTTCTCGGAGTGCTCATGAGACTGCGCGGGCTGCGGGGCCCCCGGGGTCTGCGGGGGCTTTCGGCGGAAGAGGGGACTCATGCCGGCCATTCTCGCGCGCGCGGCGGCGCGGGCCGAGCCCTCGGCGACGGCCGGGCCGCCTGCCGGACCGGCCCGCCGACGCGCCCGCGCGGCCGCTCCTTCGGCGAGCCCTTTAACGACACGGTCGCCCAGAGTTCACGGCCCCCGAACCTCTCGACTCCGAACCCTCCGAACAAACTGGCTATGCTCACGGGCATGGCCGCTCTTCGATGGCTCACCCCCCGTAGGCGCTCCGCCACGGCGCGGAGCGTGTTGGCAGGCGAGGCCTCGGCGGAGGCAGCCCGCAAATCCGCACAGTCCGCGGCGGACACGGTCCCCGACACGGGCGCGGAAGCCGAGTTCCCCGTCCACGGCGACGACCGGGCAGCCGCCTTCTTCGACCTGGACAACACAGTCATGCAGGGCGCCGCGATCTTCCACTTCGGCCGGGGCCTGTACAAGCGGAAGTTCTTCGAGACCCGCGACCTGGCCCGGTTCGCCTGGCAGCAGGCGTGGTTCCGGCTGGCCGGGTTCGAGGACCCGGAGCACATGCAGGACGCCCGCGACTCCGCGCTGTCGATCGTCAAGGGCCACCGCGTCTCCGAGCTGAGGTCGATCGGCGAGGAGATCTACGACGAGTACATGGCCGAGCGGATCTGGCCCGGCACCCGCGCCCTGGCCCAGGCCCACCTGGACGCGGGCCAGAAGGTCTGGCTGGTCACGGCGGCCCCGGTGGAGATCGCCCAGGTGATCGCCCGCCGCCTCGGCCTGACCGGCGCGCTGGGCACGGTCGCCGAGTCGATCGGCGGCGTGTACACGGGCAAGCTGGTCGGCGAACCGCTGCACGGCCCGGCGAAGGCCGAGGCGGTACGGGCGCTGGCGGCGGCGGAGGGCCTGGACCTGACCCGCTGCGCCGCCTACAGCGACTCCCACAACGACATCCCGATGCTGACGCTGGTCGGCCACCCGTACGCGATCAACCCGGACTCCAAGCTGCGCAAGCACGCCCGGGAACTGGAGTGGCGCCTGCGCGACTACCGCACCGGCCGCAAGGCGGCCAAGGTCGGCATCCCGGCGGCCGCGGGCGTCGGCGCCGTGGCCGGTGGCACCGCGGCGGCCATCGCCCTGCACCGCCGCCGCCGTTGACCCGCGCCGGCCGTTGAACGCCGGCCGTTGAGCCAATCGGTGTGATGTACCCGCAGGACACCCTCTCCAGTCCCCTTTCCTCACATCGACCACAACACGCTCTGTAGTCACAAGGAACCCGAACCATTCCGGTCATTAACTGATCACTCTGTCGCAACTGATCGAGCGTCAATCGGCCACAGAAGCGACGTAATCGATGATTTGAGCAACTGGGCGTAGCAGGGCCTGCACGAAGCGTTATTCTCCTCAGACGCATTCCGGTACCCCACCTTCGCTACGACGGGTGAATGGTTCCGTACTGCACGTGATGGAAGCTCTGCCTCTGGGAGTCCCGTGTACCCACACGTCGGGGTTGACGCCTCGGGCCTGGCTACGCTGCGCGCAACGGTCAAATCAGCCCAAGACCTGTTGCGCGGCTTCGTCCCCACCGCGTACGCCGTCCCCGCCCTCGCCGCGGCCACCGCCCCCGTGGGCCCGTGCTATGCACTGGCCGACGGAAGCGCCGCCGTCGGCAGACGAGCGCGGTCGTCCTCGTCCGGGGCCGCCGCCACCACCCACCGCCGCCCCGCCGCGGACAGCGACAGCGCCCGCATGATGGACCTGGTCGAGCGCGCCCAGGCCGGCGAGGCCGACGCCTTCGGGCGGCTCTACGACCAGTACAGCGACACCGTGTACCGCTACATCTACTACCGCGTGGGCGGCAAGGCGACCGCCGAGGACCTCACCAGCGAGACCTTTCTGCGGGCCCTGCGGCGCATCGGCACCTTCACCTGGCAGGGCCGCGACTTCGGCGCCTGGCTGGTGACCATCGCCCGCAACCTCGTCGCCGACCACTTCAAGTCCAGCCGCTTCCGGCTGGAGGTCACCACCGGCGAGATGCTCGACGCCAACGAGGTCGAGCGGTCCCCCGAGGACTCCGTCCTCGAATCACTCTCCAACGCCGCCCTGCTGGAGGCCGTACGCCGGCTCAACCCGCAGCAGCAGGAGTGCGTGACCCTGCGCTTCCTCCAGGGCCTCTCGGTCGCCGAGACCGCCCGGGTCATGGGCAAGAACGAGGGCGCCATCAAGACGCTCCAGTACCGGGCCGTACGCACCCTCGCCCGGCTGCTGCCGGACGACGCCCGCTGAGCCTCCGGCGCTCCGGGGCGCCGCGACCACCACGACCCGCCGCAGCCATCCGTCACCGCCACCCTCCGCGTTCGCCAAATCACCAACGGTCAAAGTCCGTTGGGGTCCGCGGTCCGCTCATCCACCGTCCGTAACCCAAGTGCCGCGACGCTCGTTGTGCGGGATGCAGGCTCCCTGTGGTCACTCCCTGGCCGGCTCCGATCACACGATCGGGTGGTTCCGATCAGGGGGTGCAACCCTCAGGACCCCCTGGGGAGTCGACCGTCATGACGAGAGGAGGTGCCGCCAGTGATCGCGAACGTATCGGCACACCGGCGGGCGAACGCCTTCGCCCAGGCTCTGGAGGAGCAGTCCGATCCCGGGGCGGCGGCCGAGCAGTCCGGAGGACCGGCAGCTGCCGGGGCCGCCGCGGAACAGACCGAGCAGGGTCGTCTGTTGACCCTCGCCACCGGCCTGGAGACGCTGCCCCGGCCCGTGCTGGATCCCGAGGTCAAGGTCGTCCAGCGAGCCCAGCTGGTGGCCGCGTTCGAGGCCATGCTCCAGGAGGGCACCGCGGGCGACGGGGCGGCGGACACTTCGGTCCCGGAGCAACGCCGGGCGCGCGGCACCCACCGGGCGGCCCCGCTGAAGAGGTTCCGGCCGCGCTCGAGGCTGGCCAAAGGCCTCACCGCGGGCGGACTGAGCGTGAGCGTGGCCGCGGGAGCCTTCGGCGGAGTCGCCGCAGCGAGTTCGGACGCCCTGCCCGGCGACTCGCTCTACGGCCTCAAACGCGGCATAGAGGACTTCCGCCTCGGCCTCGCCGACGGGGACGACGAGCGCGGCCGGGCCTACCTGGACCTGGCGTCCACCCGACTGAACGAAGCACGCCGGCTGATGGAGCGCGGTCGCAGCGGGCCCCTCGACCACGAGTCCCTCGGCGAGGTCCGCCGTGCCCTGTCCGGCATGCGGCACGACGCGTCCGAGGGCCATCGCCTCCTCAGCGCGGCCTACGCCCGCGACCCCGACTCACTGGCCCCCATGCAGGCCCTCTCCGCCTTCTCCCGTTCCCACCGGGAGGCCTGGGGAGCACTGCGCGAGCGACTGCCCGTGCAGCTCGGGGACGTCAGCGAGCAGGTGTCGTCGGTCTTCGACGCCATAGAGGACGACGTGGCGCCACTGCAGTCCATGCTGCCGCAGCCGCCCGCCCAGGACGACGAGGGAGCCGGCGGCCGGCAGGGCGGCTCCGAGTCGGCGACCACCGACGTCCCCGGCTCCGGCCACTCGTCCGCCCCCAGCCACGGCGACGACGGGACGTCCGAGCGCGGACGCACGGACAGCGGCGGTCCCAGCGAGTCGGCCGACTCCGGCCGCGACGACGACGGCCTGCTCGGCGGCAACACGGGCGGCCTGCTCGACCCGCCGAAGGACACCGGCAGCGCCTCCCCGCCGACGGGCGGAAACACCCCGCCCACCGAGCCGGACGTCACCCTCCCGCCCCTCCTGCCGGGCCTCCTGCCCGGCCTGGGCATCGAGGCGGAGGACGCGGACTGAGTCCGGTGGGGGTGCCCCGCGCCGCACACCAGGGGCGCCCCCACCGCCGTACCACCGCTCCTCAGAAGAACACCGACCGCCGCTGCACCAGCAACTTGTAGAGCGTGTGCTGGATCTGCTCCCGCACCTGGTCGGTCAGGTTGAACATCAGCATCGGATCCTCGGCCGCCTCCGGCGGATAGCCGTCCGTGGGGATCGGCTCCCCGAACTGGATCGTCCACTTCGTCGGCAAGGGAACCGCACCCAGCGGACCCAGCCACGGGAAGGTCGGCGTGAGCGGGAAGTACGGGAACCCGAGCAGCCGCGCCAGCGTCTTGGAGTTGCCGATCATCGGGTAGATCTCCTCCGCGCCGACGATCGAGCACGGGACGATCGGCACCCCCTGCCGCAGCGCGGTCGACACGAAGCCGCCGCGCCCGAAGCGCTGGAGCTTGTACCGCTCGCTGAACGGCTTGCCGACGCCCTTGAAGCCCTCCGGCATCACCCCGACCAGCTCGCCCTGACCGAGCAGCCGTTCGGCATCCTCCGCACAGGCCAGCGTGTGCCCGAGCTTGCGTGCCAGTTCGTTGACCACCGGCAGCACGAACACCAGGTCCGCCGCCAGCAGCCGCAGATGCCGGTCGGCCGGATGGCGGTCGTGGACGGCGACCTGCATCATCAGCCCGTCCAGCGGCAGCGTCCCGGAATGGTTGGCGACGATCAGCGCACCGCCCTCGGCGGGGATGTTCTCCACACCCTTCACCTCGACCCGGAAGTACTTCTCGTACACCGGCCGCAGCAGGGACATGAGCACCTGGTCGGTGAGCTCTTCGTCGTAGCCGAAGTCGTCGACCTCGTAGTCGCCGGTGAGCCGGCGACGCAGGAAGGCCAGCCCGCCCGCGATACGCCGCTCCAGGCCGCCCTCCGCTTCCTCCGGCCCCGGATCGGGCTCCCCCGGCGGCTCCTCCGTCACGGGCATGTCATCCTGCGCGGCACCCCGCACCGGCAGGGGCTCCACGCCGCGCACCGGCGCGGACTCGGCCGTGCCCTTGCGCCGGCTTCCCGTGCCGCGGCGCCGCGCCGGGCGCTGCGCCGCGTTCCCACCGCTCCCCCGCGACCGGTCGTCGTCGAACGGAATGACCTTGGCGTCCGCCATCGTTGATGCGCTCCTCAGTTGGCGCTCTGCGTCGGGAGGTGGCCGCTGCCCCGCAGGGACAGCTCCACGATCCGGTCGACGGCCCCCGCGAGGGCCTCGGGCGGCAGCAGTCCGGCGCCGCGGCCGCGCGCGAAGTCCGCGAACGCCCCGGCCGTCGTGTACTTCGGCCGGAAACCCAGGGTCTCGCGCATCTGCGTGGTGTCCACCGCCCGCCCGTGGGTGAGCAACCGGATCTGCTCGGGCGAGAAGTCCGTCATCCCCAGCGTACGCACGAGCGAGCCCGCCCAGGTGACCGCGGGCAGCAGCAGCGGCACCGTGGGGCGGCCCAGCCGGCGCGAGCACTGGGAGAGCAGGAGAACACCGTCTCCGGCGATGTTGAAGGTGCCGCTGTTCAGCGTGCCCCGCCGCGGTTCGTGCGAGGAGATCCGCAGCACCTCGATCACGTCGTCCTCGTGCACGAACTGCAGCCGCGGGTCGTAGCCGAACACCGTCGGCAGCACCGGCAGCCCGAAGTACGAGGCGAGCGGCGTGTCCGCGGCCGGGCCGAGGATGTTGGCGAACCGCAGCACGGTCACCGCGACATCGGGCCGACGCCGCGCGAACCCGCGCACATACCCCTCCACCTCGACCGCGTCCTTGGCGAAGCCGCCACTCGGCAGCGACTTGGGCGCGGTGGTCTCGGTGCAGACGGCCGGATCGCGGGGCGCGGACCCGTAGACGTTCGTACTGGACTTCACCACGAGCCGCTGCACGGTCGGCGACTTCTGGCAGGCCCCGAGCAGCTGCATCGTGCCGATGACGTTGGTCTCCTTGACCGACGTACGGCTGCCGCTGCCCAGCGGCGTTCCCGTGACATCCAGGTGCACGACCGTGTCGGCGCCCGTCTCCGCCAGCACCCGCCCGATGGCCGACTGCCGGATGTCGGCCTGGACGAAGTCGGCGCCGCCCAGATGGTGCTCCGGCGCGACGGCGTCCACGCCGACGACCCGGTCCACGTCGGGATCACGCTGGATGCGCCGTACGAAACGGCCCCCCAGCTGACGGGCCACTCCGGTCACGAGCACGACCTTGCCCAAGATCAGCGCCTTCCTTCCGCACTACTCCGTAGCCTGCCGCGTTCCCCGTCCGCGGGCCAACTTAGCCGGTCGGTGTCGCGCTGTGATGACCGCCGGATGCAGCAGGTGACGAGAATTCGCGGTCGTGCCGCACGCCCGCGTCGCGGATACGACTGTGGCCCCCCACCGGATGCGGTGGGGGGCCACAGGACACGCTGACGGCGCAGCGTCGCCTACTTCTTGTTGCGACGCTGAACGCGCGTGCGCTTCAGCAGCTTGCGGTGCTTCTTCTTGGCCATCCGCTTGCGCCGCTTCTTGATAACAGAGCCCACGACTACCCTCGCTCACTTCTCATCACTCGGTTGTTGGGCGCCATGGGCCCACACGACCTACGAGGGGCCAGCCTACCCGCCCGAGCGCTGAGCTCGTAATCGAGGTCGTCAGGCCGTTTCCACCCCCACGTAACTCTCGCGGAGGTACTCGTGAACCGCTTGCTCCGGGACGCGGAACGACCGTCCCACCCGGATCGCGGGCAGATGACCGCTGTGCACCAACCGGTACACGGTCATCTTGGACACGCGCATCACCGAGGCGACCTCCGCCACGGTAAGGAACTGAACCTCGTTCAGAGGCCTTTCGCCAGCTGCAGCCATGTCACACCTGAACCTTCCGCACTCGACGGCCACCGGCTTCCCCTTCCGGTGACTCTTCGTCGCTGCGTGCTCACTCCCCAATGTAGGGGCGGGTGATGCGAATGGGGAAGAGGTACACCCATCGCTTCCCTACCGTGACAGACACGCCCGATTGAGTACGTAGCGGGTAAGCGGTCGGTAGTGCTCAGACCGCACAGCGTCATCAAGTGGAACGGCGACGGACACGGCCCCCTCCGACTCACCGACGAAGAGCGCGGGATCGTTCGTATCGGCCGGCCCGATGGCCTCGAACCCCAGCTGACCTGCTCCGCAAGCCCAACCGTGGTCCCCGATCACCAGCTCGGGAAGCGGCCCGCCCGCCTCCGCCGCGGCGGCCAGCGCGGTACGAACCGGGAGCGGCGAATGCGTGTGCGCGCCGGGCTCACCACCGGCGCGCCCGGCGCCGGGCTCCCGCACCAACGCGACTCCCCGGACGTAGTCGAGGTTGTACGTGCGTAGACCGAACCGGGTCGTTATGTCGACACAGCGACCCTGCGCCGGAGTGAGGACAGCACATCCCGCCGCCGACAACGCCTCGGCCAAGGCGGCGTAGAAGCCGAGCAGTCGATGGGGGTGCCCGGTGCCGAGGAGGACCGGCCCGCGACGCTGAGCGACCGCGGCGAGCCGACCGGCGAACGCGTCCAGGGCCGCCAGTGTCCTCTCCGGATCGATCACATCCTGGCCCGAAGTGTCGTACGGATCGGCCGAAACCCCGCACCTCTCCGCCATCAGCCCCAGCAGGTCCCGCTGCCCCCAGTCGCCCGCCGGGTCGATCCCGATCAGCACACGCGGATCCCGCGCGGCGAACAACCGGTAACTCCGCAGACTCGCCTCCCGAGAAGTCGCCACGACCCCGGCAAGACGAACGTCCAGAAGATGAGCCCGAAGAGCTCCGCGGGTCAGCACGAAAACGATGCTGCCGGGTCCGCCCGCCCCCGGCCCGGGGAACGCGTGAATCCACCCACGGTCGGCGTAACGTTCCGGCCCTCCGCCGCGGGCGGTCATGCCTCCCTCAGTTCCTGAACGGCCCGAAAGGTACCCCCGCGGGCTGCACGGGCGGGCGCTGGAGGGACTTCCTCTGGGGGGCGCCCCACAACGCCGGGCTGCGACACCCACCCCCCGGCCGGCTCCGGCCGCCCCGGCAGCTGCGGCTCCGGCTGCGGCTCCGGCTGCGGCAGCGGCAGCCGGAGCCGGAGCCGGAGCCGGTATCAAAGCCCGCTACGCCAACAGCCCCCGCAACGGAAACACCGCCCGCCGAGCCGCCACCACCGCCTGGTCCAGCCGATCTGCGGGGTCGTACCCCGCCTCCCACGAAGCCCACCCCACCGGCCACCGCCCATCGGTCATCCGCATCGGCCCGAGCTGCCGCGTCCGCGCGAACACCTCCTGCCGCCACCCCTCCGGGATCACCGTCTCCGGCTCCACCGGCCGCCCCGCCGCGATCCCCACCAGATGCGTCCACGACCGCGGCACCACATCCACCACGGCGTAACCACCACCCCCCAGCGCCACCCACCGCCCCCGGGCGTACTCGTGCGCCAGCTCATGGCACGCCACCTGCACCGCCCGCTGCGCGTCCAGCGACACCGCCAGGTGCGCCAGCGGGTCCTCGAAGTGCGTATCCGCGCCATGCTGCGTCACCAGCACCTGCGGCCGGAAGTCCGCGATCACCTCCGGCACCACCGCGTGGAACGCCCGCAGCCACCCCGCGTCCCCGGTCCCGGCCGGCAACGCGACATTCACCGCCGAGCCCTCCGCGCAGTCCGCCCCGGTCTCCTCCGGCCACCCGGTCTGCGGGAACAGCGTCCGCGGATGCTCGTGCAGCGAGACCGTCAGAACCCGCGGATCCTCCCAGAACACCGCCTGCACCCCGTCGCCGTGATGCACGTCCACATCCACGTACGCGACCCGCTCGGCCCCCAGCTCCAACAGCCGGGCGATCGCGAGCGCCGCGTCGTTGTACACGCAGAAGCCCGAAGCCGCGCCCGGCATCGCGTGGTGCAGCCCGCCCGCGAAGTTCACCGCGTGCGTCGCGTCCCCGCGCCACACCGCCTCCGCCGCCCCCACCGACTGCCCGGCGATCAGCGCGGACGCCTCGTGCATCCCCGCGAATGCGGGATCGTCGATCGTCCCGAGCCCGTACGACCCGTCCGCCGCCCCGGGATCCACCGACGCCGCCTTCACCGCGTCGATGTAGTCCTCCCGATGGACGAGCCGCAGCGTCGACTCCCCGGCCGGCGGCGCCGCGACGACCTCCACCTCCCGGTCGAGCCCCAGGGCACCGACCAGTCCCCGCGTCAGGGCGAGCCGGACCGGATCCATCGGATGGTCCGGACCGAAGTCATAGCCCGTTACTGCCTCGTCCCACATCAGCTGTGCGCGGCCGCTCATGCCCGTCACCGTATCGGTCCGGTTGAGCCTCGAACGACCGGGCGTACACGACCGTCACCAGCACCAACACCATCGGTACGAGCATGGCTCCGCGATAGCTCCAGGCGTCTCCGAGCGCCCCCACCAACGGCGAACCGATGAGGAAGCCGAGGTAGTTGAAGACATTGAGCCGCGCCACCGCCGCATCGGACGCCCCTGGACGGCCGTCCCGCTCCGCCGCGAGCCGCCCCGCCGCCGCGAACGTCTGCGGTACCAGCACACACAGCCCCAGCCCCAGCAGCATGAACCCGAGCATCCCCATCCAAGCCCCCGGGGCCCCCGCCACCACGGCAAACCCACCAGCGGCGACGACAGCTCCACCACGCACCACCGCCACGGCCCCGAACCGCCGCACCCAGAAGTCCCCGACGGCCCGTCCCACCAGCGTGGTCACCATGTACACGTTGTACGGGACGGTGGCCAGCTGCTCCGAACTCCCCAACACGTCCTGGAGGTACTTGGCACTCCAGTTGGAGACCGTGGAGTCCCCGATGTACGCGACCGTCATCACCAGACACAGCGGCAACAGCACCCTGAACCCGACGCCGGCACGGCCCTCCCCCTCCCCCTTCCGCGGCCCCACGGCCCCGGCCTCGCCACCACCACCCTCTCTGTCGGCGTACCACCGGCTCCCCACCAACGCGGCCGGCAACAGCACGGCCACGACCGGCAGATACGACACCCACAGCGGCAGGTCCCAGTGCGCCCCCACCCAGGCCAGCGAGGCCCCCAGAATCCCGCCAAGGCTGTACGCCGCATGGAATCCCAGCATGATGCTGCGGCCGTACGCCCGCTGCAGGCTCACCCCGAGCATGTTCATCGAGGCGTCCAACGCGCCCACGGCGAGCCCGAAGACACCCAGCGCGACGGCCAGCACCGCCACTCGGTCCCCGGCCCCGACGCCGAGCAGCGCCAACAGCACCACGGGCTGGGACCAGCGCAGCAGCCGGCTCGGCCGCACCCGCCGCACCAGGCGCCCGGTCACCACGCTCCCGGCACCGGCCAGGATCGGCACGGCGGCGAGAAAGGCGGGCAGCAGCGCGTCGGAGACGCCGTACCGGTCCTGGATGGCCGGGATGCGCGTGACGAGCAGAGCGAAGGCCACGCCCTGGGCGAAGAAGCCGAACGCCAACGAGACCCTGCCGCGCCGCAGCACATCAGTCATGGCGGCGAGCGTAGAGCTCTGGCTTACCCGTGGGTAGATCCAGCCAAAGCTGAATTCCGCTCAGTTTCGTCAGCGCGCCAGCAGGTCGGCCAACTCCCCCATGTCCCCGAAGAGGCGGGTGGCCTCCGTGAGCTTGGCGGCGGGTGTCATCGCGGTGAACCCGTACACCTTCATCCCGGCCGCGACAGCCGCCCGCACCCCGAGCGGGCTGTCCTCGATCACGACGCACCGCTCCGGCGCGACGCCCATCCGTTCGGCGGCGTGCAGGAAGAGATCCGGCGCCGGCTTGCCCCGCCCCACGTCCTGGGAGCTGAAGATCCGTGCGTCGTCGAACCACCGGTCCAGCCCGGTCTTCCGGTGCCCCACCCGAATCCGCTCATGGCTCCCCGAAGAGGCCACGCAGTACGCCACCTCGTCCGCCGCCAGCTTCTCGAGCACACCGACGGCCCCTGGCACGGGCTCCAGGTCCCGTTCGAAGGCGGCGAACACCCGCCCGTGGAACACGTCGTCGAAGTCCACAGGCAGCCGTCGGCCCGTCCGCTCCAGGATGAGGTCATGAACCCGGTGCATCGCCGCACCCATGTAGTCCCTCAAGGAGTCGTCGTACGACGTCGGATGCCCCAGCTCGGTCAGATAGCCGGCCAGCAGCCGGTTGGAGATCGGCTCGCTGTCGACGAGGACGCCGTCGTTGTCGAAGATAACCAGGTCGTAGTGCATACAAAGACAGTAAACGCAGAAAACCCCGCACCGTTCCCGGTGCGGGGTTTCCTCGCAATGATTGTTCGGCGGCGTCCTACTCTCCCACAGGGTCCCCCCTGCAGTA
>NZ_JBVHVP010000001.1:906373-912403 GCF_055564775.1 Streptomyces sp. NPDC028991 | reverse complement strand
GCGCATGAACAGCGCCATCACGCCGCCGATCACGAAGAACGCGAACGACGTCACCAGATACAGCGTGCCGATCGTCTTGTGGTCCGTGGTCGTCAACCACTTGATCACGACGTTGCCGGGCTGCTTGCGCCGTACCGGCAGCTCGTTCTCGTACGAGTCCTCCGCTGCCGAGGCACCCTGGGGTTCGTTGAGGATGCTCACAGGTTGTTCGTCTCCCGGTTCTTCTCGTGGCTCGTCTGCGCGATGCCGGCGGGAACGTAACCGGTCTGCCCCTTCTTCGCGAGGTCCTGGAGGTGCTGCTCGTAGCGCTCAGGGGAGACGACCTTCACGTTGAACAGCATCCGGGAGTGGTCGACGCCGCACAGCTCGGCGCACTTGCCCAGGAACGTGCCCTCCTTGTTGGGGGTCACCTCGAAGGCGTTGGTGTGGCCCGGAATGACGTCCTGCTTCATGAGGAACGGCACCACCCAGAAGGAGTGGATGACGTCACGCGAGGTCAGGACGAAGCGGACCTTCTTGCCCTCGGGGAGCCAGAGGGTCGGGCCCGGGTTGTTGGTCTGCGGGTTCCGTGTACCGGGGACACCGCAGTCGTAGACGCCGCCGGCGTTCGCCGGGAAGTCCTTCTTGAAGCGGTCCGGGATCGCGGCCAGTTCCTTGGAGGTCTTGGCGTCGCCGGAGGAACCTTGGACGTTCTCGACGTGGTTGAAGCACCAGCTCCACTGGAAGCCGACCACGTTGACCGTGACGTCGGGCTTGTCCTCCAGGCTCATGAGCTCGGACTCGTCACGGGCGGTGAAGTAGAACAGCACCGAGACGATGACGAGCGGAACGATGGTGTACAGCGCCTCGATGGGCAGGTTGTACCGGTTCTGCGGAGGAACCTCGACCTTGGTGCGGCTGCGCCGGTGGAAGAAGCAACTCCACAGGATCAGGCCCCACACCAGCACGCCGGTGGCCAGCGCGGCTGCCCAGGAGCCCTGCCACAGGGAGAGGATCCGCGGAGCCTCTTCCGTGGTTGGGGTGGGCATGCCGAGGCGGGGGAAGTCCTCGTATGTGCAACCGGTGGCGGTCGCCAGGACCAGGCCCGCGGTCAGTGCCTGCAGCAGCTTCCGCCGCATCGGGCGCCGCGGCGAGCGGTCGGAGCCGTTGGGACTCACGTAGCGCCTTCCCGAGAGTCTCGCCCGCGCTGTTCGGCTGCGGCCTTCTCGCTGGTCGGTCGCCGCCCTGCGTCGGGCAGGGGTTTGATGTTTATGCGGACCAAACCCTAGCCGACGCCCTCCGGGGGGTCGCGGGGAGGGTGGCATACGCGCCGCGGGTCACCCTGAAAGGGTGGGACGGGGCGCCTTCGGGGGCGGGACCAGGGGTTGTTCGGCGCCTTGCGGTCGGTTGCGGCGGGGCGCGCCCCCTCGCGGCGCTTCCCGGCCGGACGTCATAGCGTTGCCGTGTGGGCTACTTTGACGCTGCTTCCGCTGTTCCGCTCCATCCTGTCGCCAGGCAGGCCCTTCAGGCCTCCCTGGACGAAGGGTGGGCCGACCCCGCGCGGCTCTACCGGGAAGGGCGGCGGGCCCGGCTGCTGCTCGATGCTGCCCGGGAGGCGGCCGCGGAGGCCGTGGGGTGCCGGGCGGACGAGCTGGTGTTCACCCCTTCGGGGACGCGGGCGGTGCATTCGGGGGTCGCGGGCGCGCTGGCCGGGCGGCGTCGGGTCGGGAATCACCTGATCGTGTCGGCGGTCGAACACTCCTCCGTGCTGCACGCGGCCGAAGTGCACGAGGCCGGCGGCGGGTCGGTCACCCAGGTCGCCGTGGACCGTACGGGGGCCGTGGCCCCGGCGGCGTACGCGGCCGCCCTGCGCGACGACACCGCGCTGGCCTGTCTCCAGTCGGCCAACCACGAGGTGGGCACCGAGCAGCCGGTGGCGGACGTGGCCGAGGCCTGCCGGGCGGCGGGCGTACCACTGCTCGTGGACGCGGCCCAGTCGCTGGCCTGGGGGAAGGTGGCGGGCGACTGGTCGTTGCTCGCGGGCAGCGCGCACAAGTGGGGCGGACCGCCGGGGGTCGGGCTGCTCGTCGTGCGCAAGGGGGTGCGGTTCGCGCCGCAAGGACCCGGCGACGAGCGGGAGTCGGGCCGGGCGCCCGGGTTCGAGAACCTTCCGGCGATCGTGGCGGCGGCGGCGTCGCTGCGGGCGGTGCGGGCGGAGGCCGCCGAGGAGGCGGCCCGGCTGCGGGAGCTGACGGAGCGGATCCGGGCGCGGGTGCCGGCTCTGGTGCCGGACGTGGAGGTGGTCGGGGACCCGGTGCGCAGGCTGCCCGGCACCGTCACCTTCTCGTGTCTCTATGTCGACGGGGAGACGTTGCTGCACGAGCTGGACCGTGCGGGTTTCTCGGTCTCCTCCGGCTCGTCCTGCACGAGCAGCACCCTGATGCCGAGCCATGTGCTGAAGGCGATGGGGGTGCTCAGCGAGGGAAACGTCCGGGTGTCGCTGCCGCCGGGGACGCCGGCCGGGGACGTCGAGCGGTTCCTGGAGGTGCTGCCGGGCACGGTGGCCGCGGTGCGGGAGAGACTGGGGGCGCCGGCGGCCACCCAGGCCGTCCCCGGGACCGGGGGCGACCTCGTCGTGGACGCGATCGGCCGGCGCTGCCCCATCCCGGTGATCGAGTTGGCCAAGGTCATCGGCGATGTGCCCGTCGGGGGCACGGTCCGCGTCCTCTCGGACGACGAGGCGGCCCGCCTGGACATCCCGGCGTGGTGCGAGATGCGGGGGCAGGAGTACCTGGGCGAGGAGCCGGCGGACGGAGGAACCGCCTACTCGGTCCGCCGGGTGAGCTGACGCCCGTACGGAGAGCGGGGCCGTGCCGATGTGCGGCTGCGCGGCGTAGGCACGACCGGCCCCTCGCACCCGCACGCCCACGCACCCGCACGCCCGCACGCCCGCACGCCCGCACGCCCGCACGCGACAGCGCCCCTCGCGAGGCGGCCGAGCAGTCGCCGGGCCCGGAATCAGCCCAGGTGCGCCTGCACCTGGGCCGCGGCCTCGTCCCCGTACGCCTTCGTGAACCGCTCCATGAAGTGCGCCCTGCGCAACTGGTACTCCTGCGTACCCACCGTCTCGATGACGAGCGTCGCCAGCATGCAGCCGACCTGCGCGGCCCGCTCCAGCGGGACTCCCCACGCCAGTCCCGACAGGAACCCGGCGCGGAAGGCGTCGCCGACGCCCGTGGGGTCGGCCTTGCGCTCCTCGTCCGGGACGCCGACCTCGAGGGTCTCCTCGCCGGCCCGCTCGATGCGGACGCCCTGTGCGCCGAGGGTGGTGACGCGGTGGCCGACGCGGCCGAGGATCTCCTCGTCCGTCCAGCCGGTCTTGGTCTCGATGAGGCCCTTCTCGTACTCGTTGGAGAAGAGGTAGGTCGCCCCGTCCAGCAGTATCCGGATCTCGTCGCCGTTCATCCGGGCGATCTGCTGGGAGAAGTCGGCGGCGAAGGGGATGGACCGGGTGCGGCACTCCTCGGTGTGCCGGAGCATCGCCTCCGGGTCGTCGGCGCCGATGGAGACCAGGTCGAGGCCACCGACCCGGTCGGCGACGGTCTTGAGCTCGATGAGGCGGGCCTCGCTCATCGCGCCCGTGTAGAAGGAGCCGATCTGGTTGTGATCGGCGTCGGTGGTGCACACGAAACGGGCGGTGTGCAGGGTCTCGGAGATGCGCACCGAGCCGGTGTCGACGCCGTGCCGGTCCAGCCAGGCCCGGTACTCGTCGAAGTCCGAGCCGGCCGCGCCGACCAGGATCGGCCGGGTGCCGAGCTGCCCCATGCCGAAGGCGATGTTCGCGGCGACGCCGCCCCGGCGTACGTCGAGCCGGTCGACGAGGAAGGAGAGCGAGACCGTGTGCAGCTGGTCCGCGACGAGCTGGTCGGAGAAGCGGCCGGGGAAGGTCATGAGGTGGTCGGTGGCGATGGAGCCGGTGACTGCGATGCGCACGGCGTGGACTCTCTCCTGAGCGGGAGGCGGGTTGACAGTTCACGCTACCCGGGAGCACCTCGAGTCCGAAGCAGGCAAAACTACCCGGTAGTACAACTTTCTTCGCGGTACGGGACGTGCCTACGGTTCTGTTATGACGAACCTGAGGACCGCCGACCCCGCCCCGGCCGACCTGGACGGCGACCTGGCGTCGCTGCGCGGTGACTGCGCCCGGATGGCCCCGCGCTGGGAGGCTCCGGCACACGCCTCCGCCCGTCCCGTCCCCGTCTCCCTCATCCACGGCGTGCGGGTGCCGCAGACCTCGGCCCGGCTGCTGGACGCGATGTCGGAGTACGGCGACTGAGGCCGTCCGGGCGACGCGTGCCGCCGCCGGGAACCGGATCCTCCCCCATCGCGTCCCATCGCTGTCCCCAGTAACAGCCGAAGGAGCGATGCGGTGAACACCGAGCGAGCCGACAACGACGACGCCGACGCCGCCGACGAGGCCGGCACCGGGCGTCCCGCGCGGCGGCGTCCCCGGGCGGTCGCCGTCGCCTCCGTCGCCACCGCCGTGCTGCTGGTCGGGACCGGCGGGGCCTATCTGGCCTCGTCCGCCTCCGGCGGCGGCCCGGACGGCGGTACGGCTTCCGGGGCGTCCGGCGACGACACTCCCCCGCCGCTCGCCCTGGACGACCACGGCGCGCCGTCCGGGAGCGGCGGCACGAACGGCATCGCGCCCGGCGAACCCAACCCCTACGGCGTCACCTACCGCGCCGACGGCGCGCTTCCCGACGGCCCCGGCTCGGCGCCCGTGTACCGGGCGAAGGGCGAGGTCACCGAGTCGGAGGTGGCCCGGCTGGCCGAGGCGCTCGGGGTCGACGGGGCGCCACGCGTCCAGGGTGAGGCGTGGAAGGTCGGCAACGCCAGAGACGGATCGGGACCGCTGCTGACGGTGAACACGCGGGCGCCGGGCACCTGGACCTTCCACCGCTACACGCCCGGTACCGACGACTGCAAGAAGGGCGCCGTGTGCAAGGCCCCGTCCGCCGACGGGAGCCCGGTGAGCGAGGCGGCCGCGAAGAAGGCGGCGGCGCCGGTACTGAAGGCGCTGGGCCAGGACGACGCCAAGCTGAACGCGGACCAGGTCATGGGCGCCCGGCGGGCCGTGAACGCCGAACCTGAGGTCGGCGGACTGCCCACCTACGGCTGGACGACCGGCGTGGTCGTCGGGGCGCGGGGCGAGGTGGTGGGCGGCAGCGGGCAGGTGAAGGCACCGGTCAAGGGGGACACGTATCCCGTCCTGGGCGCCGAGGAGACGCTGGCGCTGCTGAACTCGCCGGGCGGCGGTTCCGGGGCCGGTATCGGCGGCTGCGCGAGCCCCGTACCGCACAAGGACCGCGCGGACACGCCCTGCGAGCTGCCGACGGGCACCCCGAAGAAGCCCGGGAAGCAGACGGTCACGGTCGAGGACGCGGTGTTCGGGCTGGCCGCGCATCCCGTGCGGGGGCGGCAGACGCTGGTGCCGTCGTGGCTGTTCGAGGTGCGGGCGCCGGGCGCGCAGGATGCCTTCACGGTGACGTATCCGGCGGTCGACCCGGAGTACCTGACGTCCGCGGCTCCCGCCTCACCGTCCCCGGCCCCGTCCGACGAGCCGACCTCGGCGCCCGGTGAGCCCCGGGACGTCGGGGTGAGCGGCTACACGGCCGAGGGCGGGGAGCTGACCGTGCACTTCACGGGCGGGGTGTGCTCCGACTACGAGGCGAAGGCGAAGGAGAGCGCCGACAAGGTGACCGTCACGGTGACCGAGACCCCGCACCCGGGGAAGGTCTGCATCCTGATCGCCAAGGAGTACGAGCGGACGGTGCCGCTCGACGAGCCGCTCGGCGACCGGAGGGTCGTGGGCTCGGACGGCGAGGAGATTCCGGTGCACAAGCCGGGCGCGCGGCTGCCGGCGCCGTCCGGGAGCCGGTGACGGCGATCGCCCGGCAGGCAGACGAGAGGGCGGCGGGGGGGGGGGGGGGGGGGGGGGGGTGCGCCTCCCCGCCCCCATCACGCCTCTTCTCCCCTTTCCCCCCCTCC
>NZ_JBVHVP010000001.1:792370-906363 GCF_055564775.1 Streptomyces sp. NPDC028991 | reverse complement strand
TACTCCCTGACCTCCTCCGGGGTGGACGCCGTCTCGCCACCGAAGACGTACAGGTGGCGGTGGATCAGCTTGTCTCCCCTCCCCCCCCCCCCCCCCTCCCCCCCCACCCCCCCCCCTCCCCCCCCCCCCCCCCCCGCCCTCCGTACGACTGTGGCGCGTGCGCCGCGCGGCTCAGCTGAAGGAGTCGCCGCAGGCGCAGGAGCCCGTCGCGTTCGGGTTGTCGATCGTGAAGCCCTGCTTCTCGATCGTGTCCACGAAGTCGATGGTGGCACCGACCAGGTACGGGGCACTCATGCGGTCGGTGGTGACCTTCACGCCGTCGAAGTCCTTCACCACGTCGCCGTCGAGCGAGCGCTCGTCGAAGAAGAGCTGGTAGCGCAGGCCGGAGCAGCCGCCGGGCTGGACGGCGACACGCAGCGCCAGATCCTCACGGCCTTCCTGGTCGAGCAGGGCCTTGACCTTGGCCGCGGCGGCGTCGGTCAGGATGATGCCGTCGGTGACGGTGGTGGTCTCGTCCGATACGGACATCTACATCTCTCCCGGGTTGTACGGAGACTGCTTGCCGACGGTTCCAACCGGCGGGGCCTCGGATTCATTCCGGGTCGGACCCGTGTCTTGCTCCTCGGCCTTCCCTTCATGCTCGCACACGCCCCGGGGAGCGGACAGCGACTGTGGACGGCGACTGTGGACGGCGGGCCGGGGGACCGGGATTCACGTCACACCGACACTATGGGCATCGTCAAACTGACGTGAAGCGGTTATGATATATAGCGTCAGTTCGACGAAAAGTAGAAAGGGTGCGTGTCGTGACCACCGCCCAAACCCAGGAGCTCGACGTACAGCCGTCGCCGCTCGCCCTGCTGCTGCTCGGCCGCGAGGCCGACCCGAGGAGCGAGCGCGGCGTGGAGTGCCCCGGCGACCTGCCCTCGCCCTCCGACCCGGACCTGGTCGCGCGCGCCCGCGCGGCCAAGGAGAAGCTCGGGGACAAGGTCTTCGTGCTCGGTCACCACTACCAGCGCGACGAGGTCATCCAGTTCGCCGACGTCACGGGCGACTCCTTCAAGCTGGCCCGGGACGCGGCCGCACGCCCCGAGGCCGAGTACATCGTCTTCTGCGGTGTGCACTTCATGGCGGAGTCGGCCGACATCCTGACCTCCGACGACCAGAAGGTGGTCCTGCCCGACCTGGCCGCCGGCTGCTCCATGGCGGACATGGCCACCGCCGAGCAGGTCGCCGAGTGCTGGGACGTGCTGACCGAGGCCGGGATCGCCGAGCAGGTCGTGCCCGTCTCGTACATGAACTCCTCCGCGGACATCAAGGCGTTCACGGGCAAGCACGGCGGCACCATCTGTACGTCGTCCAACGCCAAGCGGGCCCTGGACTGGGCCTTCGAGCAGGGCGAGAAGGTGCTGTTCCTGCCCGACCAGCACCTGGGCCGCAACACCGCGGTGCGGGACATGGGCATGTCCCTGGAGGACTGCGTCCTCTACAACCCGCACAAGCCGGGCGGCGGGCTGACCACCGAGGAGCTGCGCGCCGCGAAGATGATCCTGTGGCGGGGTCACTGCTCGGTGCACGGCCGCTTCAGCCTCGACTCGGTGAACGACGTGCGTGAGCGCATACCGGACGTGAACGTCCTGGTGCACCCCGAGTGCCGGCACGAGGTCGTGGCCGCGGCGGACTACGTCGGCTCGACCGAGTACATCATCAAGGCCCTGGAGGCGGCCCCGGCCGGTTCCAAGTGGGCCATCGGCACCGAGCTCAACCTGGTCCGGCGGCTGGCGAACCGTTTCGCTTCCGAGGACAAGGAGATCGTCTTCCTCGACAAGACGGTCTGCTTCTGCTCGACCATGAACCGCATCGACCTCCCGCACCTGGTCTGGGCACTGGAGTCGCTCGCCGAGGGCACCCTCGTCAACCGCATCGAGGTGGACAAGGAGACCGAGGCGTTCGCGAAGCTGGCGCTGGAGCGGATGCTGGCGCTGCCGTAACGGTTCACCGTACGACGCGGGCCCGCCGGGGCTCGGCCGCGTGCCGAGCCCCAGCCGCAGCCGGCGAGCCGGCGAGCCGGCACAGTGTGGAACCCGCCCTGCCCCCTCCCGTACCAGGGCCGTGCCGCGGCACACGCCGTGGCCGACGGGAGAACCCCCGGTGGACACCGACGGCTTCTCCCGCCTGGCCACCGAGGTGGTCCGGAGGCCGCTGAGGCCGCCGGACCGGCCGCGCGACGACAGCAGGGACGCCCAGCGTGAGCCGCGGGCCTTCGAGCACGACACCGTCGCCTCGGCGGACCGGCAGCGCTCGGACCCCGGTGACGCGCCGGGTACCTCGGACACGGCGAGGGGGTGTCCCACGGACCGGATCCGCGGGACACCCCCTCGCCGTTTCCACGGCTCTGGTCCTTCGCCGTGCTACGGCTCCCAGACCTTCGCCGTGCCTGCGGCCCTCAGACCTTCGCCGGCTCCGGCTCGTCCGAGGCCTGCGACCGGGCCGGTACGTCGCCGCCCCGCTTCGCCGCCTTCTTCTTCGCGCGCCGCTCCTTGCGCAGCTCCAGCATCGCGTACAGCGTCGGGACCAGCAGCAGGGTCAGCAGGGTCGAGGTGATCAGGCCGCCGATCACCACCACCGCCAGCGGCTGGGCGATGAAGCCGCCTTCTCCGGTGACGCCCAGGGCCATCGGGAGCAGGGCGAAGATCGTCGCCAGGGCCGTCATCAGGATCGGCCGCAGACGGTGCCGGCCGCCTTCGACGACCGCTTCGACGACGCCGTGGCCCTGCTTGCGGTACTGGTTGATCAGGTCGATCAGCACGATCGCGTTGGTGACCACGATGCCGATCAGCATCAGCATGCCGATCATCGCCGGGACGCCCATCGGTGTGCCGGTGGCGATCAGCAGGCCGATCGCGCCGGTCGCCGCGAACGGGATGGACACCAGCAGGATCAGCGGCTGGGCCAGTGACCGGAAGGTGCCGACCAGCAGCATGAACACGATCGCGATCGCCGCGAGCATGGCCAGGCCCAGGTTGACGAACGCCTCGTCCTGGTCGGCCGTGACGCCGCCGATCTCGGCCGTGGCACCGGCCGGCAGGTCCAGCCCGTTGATCTTCGACTGGAGTTCCGTGCCGACCGCGCCGGTGTTGTCACCCGTCGGCTTGGCCGTGATGGTCGCCGCGCGCTGCCCGTCGATGCGGGTCATCGACACCGGGCCGTCCACCAGCCCGACCGTCGCGATGTCGCCGAGCTTCGCCGGGCCCAGGTCCAGGGCCTTCAGCTGGGCCAGCGTCTCGGCCGGCCGGGCCGACCTGATCACGACGTCGCGCTCGGTGTCGTCCAGGATCGCCTTGGCGGCCGGGGTGCCGCGCACCGCCTGGGCGACGGCCGCGCCGAGCGCCTGGTCGGTGAACCCGGCCTCGGCCGCCTTCGCGTTGGCCTTCACCGAGATGCGCGGCACGCTCTGCGCCAGGTCGCTGGTGACGTCGGTGACGTCGTCGAGCCCGGCGACCGCCTCGCGGACCTCCTCGGAGGCCTCGCGGAGCACCTGCGCGTCGGCCGCCTTGACGACGACGCTGAGGTCCTGGCTGCCGAAGCCGTCACCGGCGGCGACCGTGGTGGTGCCGATGCCGTCGAGCTTCGCGAGCCCGTCCTCGATGTGGTCCTGGACGTCCTCGGCGGACGCCGAGTCCTCCAGCATGAGCTGGTACGAGGCCTGGTTGGTGTCCGTACCGCCGCCGAAGGCGGCCATGAAGCCGGACGAGCCGATGGTGACCTGGTAGTCCTTGACGCCCTCGGTGTCGCCGAGCAGCTTCTCGACCTTCTTGGCCTGGGCGTCGGTCGCGGCGAGGCTGGTACCGGGCTTCAGCTCCTGTTTGATGCTGAGGACCTTCTGCTCGCCCTGGTCGAAGAAGTTGGTCTTCAGCAGCGGCGCCATGCCGAACGTGCCGATGAGTACGACGACCGCGATGGCCACGCTGGTCAGGCGGCGGCGGGTGGCGAAGCGCAGGACGGGGACGTAGAAGCGCTGGAGGCGGCTCCTGGCCTCCTTCTCCTCGGCCAGCCGGCGGGCCTCGGCCGCGTCGTCGGGGGTGCCCTTCGGCGGACGCAGGAACCAGTACGACAGCACCGGGACGACCGTCAGCGACACCAGCAGGGAGGCCAGCAGCGCGGCGGTCACGGTCAGGCTGAAGGAGCCGAAGAGCTCGCCCACCATGCCGCCGACCAGGCCGATCGGCAGGAACACGGCCACCGTGGTGAGCGTCGAGGAGGTGACCGCGCCGGCGACCTCGCGGACCGCCTTGAGGATGGCCTCCTGGCGTTCCTCGCCGTAGCCGAGGTGCCGCTTGATGTTCTCCAGGACCACGATCGAGTCGTCGACGACCCGGCCGATGGCGATGGTCAGCGCGCCCAGCGTCAGCATGTTCAGCGACAGGTCGCGCGTCCACAGGACGATCAGGGCGAGGACCACCGACAGCGGGATGGAGACCGCGGTGACCAGGGTGGAGCGGATCGACGCCAGGAAGACCAGGATGACCAGGACGGCGAAGAGCAGACCGAGACCGCCCTCGGTGGTCAGGCCCTTGATGGCCTTGGACACCGCCGGGCCCTGGTCGCTGACGACGGTGAGCGTCGCACCGGAACCGAGCTGCTCGCGCAGGCCGGGGAGCTTGTCCTCGACGGCGTCGGAGATCGCGACCGCGCTGCCGTCGTGGTCCATCGTGACGGCGACGGCGAGCGACGGCTTGCCGTCGGTGCGGGTGAGGGAGACGGCCTTGGCCTCCTCCTCCTCGACGGTGGCGACGTCACCGAGGCGGACGGGCTCGTCGACGCCCTCGCCGATGATCATGAGGTCCTGGATCTGCTCCAGCGAGGTGAAGCCGCCCCCCACCTGGACGGTGCGGTTGGCGCCGTCCTCGTCGAAGGAGCCCGCGGGCACCGTCGCGCCGCCGGCCTGGAGGGACTGGGCGAGAACCTGCGGGCTCACGCCGGCCCTCGCGAGTTTCGCCGGGTCGGGGGTGACGGTGACCTGGACGTCCCGGACGCCGTCGACCACGACCTGGGCCACGCCGTCGACGTCCTTCAGCTCGGAGACGACCGTCTTGTCGAGCTGGTCGGCCAGCGCCTGCTGGTCCTTGTCGGAGGTGACGGCGAGGACGACGGTCGGGATGTCGTCCGTCGACCCGGAGATGACCTGCGGGTCCACGTCGTCCGGGAGCTGGGCGCGGGCCCGGTTGACGGCCTGCTGGACGTCGGCGACGAGCTGCTGGGTGCCGTTGCCGTAGTCGAAGGACGCCATGATGACGGCGTTGCCCTCACTGGCCGTCGACGTGATGCCCGAGATTCCGTCGACCGCTTCGAGGCTGTCCTCGATCGGTTCGACGACCTGCTTCTCGACCACATCGGGGGAGGCGCCCTGATACGGCGCCAGCACGGACACCATGGGCAGTTCGATGGTGGGCAGCAGCTGCTGCTTGAGCTGGGGAATGGCGATCGCGCCGAAGACGAGCGCGACGATCGACATCAGGCCTATCAGGGCCCGTTGCGCGAGGCTGAATCTCGACAGCCAGGACATGGATCAGGGTCTCTCTTCTGTGGCCGAGCGGGGACGGGGCACATGCGGCGCCACACGCGGACGCCACAAGTGAGCGCCCACCCCAACACCCTGGGCCATGGGCGACCCCGGTTCCGTAGGCCCCAGGTCCATTTCCTTATGCGGCGCATACTCCGGCCGCAGTAGTCCCGGGCCGGGATCACTCCACCCTCGGACGTACCAGCCCGGATTCGTACGCGATGACGACCAGCTGCGCCCGGTCGCGGGCGCCCAGCTTGGCCATGGCCCGGTTGACGTGCGTCTTCACGGTGAGCGGGCTGACCTCCAGCCGCTCGGCGATCTCGTCGTTGGAGTGCCCGCCGGCGACCTGGACCAGCACCTCGCGCTCGCGCACGGTCAGCGTCTCCAGCCGCTCGGCACGGGCGGGGTCGCGGTCCTCCTCGGTGCCCTCCTGGGCGAGGAAGCGGGCGATCAGCCCCTTGGTGGCGGTCGGGGAAAGCAGTGCCTCGCCGCCGGCCGCGACACGGATCGCGCTGAGCAGCTCATCGGGTTCCGATCCCTTGCCGAGGAAGCCTGAGGCGCCCGCGCGCAGCGACTGCACCACGTAGTCGTCGACCTCGAAGGTGGTCAGGATGACCACGCGGACATGGGCGAGGGACGGGTCGGCGCTGATCATGCGGGTGGCGGCGAGGCCGTCGGTGCCGGGCATCCGGATGTCCATCAGCACCACGTCGGCCCGCTGCTCGGCGGCCAGCCGGGCCGCCTCCGCGCCGTCGGACGCCTCCCCCACCACCTCCATGTCGGGCTCGGAGTCGACCAGCACCCGGAAGGCGCTGCGCAGCAACGCCTGGTCGTCGGCGAGCAGGACACGGATCGTCATACGGGGCCCTCCGCGGCATCGGTGCGCTTCCTGACCGGAAGGATCGCATGGACCCGGAAACCGCCTCCGTAGCGGGGACCGGTGGTGAGGGTGCCGCGCACGGCGGTGACACGCTCGCGCATGCCGAGCAGCCCGTGGCCGCCGCCGTCGGCGCCGGCTACGGCGGTGTCAGGGGCCCCGGCGGGGACGTCGCCCTCGTCGGCGCCGTCGTCGAGCACGGTGACCTCGATGTTCGGTCCCACCCGGACGACGCTGACCTCGGCCTTCGCCCGCGCGCCCGCGTGCTTCCGCACGTTGGTCAGCGCCTCCTGGATGATGCGGTACGCGGCCAGGTCGACGGCGGCGGGCAGGTCGGTGCCCTGGTCGGTGCGGGCCACCTCGACGTGCAGTCCGGCGTGGTGGAAGGTCTCGACGAGTTCGTCGAGGCGGTCCAGGCCGGGGGCGGGTTCGGTCGGGGCCTTGGGGTCGTCGGACTGGCGGAGCAGACCGACGGTGGCGCGCAGCTCGCCCAGCGCGGAGCGGCTGGCCTCGCGTACGTGGGCGAGGGCCTCCTTGGCCTGGTCGGGCCGCTTGTCCATGACGTGGGCGGCGACCCCGGCCTGGACGTTGACCAGGGCGATGTGGTGGGCGACCACGTCGTGCAGGTCGCGGGCGATGCGCAGCCGCTCCTCGGCGACCCGGCGGCGGGCCTCCTCCTCGCGGGTGCGCTCGGCCTTCTCGGCCCGGTCGCGGATGGCCTGCACGAAGGCGCGCCGGCTGCGGACCGCGTCCCCGGCGCTGGCGCCGATACCGGTCCAGGCGAAGACGGCGAGGTTCTCCTGGGCGTACCAGGGCAGGGGTCCGGCCAGCATGGCGGCGCCGGTCAGCACCGTCATGGTGAGCAGGCCGACCCGCCAGGTGGTGGGGCGGTCGGTGGAGGCGGCGACGGTGAAGAGGGCGACGACGGCGGACATGACGACGGGCGCGCGGGGGTCGCCGGTGACGCTCTCGACGACGGAGACACCGCCGGTGACCGCGAGCACCACCAGCGGAGCACGGCGGCGGAAGACGAGCGCGGCGGCGCCGACGGCCATGAGGGCCAGGCTGAGCACGTCGGGGTTGCGCAGGCCCCAGCTGACGCCCTCGGGCGCGTGCGGGTCCACGAAGGAGCCCGCGACCATGCAGACCAGGACGGCTGCCGCGATGGCCGCGTCCAGGGCGGAGGGGTGGGCGCCGATGGTGCAGCGGGCGCGGGCGAGGGTGCTCACGGCTGTTTACGGTAGCTGGAGTGGGCGTGCCTTCTTGGTGGGCCCGCGTGCAGTGGGCGTCGGCTGGGGGCTGCGCCCCCAGGCCCCCGCTTCGGCCTGGACGGCCTCGTCCTCGTCCTCGAACGCCGGACGGGCTGGAGGTACCGGACGGGCTGGAAGTACCGACCGGTGTCCGTCAGGAACCCCCAGGGATCAGGCCGTCGTCGCTCAGCAGCTCCTGGACGTCCTCCAGCGTGGCGTCCGGGGACGGGAGGATCAGGTCGGACGGCTCCAGGAAGTCGTCCGGGACGGGCTCGCCCAGTTCGCGGACCTTGGCCAGGAGGGCCTGGAGGGTCGCGCGGAAACCGGGGCCGTCGCCGTTCTCCATTTCGGCCTGGAGCTCGTCGTCCAGCTTGTTCAGCTCGGCGAGACGGCCGTCGGCCAGCGTCAGCTGTCCCTCCCCCATGATCCGTACGATCATGTCGCCCTCCTCGGCGTGGGCTTACTGCTTGTCGAAGCGCGGGGTGTCCTGCGGCTGCTGCTGGGACTGCGCCTGGCCCTGGTCCTGGCCGCCCTCGATGGCCTGCCGGTCGGAGGTGCCGCCCCCGGACAGTTCGGCCTTCATGCGCTGCAGTTCCAGCTCTACATCCGTACCACCGGAGAGCCGGTCCAGCTCGGCCTGGATGTCGTCCTTGTGCATGCCGGACTGGTCGTCCAGCGCGCCGGAGGCGAGCAGTTCGTCGATGGCGCCGGCCCGGGCCTGGAGCTGGGCGGTCTTGTCCTCGGCCCGCTGGATCGCGAGGCCGACGTCGCCCATCTCCTCGGAGATGCCGGAGAACGCCTCGCCGATGCGGGTCTGCGCCTGGGCCGCCGTGTAGGTGGCCTTGATGGTCTCCTTCTTCGTGCGGAAGGCGTCCACCTTGGCCTGGAGGCGTTGGGCCGCCAGGGTGAGCTTCTCCTCCTCGCCCTGGAGCGTGGCGTGCTGCGTCTCCAGGTCGGTGACCTGCTGCTGGAGCGCGGCGCGCCGGGAGAGCGCCTCGCGGGCCAGATCCTCGCGGCCCAGCGCCAGCGCCTTGCGGCCCTGGTCCTCCAGCTTCGACGACTGGGACTGGAGCTGGTTGAGCTGAAGCTCCAGGCGCTTGCGGCTGGTCGCCACATCGGCGACACCGCGGCGCACCTTCTGCAGCAGCTCCAGCTGTTTCTGGTACGAGTAATCGAGGGTCTCGCGCGGGTCCTCGGCCCGGTCAAGGGCCTTGTTGGCCTTCGCGCGGAAGATCATCCCCATACGCTTCATGACACCGCTCATGGGCTTCGCGCGCCCCCTTCTGACCGACTCCAGCTCCAGCACCTGCGACAGAACCCACAGTACGGGCCCTGCATCCATTACCGCACTGTTCGGGGACGGATGCGCTCATCCCCAAGGACGACTGCGTACGCTCCCGGTCCGGCGTAGGGAGTAGGTGCTCCCCGGGGTTGTCCGGAATGACCGGGTGCCCCGGGGCGTACGCGACGTACCCTCTGTCCACTTACAGACGACCGGCGTTGCCGGATCGTTCCCCACCGGACTGGGGTCCACACCCCGGCAGCACGTACCCTTGGGCTTTGTGTTCCGTAGCCGTGCCAAAGAAGAGAAGGCACCGAGCCTCGTCAAGACGCCGGTGACCGACTCCAATCAGCCCCGTGACCCGCAGGCCCCCAAGGGGAGGCCGACGCCCAAGCGCAGTGCGGCCCAGTCCCAGCGCCGCAGCGTCGCCAACACGCCGTTGACGCGCAAGGCCGCCGCCAAGCGTCAGCGCGAGGAGCGCCGCACCGCGATGGCGCGGCAGCGCGAGGCCCTGGCGAAGGGCGACGAGCGGTACCTGCCGGCCCGTGACAAGGGCCCGGTCCGCAAGTTCGCGCGCGACTTCGTCGACTCGCGGTTCAACATCGCGGAGTACTTCCTGCCGATGGCCGTGATCATCCTCGTACTGAGCATGATCCGCGTGGCCTCGCTGCAGAACGTGGCGCTGCTGCTGTGGCTGGTCGTGATCGTGATGATCGTGCTGGACTCGATCGTCAGCGGCTTCCGGCTCAAGAAGCGCCTCGCCGAGCGCTTCCCGGACGAGCGTCGGCGCGGCGCGGTCGCCTACGCGCTGATGCGCTCCCTCCAGATGCGTCGGCTCCGCCTGCCCAAGCCCCAGGTCAAGCGCGGGGAGCGGCCCTGAGCACGACGCCGTTCGCCGACGGCGCGGCCGACGCCCGGCTGGACGAGCCGGGTGATCTGCGGGACGTCGTGCGGCAGGAGCTGGTGGCCCGGCAGCTGGACGAGCAGATAGCCGGGCGTTTCCCGGTCGGCAAGCGGCTGCGCGTGCTCGACGTCGGCATGGGCCGGGGCACCCAGTCGCTCCGGCTGGCGCGGGCCGGGCACCAGGTGACCGGTGTGGAGCGGGACGTCACGATGATCGCCGCGGCGCGCGACGCCCTGGCCGGCCAGCCCGAGGGCATCCGGGAGCGGATGCGGATCATCGAGGGTGACGGCCGGGACACCGGCGTGCACTTCCTGCCGGGCAGTTTCGACGTGGTGCTCTGCCACGGGGTGCTCATGTACGTCGAGGAGCCCGACCCGCTGCTCGCGGGGCTGGCCCGGATGCTCGCCCCGGGCGGGCTGCTGTCGCTGCTGGTGCGCAACGGCGACGCGCTCGCGATGCGCCCCGGCCTGCGCGGCGAGTGGGCCGAAGCCCTGGCCGCCTTCGACACCACCGTCTGCCGCGACAGCCTCGGCCTCGAGGTCCGCGCGGACCGGCCGGCGACGCTGACGGCCAAGCTCGCGAGCATCGGCGCCCCGCTGCACACCTGGTACGGGGTCCGGGTGTTCACCGACACGGGACCCGACCGCGCCCGGGTTCCGGAGGCCGTCGAGACCCTGCTGGCCGCCGAGGAACGGGCCGGCCGGACCGACCCGTACCGCGGGATTGCGGCGCTGCTGCATCTGTGCGGGGTGCGGGGGTAGGGCTGCCGGTCCCGCACGGCAGGGCGCCCGTTCGGGGGTTCTCCGGAAGCCGCGCTTCCGGTGCACGGTGAGACTCTGGGCATGGATGCTTCCCGTTCCCGTGTGCCGCGGCTGCCCGGCGCGGTCACCGCGTGGGCCTGCGCTCTGCTGCTCGTCACCGGCTGCTCCGGCGCCGGGTCCGGTCCGGGCTCCGGGAGCGGGCGGGAGGGCGACACGGCTCAGGCCGCGGCGCCGTCCGCGGCCAACGACCTGCAGGCCGACTACCAGCGGGTGATCAACGACGTACTCCCGTCGGTCGTGCAGATCCAGGCGGGCGACTCCCTGGGGTCCGGGGTCGTGTACGACGACCAGGGGCACGTCGTCACCAACGCCCACGTCGTCGGGAACGACGGATCCTTCCGGGTGACGACCGCCCGCAACGAGGAGACCCTGGCCGCGGAACTCGTCTCCTCCTATCCCGAGCAGGACCTCGCCGTCCTCAAGCTGGACAAGGTGCCCGACGGCATGAAGGCGGCCCGCTTCGGGGACTCCTCGAAGGTCGGGGTCGGGCAGATCGTGCTGGCGATGGGCTCGCCGCTGGGGCTGTCCTCCAGCGTGACGCAGGGCATCGTCTCGGCGACCGAACGGACCGTCACCGAGAGCAGCGGCGGGGGCGGTACGGGCGCGACCATCGGCAACATGGTGCAGACGTCCGCGGCCATCAACCCCGGCAACAGCGGGGGCGCCCTGGTGAATCTCGACAGCCAGGTGATCGGCATCCCGACGCTGGCCGCGACCGACCCGGGCCTCGGCGACAGCGCGGCGCCCGGCATCGGGTTCGCGATCCCGGCGTCGATGGTGCGGACGGTCGCCGACCAGATCGTCGAGGACGGGCGGGTGACCGACTCCGGCCGGGCGGCGCTCGGCATCACCGCCCGTACGGTCGTCGACGACGGCTACCGGCCCGCGGGCGTCGCCGTCGTCGAGACCGGCGACGGCGGGGCCGCCGACCAGGCGGGACTGCGGCCCGGGGACGTCATCGTCCGGCTGGGCGGCACGGACATCACCACGATCACCTCCCTGGCCGAGGCGCTGGCGTCGATGAAGCCGGGCGACCGGACGGAGGTGACGTACACCCGCGACGGCGACGAGCGCACCGTCGAGGTGACGCTGGGCGAACAATGACGGAGGCGGGGCCGGTCCGGTCGGGACCGCCCCCGCCCGCGGGTCAGGCCTCCGGCTCCGCGTCCGCTTCGGCCTCTTGCGCGTGCAGGCTCATCGGCCCGTAGATCTCGGTGGCGTCCTCGAACAGCCGCACCTGGTCGGTGCCGCCCTCCTTGAGGTCCTTCCAGTACTCACCGATCCAGGACTCGGCGTCCCCTTGCGTGGTGAACTCCTCGGGCTGCACCGCGGGCCGGACCTCCGTCCCGCCGGCCGTCTCGAACCGCCACGTCCATGCCGCCATGTACGCCTCCAAGATGTGAGCACATGCAGAGCGGAAGCCGGATCTTGGTCCGGCCTCCGACCGCAGCCTATGCGCTGAGCGGGGCGGGCCGTAGAAGGCCGGGGGACGGGAGCCGGGACCGCCGGCACCCCACAGGGCCTCTCCGACAGGCCCGAGGAGGGCCTCGGGCGCGCGCGTCGCCGGGTGACCGGGGAAAATCGGGGCGTGGACGTGACTCTGCTCGGCACCGGTGCCCCCGCGGGACTCCCCCGCCCCGACTGTCCCTGCGCGGCCTGTGCCGCCGCGCAGGGCGCGAACGCGCGCGCGGCGGCCTCGCTGCTGGTGGACGGGGCGCTGCTCCTCGACCTGACGCCCGGCGCCGCGTTCGCCGCCGCACGCGCCGGGCACTCCCTGACCGGCGTACGGCAGGTGCTGCTGTCGCACCCGCACGACGGGCCCGCGGTGGAGGTGCCGGCCGGGCTGCCGCAGCCGGGGCGGGTACCCGACGGGCGGGAGCTGGCGCTGCTGACCGGGCACCGGGTGCGGGCGGTGGCGATGGACGCGCCGGGCACCGGGTACGCCGTGACCGGTCCGGACGGGCAGCGGCTGCTGTATCTGCCGCCGGGCGGCGCGCCGGCCGGTCTGGAGGAGCCCGCCGAGTCGTACGACCTGGTCGTCGCGGACGTCGTGGGGCGGCCGGACGCGGTGGCGAGGCTGCGGTCGGTGGGTGCGGCGGGCCCGACGACGGACGTCGTCGCCGTCCACCTCGGCCACGACGTGCCGCCGGGCCCGGAACTGACGCGGCGGCTCGCGGCGGCCGGAGCGCGGGCGGTGCCGGACGGGACGACGCTGGTGGTGGGCTCCTACGAGGACGTACCCGACGTCCCGCGGCGCACCCTCGTACTGGGCGGGGCCCGGTCGGGCAAGTCGGTGGAGGCCGAGCGGCGGCTGGAGGCCTTCCCGGACGTGCTCTACGTCGCGACCGGAGGCTCCCGCAACGGGGACACCGAGTGGGCGGCGCGGGTCTGCGCGCACCGGGAGCGGCGGCCGGGTTCGTGGCGCACCGCCGAGACCTGCGATCTGGTGCCGCTCCTGAAGGACGACGGGCCCGCGCTGCTCGTCGACTGTCTGTCGCTGTGGCTGACGGACGCGATGGACGCCGTCGGGGCGTGGGACGACGCGGAGTGGGCGGACGGTGGCGAACGGGCCCTCAGGGACCGGGTGCGGGAGCTGACCGAGGCGGTGCGCGCCACCCGGCGCACGGTCGTCGCGGTGTCGAACGAGGTGGGCTCGGGCATCGTGCCCGCCACCGCCTCGGGCCGCCGTTACCGGGACGAACTCGGGCGGCTGAACGCGGCGTTCGCGGCCGAGTGCGAGCAGGTGGTGCTGGTGGTGGCCGGTCAGGCGCTGGTGCTACGGGGCTGAGGCGTCCTTGCGCGCGATGACGCGGTGGGTCCGCGGGCCGGTGAGCACCGTGCAGCCCCGGGCGGCCAGTTCGACGCGCAGGCCCGCCGGGTGCGAGGCGCCGGGCGGGAGGACGAGCAGACGGCGCGGGTCCGCCACGTCCACCAGCAGATGACCGCCGGGGCGGAGCACGTGCAGGGCGGCCCGCAGTTCGGCACGCGGGTCGGGGACGCGTTCCAAATGGTGGAAGAGGCTCACGACGTCGTAGCGGGCGCGCAGGCGGGCCGCGATGTGCGGGTCCGTCAGACGGCCGACGAACGCCTCCTCGACGCGCTCGACCGCACGGGCCCGCAGGACCCGGTGGGTGGGGTCCAGACCGTCGAAGGAGGTGTACGGGAAGAACGTGCGCGCGGTGCGGGGGAAGTCGGCGTCGCCGGTGCCCACGTCCAGCCAGCTCTCGGGGTCGGGGCGGTGGCGCAGCATCGCGCGTGCGGCGAGGCGGTGTCTGAGGCGGACACCGGCCCGGACCAGCGGGTGTTCGGGTCCGGGGGCGAGCGGGGGGTTGCGGAAGGCGTGCCGGCAGTCCCGGCAGCGTTCGAGGACGGACCGGCCGGGCCCGGGACGCCGCGGGTCCGGGTCCTCGCGGCGGCGGTTGCCCAGCCGCCGCGAGCCGCACCAGGGGCAGTCCTCACGGTGCGGCCCGTACCCGGGCACGGGGGGCACCCGGGGGACGGGAGGCGGTGCCGAGGGGGCGGGGGGTGCGGTCATGGCGGCTCCCGACACGAGAACGAGGACACAGGGCGGCACATACGACAATCCAGGCAAAACGTTACGTAGGTGATCGCGATCCGGGGTGCAGCGACGCAGCTCGGGCGCGGTGCGGACGGGACCGCCGTGGTGTTCGACCGGGGCCGGTACTGTTCGGCGAATGAGCTCGCTGAATCTCGACGACTTCACCGATCTGATCGAGCGCCCGGACGGCGGGGTGCGCCGCGACGCCGAGGCGCGCCGGGAGCGTCAGGTCGTCCCGCCCGGATCGCTGGGCCGCCTGGACGACCTGGGCGAGTGGCTGGCCGCGGCCCAGTCCGCCGTACCGGTGCGGCCGGTCGAACGACCTCGGGTGCTGCTCTTCGCCGGTGACCACAAGGTGGCCGAGCTGGGCGTCTCGGCGCGGCCCGCGGGCGGTGCCGGCGAGTTGGTGCGCGAGGTCCTGGAGGGCGGCCGGCCCGTGTCCGTGCTCGCCCGGAGCCTCGGCGTGCCGGTGCGGGTCGTCGACATGGCCCTGGACTGCGACCCGGAGACCCTGCCGGCCGACGTCGTGCGGCACCGGGTGCGGCGCGGCGGCGGCCGCATCGACGTCGAGGACGCGCTGACCCTGGAGGAGGCGGAGGCCGCCTTCCGCGCCGGAATGGCGGTGGCCGACGAGGAGGCCGACTCCGGCACGGATCTGGTGGTGCTCGGCGATGTGAGCGTGGGCGGGACCACGGCGGCGGGCGTGCTGGTGGCCGCGCTGTGCGGGACCGACGCGTCGGTCGTCACCGGGCGGGGCGGGCTGGCGATCGACGACCTGGCCTGGATGCGCAAGTGCGCGGCGATCCGGGACGCGCTGCGCCGCGCCCGGCCGGTGCTCGGGGACCAGCTGCGGCTGCTCGCGACCGTGGGCGGTGCCGACCTCGCCGCGATGACGGGCTTTCTGCTGCAGAGCGCGGTGCGGAAGCTGCCGGTGATCCTGGACGGCGTCGTGACGGTCGCGTGCGCGCTGGTCGGGCAGCGGGTCGCCTTCCGGGCGCCGGACTGGTGGCTGGCGGCCCACGACAGCGGGGAGCCGGGCCAGACCAAGGCACTGGACCGGATGGCCCTGGAGCCGCTGCTGTCCCAGGGCGTGAAGGTGGGTGAAGGGGTGGGGGGCCTGCTGGCGCTGCCGCTGGTGCGGGCCGCGGCGGCGCTGGCGGCGGAGCTGCCGGAGGTCACCGACGGCGAGGCTCCGGAGGTCTCCGACGGCGAGGCTCCGGACGTCACCGACGGCGAGGCTCCGGTCCGGGCCGAGTGAGCCGGCGCCGGCCGCTCGCCCGGTGTGGGAGCGGGTGAGGGGCGGCGCGGTCTGCGGACCGGCGTCGCCGCAGCACCCGGCGGAGGTGTGGACCGGGTGGGTGTGGACCGGGGGTGGGTGGCGCGGCCCGGTGCCACGGGGCGCCTCCCCCGGAGGGGTGCTCCCCCAGCGGCTACCCGTGTCACTCCTGTCACTCCTGTCACTCCTGGGAGAACCGCCAAGGCCGTTCAGGCACTGGGGAGGCACGACTGCCCGCGGCTCGCGGGACGGGCCGCCCGCGAGCGGACGGCGTACGGCTCCCGGAGGCTACGCGGAGGCGGAGGCGAAGGCGGACCGGCAGCCGCGTACGGCGGGAAGGGGACGTGCCACGACGAGACGGCCCGCGCTGCGCGCACCCACCGAACCCGCACCGGCGCCGCAGGCGTCACCGGTGGTCCGGAGTCGGATCCGGGCGGCCGCCGATCCAGTCCTGGAAGGCGCGGCGGGGGCCGGACCAGCGGCGGTCGTGACGGTAGGCGCGCAGGCGCGACTTGGCGCGGGCGCGCGGGCGGCGGGCGTAGAAGCGCCGGGCCCAGGGCGAGCCGGGGCGGGCCAGGCGGATCGCGCCGATCAGGGCGACGAGCGGGACGATCACCCCGAAGACCGCGAGGCGGGTCTTGCCCTTGGCCAGGGCGAGCAGGGCGAAGAAGAAGTTCCCCGCGACGGTCGCGATGACGTTGGCCCGGCCCTGCAACTCGTCCTCCGACATGCCGTCGACGCCGAACGGCGTGAATCCGGCGAGGACCAGGACGACCAGGGCGGCGGTGACCACCACGACCTCCACGCTCTGCCTGCCCGCCTCGGTCCAGTAGACGTCGTCGAGGTGCAGGATCAGCGCGAACTCGTCCAGGACGAGGCCCGCCCCGACGCCGAAGACCACCGCCGCGAGGGCGGAGCCGAAACCGTGCCGGCCGGCCGCGACCGCGCCGAAACCGCCGATGACGGTGAGGACGATCCCCGGGACGACGTGGTGGATGTGCACCCCGCCCGCCTTGACGTTGCCGAAGGGGCCCTTGCCGGCCCGGATCAGGCGGGTGACGACCCGGGTGATCACGAAGGTCAGGACGAAGGCCGCCAGGGCGAGAAGCAGCGGCAGCTTGCCCGGTTCCATGATGTTGCGCTGCCACCAATCTCCCATATGCGCACTTTATCCCCGACGCCCTCCGGCGCCCCGGTGACCGCCGGGTAGTCTGCGCCGGTGCTCAGGAACCCCTCCCCCGACGGCCTCCGGTTCGCCTTCGGCACCCTCACCGTGTTCCCGGTCAGGGTGACCCGCTGGGACCGGGAGGCGGCGCGCGGCGGCATGCTGTGCGCGCCGCTGGCCGGGCTGGCCGTCGGCACCGCCGCCGCGGCGGCCGGGCTCCTGCTGCTGTTCCTGGGCGCGGGAAGCCTGCTCGCCGCGGTGGCCACGGCGGCCGTACCCGCCGTGCTCACCCGCGGGCTGCATCTGGACGGGCTGGCCGACACCGCGGACGGCCTCGGCAGCGGGAAGCCCGCCGAGGACGCGCTGCGCATCATGAAGCAGTCGGACATCGGGCCGTTCGGCGTACTCGCCCTCGTGTTCGTGCTGCTGGCCCAGGTGGCCGCGCTGGCCCAGGCCTACGACGGCTCCTGGGCGCGGGGCGCGCTCGCCGCCGTCGTCTCGGCGGCCGCGGCCCGGCTGGCACTCACCCTCACCGCCCGGGCCGGGGTGCCCGCCGCGCGCCCGGAGGGGCTGGGCGCGGCGGTCGCCGGTGTGGTGCCGGCGGGTGGCGCGCTGGCGGTCACCGCGGCCGTCGCGGTGGCCGCGGCCGCCGCGGGCGCGTTCACCGGCCCCGACGCCGGGCCGTACGGCGCGGTCCGCACGGCGCTCGCCGTCCTGTGCGCCGCCGCCGTCGCCGAACTGCTGCTGCGGCACTGCGTCCGCCGCTTCGGCGGGGTCACCGGCGACGTCTTCGGCGGGGTCGCGGAGACGGCCGGCACCACCGCCCTCGTGGTACTGGTCCTCGGCTGAGCGCCTGGCTCAGCAGGCCTCCCGCCACACCCCCAGCTCGTACTTCTTCAGCATCGAACTCAGCCCCAGTTCACGGGACTCGGCGCAGAAGCGCTCGGTCGGCAGCTCGTACTCGACGTGGAAGACCGCCTTGTCCGCGTCGATGAACGGCTGGTTGTCGGCGCACTCGCCGTACTGGGCGCACTGCTCGTTGACCGCGAAGTCGAAGTCGTCCACCAGCTGGGGGATCTGGTCCAGGTCGTTCTTGAGGCCGACGGCCATGCCGCGGTCGTGGGCGAGCCCGGCGATCAGCCGGTTGTAGCGGAGCTGGTCGCCGGCGGTGAGCGGGAAGCCGGTCTCGTTCTTGTAGCCGTCCATGTTGTCCGGCTCCACCGCGTCGAAGCCCTTGTCCCGGCACATGTCGATGCGCTCGGCCATCAGCGGCTCCAGGACGTCCGTCGCACGGATGTCCAGCCAGCGCTCCCCCTCCCAGCCGTTGCCCTTGCCCAGCACCGACTCCGGGAACTCCTCCGCGTCGGGCCGGAAGTCCTCCCAGGCGCCGGTGGACAGGTAGCAGATGACCTTGCGGCCGTCGTCGTGCAGCCCGGCCACGGCGGACCCGGTGTGGTCGAAGCCGTCGATGTCGTAGACCGGTACGTCGACCGACGTGTCGAGCCTGCCGCTGAGCTGCCACTGCCACGCGGTGCCGGGCCGGGGCTGCCAGTGGTCGCCGGCTTCCGGCTTGCCGCCGGGGGACGACGTGCAGCCCGCGAGCAGCAGGAGAAGGGCTATCGACAGGACCGGACGGCGTCTCACGAGGCGTGCTCCAGGTGTGCGGTGGCGCGGTGGCGTGGTGGCGTGGTCCAGGAATGATCTCCCATTCCGGGCGCCGCGCGGCAAACCACGGCCCCGCGGGAGGGAGCGGTGGCGGGCGCGAGCGTAGGCTCGTGCCGGGTGTTTGCCTGCCCAGGTAAAGACCGCATCGCAGGAGGGATCTAGGGTCGGTTGTCGGGCCCGGTCGACCCACCCGCATTCGGCCATACAAGACTTCATACGGAAGCGAGAAATCACCACCGTGACTGCTCTCACTCTCAGCACCGCCGCGGCGCCCGGCCTGCGGGCCGACGCGATCGTGATCGGTGTCGCCAAGGCCGCGGCGTCCAGGTCCGGGGACCTGGTCGTCGCACCGGGCGCGGAGGCCGTGGACAAGGCGTACGACGGCCGGCTCGCCGGCGTCCTGGAGACCCTCGGTGCGTCCGGCGCCGAGGGCGAGGTGACGAAGCTGCCCGCTCCGTCCGGCTTCAAGGCGCCCGTCGTGGTGGCGGTGGGCCTCGGCGCCGAGCCCGAGAAGGACGCCGCGTTCGACGCCGAGGCGCTGCGCAGGGCCGCCGGCGTGGCCGCCCGCGCTCTCGCCGGTGCCAAGAAGGCCGCGTTCGCGCTCCCGCTCACCGAGGCCGCCGACGCCGGTGCCGTCGGCGAGGGCGTACTGCTCGGCGCCTACTCCTTCGACGCCTACAAGGAGTCCGGCAAGGAGGCCAAGGCCAAGAACGGCAAGGCCCCGCTGGCCGAGGCCGCGCTGCTGGGCGGCAAGCCCCGCGACAAGGCGTACAAGGCGGCGATCGAGCGTGCCGCGGCCGTCGCCGAGGAGCTGAACCGCGCCCGCGACCTGGTCAACACCCCGCCGAACGACCTCGACCCCGAGGCGTTCGCGGCGGTGGCGCAGGCCGCCGCCAAGGAGCACGGGATCAAGGTGCAGGTGCTCGACGAGAAGGCGCTCACCAAGGGCGGCTACGGCGGCATCCTGGGCGTCGGCGCCGGTTCGGCGTCGGGTCCGCGGCTGGTGAAGCTGTCGTACACGTCGTCCAAGGCGACGAAGTCGCTCGCCTTCGTCGGCAAGGGCATCACCTACGACTCGGGCGGCATCTCGCTGAAGCCGGCCGGGCACAACGAGACGATGAAGTGCGACATGGCCGGTGCCGCCGCCGTGTTCGCCGCGGTCGTAGCCGCCGCGCGCCTGGGCCTCGAGGTCAACGTGACGGGCTGGCTGGCGCTGGCCGAGAACATGCCGTCGGGCTCCGCGACCCGCCCGGGCGACGTGCTGCGCATGTACAGCGGCAAGACCGTCGAGGTGCTCAACACCGACGCCGAGGGCCGGCTCGTGCTCGCCGACGCGCTGTGGGCGGCCTCGCAGGAGAAGCCGGACGCGATCGTCGACGTGGCGACCCTGACCGGCGCGATGATGCTGGCGCTGGGCAACCGGACCTTCGGAGTCATGGCGAACGACGACGCGTTCCGCGCCGCGGTGTACGAGGCCGCGGAGGAGGTCGGCGAGCCGGCCTGGCCGATGCCGCTGCCGGAGCACCTGCGCAAGGGCATGGACTCGGCGACCGCCGACATCGCCAACATGGGCGAGCGGATGGGCGGCGGTCTGGTGGCCGGCCTGTTCCTGCGCGAGTTCGTCGGCGAGGGGATCACCTGGGCGCACCTGGACGTCGCGGGCCCGGCGTTCAACGAGGGCGGGCCGTTCGGGTACACGCCGAAGGGCGGGACGGGAACGGCCGTGCGGACGCTCGTGCGGGTCGCCGAGCTCACGGCCGCGGGGGATCTGGGCTAGGGCGCCCGAGAGCTCGGGGGTGCGGGTGATCGTGCGGCTGCGGACCGGTCGTGGCCGGTCGCGCAGTTCCCCGCGCCCCTTTCGGCGTCTCTCCCCCGTCGGCCACCCGCGAACGTGGGACGTCTCACACCCCGGCCCGGCGTCTCGGATGGACCCGACAAGTGCGAAGATGGGGCTCGGCAGGACAGGGCCCCCACCTAAGGGCCGAGAACAAAGAGCGGCCGGACACCAGCCGCCGACCGGTCACTGGAGACCGGCGTGGCGCACATGCATGGAGGACGTGACGTGGCGAACGACGCCAGCACTGTTTTCGACCTAGTGATCCTCGGCGGCGGCAGCGGTGGTTACGCCGCGGCGCTGCGCGGGGCGCAGCTGGGCCTGGACGTCGCCCTGATCGAGAAGGGCAAGGTCGGCGGTACCTGCCTGCACAACGGCTGCATCCCCACCAAGGCCCTGCTGCACGCGGGCGAGATCGCCGACCAGGCCCGCGAGAGCGAGCAGTTCGGTGTGAAGGCCACCTTCGAGGGCATCGACATGGCGGCCGTCCACAAGTACAAGGACGATGTGGTCTCGGGCCTGTACAAGGGCCTGCAGGGTCTGATCGCCTCGCGCAAGGTGACCTACATCGAGGGTGAGGGACGGCTGTCCTCGCCGACCTCCGTCGATGTGAACGGCCAGCGCGTCCAGGGCCGCCACGTCCTGCTGGCGACCGGCTCCGTGCCGAAGTCGCTGCCGGGCCTGGAGATCGACGGCGACCGGATCATCTCCTCCGACCACGCCCTCGTCCTGGACCGCGTGCCGAAGTCCGCGATCGTCCTGGGCGGCGGCGTCATCGGCGTCGAGTTCGCCTCCGCGTGGAAGTCCTTCGGCACCGACGTCACGATCGTCGAGGGCCTCAAGCACCTCGTGCCGGTCGAGGACGAGAACAGCTCCAAGCTGCTGGAGCGCGCCTTCCGCAAGCGGGGCATCAAGTTCAACCTGGGCACCTTCTTCGAGAAGGCCGAGTACACCCAGGACGGCGTCAAGGTCACCCTCGCCGACGGCAAGGAGTTCGAGGCCGAGGTCCTGCTCGTCGCCATCGGCCGCGGCCCGGTCTCGCAGGGCCTGGGCTACGAGGAGGCCGGGGTCGCCATGGACCGCGGCTACGTCCTCGTCGACGAGTACATGCGGACCAACGTCCCGACGGTCTCCGCCGTCGGTGACCTCGTCCCGACCCTCCAGCTCGCGCACGTCGGCTTCGCCGAGGGCATGCTGGTGGCGGAGCGGCTGGCCGGCCTGAAGACCGTCCCGGTCGACTACGACGGTGTGCCGCGGGTGACGTACTGCCACCCGGAGGTCGCCTCCGTCGGCATCACCGAGGCCAAGGCCAAGGAGATCTACGGTGCGGACAAGGTCGTCGCCCTGAAGTACAACCTGGCGGGCAACGGCAAGAGCAAGATCCTGAAGACCACGGGCGAGATCAAGCTCGTCCAGGTCAAGGACGGTGCCGTGGTCGGCGTCCACATGGTCGGCGACCGCATGGGCGAGCAGGTCGGCGAGGCTCAGCTGATCTACAACTGGGAGGCCCTGCCGGCCGAGGTGGCCCAGCTCGTCCACGCCCACCCGACGCAGAACGAGGCGCTCGGCGAGGCCCACCTGGCCCTGGCCGGCAAGCCCCTGCACTCCCACGACTGACCTCCCTCGGTCACTGGGCGCGACGACACAGACTTCCGCAATTCGTAAGGAGCAACCGAAACCATGGCGGTTTCCGTAACCCTTCCGGCGCTCGGCGAGAGCGTCACCGAGGGCACCGTCACCCGTTGGCTGAAGGCCGAGGGTGAACGCGTCGAGGCCGACGAGCCGCTGCTCGAGGTCTCGACCGACAAGGTCGACACCGAGATCCCGGCCCCCGCCTCCGGCGTGCTGTCCTCCATCAAGGTGGCCGAGGACGAGACCGTCGAGGTCGGCGCCGAGCTGGCGCTGATCGACGACGGCACCGGCGCCCCGGCCGCCGAGCAGGCCCCGGCCGCCGAGCAGGCCCCGCAGGCCGAGCAGGTCGCCGAGCCGGCCCCCGAGCCGGCCCCGGCCGCCCCCTCCACCGAGCAGGCCGCCCCGGCGCCCGCTCCCACCGCCGAGGCCTCCGCGGGCGGCGGCGCCGCCGAGGGCACGGACGTGGTCCTGCCCGCGCTCGGCGAGTCCGTCACCGAGGGCACCGTCACCCGCTGGCTGAAGTCGGTCGGTGACAGCGTCGAGGCCGACGAGCCGCTGCTCGAGGTGTCCACCGACAAGGTCGACACCGAGATCCCGGCTCCCGCCTCCGGCACCCTGCTGGAGATCGTGGTCGGCGAGGACGAGACCGCCGAGGTCGGCGCCAAGCTGGCCGTCATCGGCGAGGCGGGTGCCGCTCCGGCCCCCGCCCCGGCCCAGGAGGCTCCGGCCGCCCCCGCGCAGCCCGAGCCCGCCCAGGCCCCGGCCCCGCAGCAGGCCGCCCCGGCCCAGCAGGCCCCCGCCGCTCCGGCTCCGCAGGCCCCCTCGGCCCCGGCTCCGCAGCAGCAGGCCACTCCGGCGCCCGACCCGGCTCCGGCCGCCCCGGCGCCCGCGCCGGCCCCGGCCGCCGCTCCGGCCGCCCCGGCCGCCGCCCAGCCGGTGGACGACGGCGCCTACGTCACCCCGCTGGTGCGCAAGCTCGCCGCCGAGAACGGCGTCGACCTGTCCACCGTCAAGGGCACCGGCGTCGGCGGCCGCATCCGCAAGCAGGACGTCGTCGCCGCCGCCGAGGCCGCGAAGGCAGCCGCTCCGGCGCCGGCCGCCGCTGCCGCCGCGCCCGCCGCGAAGAAGGCCCCCACCCTGGAGGCCTCCCCGCTGCGCGGCCAGACCGTGAAGATGCCGCGCATCCGCAAGGTCATCGGCGACAACATGGTCAAGGCGCTGCACGAGCAGGCCCAGCTGTCGTCGGTCGTCGAGGTCGACGTCACCCGCCTGATGAAGCTGCGCGCCCGCGCCAAGGACGCGTTCGCGGCGCGTGAGGGCGTCAAGCTCTCGCCGATGCCGTTCTTCGTCAAGGCCGCGGCCCAGGCGCTGAAGGCGCACGCGCCGGTCAACGCCAAGATCAACGAGGCCGAGGGGACCATCACCTACTTCGACACCGAGAACGTCGGTATCGCGGTGGACTCCGAGAAGGGCCTGATGACCCCGGTCATCAAGAACGCCGGTGACCTCAACCTGGCCGGTATCGCCAAGGCGACCGCCGACCTGGCGGGCAAGGTCCGGGCCAGCAAGATCAGCCCGGACGAGCTGGCGGGTGCGACCTTCACCATCAGCAACACCGGTTCGCGCGGCGCGCTGTTCGACACGATCATCGTGCCGCCGGGCCAGGTCGCCATCCTCGGCATCGGCGCCACGGTCAAGCGCCCGGCCGTCATCGAGACGGAGGACGGTCCGGTCATCGGCGTCCGCGACATGACGTACCTGACCCTGTCCTACGACCACCGCCTGGTGGACGGCGCCGACGCCGCCCGCTACCTGACGGCGGTCAAGGCGATCCTGGAGGCGGGCGAGTTCGAGGTCGAGCTCGGCCTGTAACCCTCCCGCCAGTGGGCCTGTACGGTGCCCCCGCCCGGAGCTTCCCGGGCGGGGGCACCGTCATGTGCGGGCCGTATCCGTCGTGTAAGTCTCGTCTCACCTGCGTGAAAGCGCCCCCGTGCGCCCTCCCCGCCCGCGGTGACGGCCGTATTGTTTCTCCACGTCAGTCGCCCCAGGGGGCCGGAAGGGCCCTCTCCCGAAGGAGCTCTCATGACCGCGCCCGTCGTCCACTCGCTGCGCGAACAGATCCGCGAGCACATCCTGGAAGGGATCATCAGCGGACGCTGGCAGCCGGGCGAGCGGATCGTGGAGCGCCGGATCGCCACCGAGCTGGAGGTCAGCCAGACGCCGGTGCGGGAAGCGCTGCGGGAGCTGGAGTCGCTGCGGCTGATCGAGTCGGCGCCGAACAAGGGCGTACGCGTACGCAATCTGACCGCCGCCGACCTGGAGGAGAGCTACCCGGTCCGGGCCGGTCTGGAGGCGATCGCGGCGGAGCTGGCGGCGGACCGGCTCGCCGAGGACTGCTCGGCCCTGGAACCGCACGTCGCCGCGCTGTACGAGGCCGACCGGGTGTCCGACGGGACGGCCCAGGTGCGGCACACGGTGGGCTTCCACCGGGAGCTGGTACGGGCGGCCGGCAACTCGGTGCTGCTGCACACCTGGGAGGGGCTGGGCATCGAGGTGTTCACGGCGCTGTCGATACGGTGGCTGGGGACGGTGCAGCAGTCGTACGCGGAGGAGCACGACGAGCTGGTGGCCGCCTTCCGCCGCCGCGACCCGCGTATTCCGGAGATCGTGAAGGCCCATGTCCTCGGCTGCGCCCCCAGGGCCTAGTCTTTCGCCCCCGCCGCCTCGACCCGCCCCTGGGAGCTCCGCCGCCGGACCCCCGAATCGGGCGGTTTCCCGTGCCCTTCACGGCGCGGAAAACCGCGCGAGCAGCCACGGCAGACCCGCGGCCGCCCTACCACCGATCCCCCCGAGCTCATCCGCGCCCACCCCATCTCACCTGCGCAAACCCGAACGACAAGGTCACCGCGTGCCACCGCCGGAGGCACCGCGTGCCGACTTTCTCGAAATCGAGAGGTTTTGCCTCTCAACCCTTTGATCGATCATCGATCAGGGAGTTACAGTCTCCGACGGGCTTCCACCAGAGCCCAGCCCTGTCCTGCCAAAGACCTAGGGCACCCCCGAACCCTTGACGATGAGGGAACCCCCTTCGACTGAGGAAGGCGGCGACATGACCGACCCCAAAGCCATCCAGCCGAGCGAGCTCGACCAGCTCCCGGACCGCGACCCCGAGGAGACCGCCGAGTGGCGGGCCTCCCTGGACGCCGTCACCAAGGCGGCCGGGCCGCACCGTGCCGCGTACCTGATGCGCCGCACACTGGAGCGCGCCGAGGGCGCCGGCATCGCACTGCCGAAGCTCCTCGAGACGGACTACGTCAACTCCATCCCGACCGCCGACGAGCCCGCCGTGGACGGCGACGAGGCGATGGAGCAGCGGATCACCGCCTGGAACCGCTGGAACGCGGCGGCCATGGTGACCCGCGGCAGCAAGCACGGCGTCGGCGGCCACATCGCCACCTTCGCCTCCGCGGCCTGGCTGTACGAGACCGGCTTCAACCACTTCTTCAAGGGCAAGGAGGGTGACGGCTCCGGCGACCAGCTCTACATCCAGGGCCACGCCTCTCCCGGCATCTACGCCCGCGCCTTCCTCGACGGCCGGCTCAGCGAGGACCACCTCGACAACTTCCGCCGCGAGTCCGGCGGCAACGGCCTGCCGTCCTACCCGCACCCGCGCCGCCTGCCCTGGCTGTGGGAGTTCCCCACCGTCTCCATGGGCCTCGGCCCGATCTCCGCGATCTACCAGGCGCGCTTCAACCGCTACCTGACCAGCCGCGGCATCAAGGACCTGACCGGCTCCCACGTGTGGGCGTTCCTCGGCGACGGCGAGATGGACGAGCCCGAGTCCACCACCGCGCTCACCCTCGCCTCCCGCGAGGGCCTGGACAACCTGACCTTCGTCATCAACTGCAACCTGCAGCGCCTCGACGGTCCGGTCCGCGCCAACTTCAAGATCGTGCAGGAGCTGGAGGCGCAGTTCCGCGGCGCCGGCTGGAACGTCGTGAAGTCGCTGTGGGGCACGGCGTGGGACGAGCTGTTCCAGCTCGACACCACGGGTGCGCTCGTACGCCGCCTGCGCGAGGTACCGGACGCGCAGGTGCAGACGTACCAGACGCGCGACGCCGCCTACATCCGCGAGGAATTCTTCGGCAAGGACCCGGCCCTCGCCGAGATGGCGAAGCTGCTGAGCGACGACAAGATCCTCGAGTGCTTCCACTACTCGCGCGGCGGCCACGAGTCCCGCAAGGTCTACGCCGCCTACCGGGCCGCGCTCGCCCACAAGGGCGCGCCGACCGTGATCCTGGCCCAGACGGTCAAGGGCCACACCCTCGGCAAGGGCTTCGCGTCCAAGAACGCCAACCACCAGATGAAGAAGCTCTCGGTGGACGAGTTCAAGGACATGCGCGACCTGCTCGGCCTGCCGATCAAGGACAGCGACTTCACCGACGGCGTGGTCCCCTACGGGCACCCGGGCGCCGACTCCCCCGAGGTCCGCTACCTCCAGGAGCGCCGTGCCGCCCTCGGCGGTCCCGCCCCGGCCCGCCGCGTGCACCCGGTCGCGCCGCTGCCCGCGCCCGCCGAGAAGGCGTTCGCGTCCTTCGACAAGGGCTCCGGCTCGCAGAGCGTGGCCACCACGATGGCCTTCGTCCGCCTGGTCAAGGACCTGGTCCGCGACAAGGAGACCGGCAAGCGCTGGGTGCCGATCGTCCCCGACGAGGCGCGCACCTTCGGCATGGAGAGCCTCTTCCCGTCCCTGGGCATCTACTCGCCCAAGGGCCAGACGTACGAGCCGGTCGACCGCGACCAGCTCATGTACTACAAGGAGGCCGAGAACGGCCAGATCCTCAACGAGGGGATCACCGAGGCCGGTTCGATGGCCGACTTCATCGCCGCCTCGACGTCGTACGCGACGCACGGCGAGACGATGATCCCGTTCTACATCTTCTACTCGATGTTCGGCTGGCAGCGCACGGCCGACCAGATGTGGCAGCTCGGCGACCAGCTCGGCCGCGGCTTCCTGGTCGGCGCCACGGCCGGCCGGACCACGCTGACCGGTGAGGGCCTCCAGCACGCGGACGGCCACTCCCCCGCGATCGCGGCGACCAACCCGGCGGCACTGACGTACGACCCGGCGTTCGCCTACGAGGTGGCGGCCGTCGTCAAGGACGGTCTGCGCCGGATGTTCGGCGAGGCGGCCCCGGACGAGGACCCGAACGTCTTCTACTACCTGACCGTCTACAACGAGCCGATGCCGCAGCCGGCCAAACCGTCCGGCGCCGGTGTGGACGAGGGCATCGTCAAGGGCCTGTACCGCTTCAACACGGCGGAGTCCGCCGGCCTGACCGCGGCCGCGAACGCCCCGCGCATCCAGCTGCTGGGCTCCGGCACGGCGATCCACTGGGCGCTCAAGGCGCAGCGACTGCTCGCCGAGGAGTGGGGCGTGTCCGCCGACGTGTGGTCCGCGACCTCCTGGACGGAGCTGCGCCGGGACGCGATGGAGGCCGACGCGGCGCTGCTGCGGGGCGAGGAGCGGGTGCCGTACGTCCGTCAGGCGCTCCAGGGCGCCGAGGGCCCGGTCCTCGCGGTCTCCGACTACATGCGCCAGGTCCCGGACCAGATCGCGCAGTGGGTCGAGCAGGACTGGTCCTCGCTGGGCGCCGACGGCTTCGGCCTGTCGGACACCCGTGAGGCCGCCCGCCGTCACTTCGGCGTCGACGCCGAGTCGATCGTGGTCGCGGCCCTGGCCCAGCTGGCCAAGCGCGGCGAGGTCAAGGCGACGGCCGTGAAGGAGGCGCGCGAGCGCTACGGCCTGTAAGCGGGCCGGGACGACCGGTACGAAGTGAGGAGGCCCCCGCCGCGGCGGGGGCCTCCCGCGTTCTCCTGCATCATGTGGGCATGCGTGCTGCCCGCCTCATCAAGATGGTGCTGCTCCTCCAGTCCCGCCCCTCGATGACCGCGACCGAGCTGGCCCGGGAGCTGGAGGTGTCGGAGCGGACCGTGACGCGGGACGCGCAGGCGCTGTCGGAGGCGGGCGTGCCGGTGTACGCGGAGCGGGGCCGGGCCGGTGGTTACCGGCTGATCGGCGGGTACCGCACCCGGCTGACCGGACTGGCCCGGGGCGAGGCCGAGGCGCTGTTCCTGTCCGGGGTGCCGGGGGCGCTGCGCGAGATGGGTCTTCAGGACGCGGCGTCGGCGGCCCGCCTGAAGGTGTCGGCGGCACTGCTGCCCTCCCTGCGGGACGCCTCCCGTACGGCCGCGCAACGGTTCCACCTGGACGCGCCCAACTGGTTCCGGGAACCGGAGACGCCCGGGCTGCTGCCGGCGGTCGCGGACGCGGTCTGGGACGACCGGACCGTCACCGCGGGCTACCGGCGCGGGGAGAAGGAGGTCGTCCGGGAGCTGGAGCCGTACGGGCTCGTCCTGAAGGCGGGGGTCTGGTACCTGTGCGCGAGGGTCGCGCGGGAGGCGGGCGGTGGGGCCTTCCGGGTGTACCGCATCGACCGGTTCACGGCGGTGGCGGCGGGTGAGGAGCGCTTCGCGCGGGACGACTCCTTCGACCTGCCCGCGTTCTGGGCGGAGCGGGCCGAGCAGTTCGCCAGGTCGATCCTGCGGGCGGAGATCGTGGTGCGGCTGTCGGCACGGGGGGTGCGGGGGCTGCCGTACGCCGTCGCCGCGCTGTCCGCCCGGGAAGCGCTCGAGGCCGCCGGTGCGCCGGACGCGGACGGGTGGGTGACGGTGACGCTGCCCGTGGAGTCCGAGGAGGTCGCGCACACGCAGCTCACGGGGCTCGGGCCGGAGGCGGAGGTGCTGGCGCCACGGACACTGCGGGAGCGGTTCGCGCGGGACGCACGGCGGCTGGCCGGGTTGTACGGCGGCGGGGCGGGCGAGGAGGGGCTGAGCCGAACCGGGAGGGACGGCGACGGAAGGGACGGGGGCGGAAGCGACGGGGGCGGAAGCGACGGCGACGGGACGGACGGGGCGGGGATGGGCGGAGACGGGACGGACGGGGCGGGGATGGGCGGAGACGGGACGGACGGCACCGCGGACCGGGACGGCACATAACGATCCGCCGCACTCCACGTGCGTAGCGCCCCTCCAGGACCGATGCTGGACCCGTGATGGACGAGACGGAGTTCTGGGAGCTGATCGACGCCACCCGGCAGGGTGCCGACGGCGACCCCGAGGACCAGGCCGACCTGCTCGTGGAGCGGCTCCTCGGCATGGACCCGGACCTGGTGCTCGACTTCGCCCGCCACTTCGAGGCCCGCTACAACCGCGCCTGCACCTGGGACCTGTGGGGCGCCGCGTGGGTGCTGCTCGGCGGGGCGAGCGACGACGCCTTCGACTACTTCCGGTGCTGGCTGATCGGCCAGGGCCGCGAGGTGTACGAGGGCGCGGTGCACGATCCCGACTCGCTCGCCGAGCTGCTGGACGACTTCGACGAGGAGCTGGACGGCGACGGCGAGGAGCTCGGCTACGCGGCCGACGAGGCCTACGAGCAGCTCACCGGCACCGTCGCCCCCGATCTCGGCATCGCGCCGGCCCCCGCGGAGCCGCTGGGCGCCCCGATCGACCTGGAGGACGACCGGGCCGTCGCCGCGCGGTTCCCGCGCCTGTGGGAGCGGTTCGGCCGGGACTGACGGCCCGCGTACGGCCTGGTTCCGGCCCTCGCCCGCTCGGCTCCGCCCTGTGGGGCGGTGGGGGTGTGGTGTCAGCCGGGCCGGCCCTGGAGCCGGGCCGCCTCCTGCCTGATGTCCGGGAGGCGGGCGGTGAGGGCCGCGCCCGGGCAGCTGGTCTGGTACCCCTCGTCGTGACCCGCGACGGCGGGCAGGGTGGCGGTGGCGCCGACGGCGTACCGGCTGAGGCCGTTGCTGGAGACCAGGCTGGCCTTTCCGCGCGGGTCGGTGTCGGTGGGGCCGAGCTTCCAGGCGGCCAGCGCCGCGATCGCGTCGGTCAGCGCGTCGGGCACGGGCACGCCCGCGGTGAAGGTGCCGAGGGCGGCGATCCCGGTGGTGCGGTGATTGAAGCCCTGGGTGTGGGCGCCGGTGACGGGCCGGTCGATACCGCCCGCGCGCCCCTCGTAGACGGTGCCGCAGCGGTCGACGACGAAGTTGTATCCGATGTCGTCCCAGTCCCGGGCGCCGGTCTGGCCGGTGTAGACGCCGCGGAGGATGGCCGGCACGTCGGCGCAGTCGTAGCCGTTGGGCGTGTCCGTGTGGTGGACGAAGACGGCGAGGATCTTGTCGTCGTAGCGCGGGGACGGCTGCGCGCGGGCGGCGTCGCCCAGCCAGACGGAGCGGGGCACGACGGGCGGCCGGGGTGCGGTGTGCCGGTCGGCGGCGGCCGGCCGGGCGTGGGTCGCCGCCCGTTCCACCCCGCTCGCGCACAGCGCCAGCGCGGCCACGGCGGCCAGGCCGGGCAGGCAGCCGAGCAGCACCCGTACCGCGCCCGGCGTGCGGGCGACGCCCCGTATGCGGGTCGCGCCCGGTATGGGAACCGCGCGCCGCTCCCGGGCCTCGCGCGGTCCTCGGAAGACACGCATGGTCCCACTGTCCGGCCGATCCGGTCCGTCCGCGATGTGTGCTGTGCCACCCGGTGGAACCATCGTCCCGGTCCACGACGTTTTCCGGTTGATCGCACTCGCACTCGCACTCACGCGCACTCACCCCCCTCCCCCCGACTCCCCCCGACTCCCCCTCCCCCCACTCGCGCACTCGCCGACGCGCACGGGTGGCCGTCTTCGGACAGCCGCGCGTCGCACGCTGATCACCGGGACCGTCCGGCACGTATTCAGGGTCCCGGCGTTCGCGGGGGGTCCGGACAGAAAGGCGGCTCGTGTGGACCTGCTCGACATCCTGCTGGTCCTGGTGGTGCTGGTCTACGCGGCGTCCGGCTACCGGCGCGGCCTGGTGGCCGGCTGTGTCTCGCTGGCCGGTTTCGTGGGCGGTGCGGCGCTCGGCGTGTGGATCCTGCCATGGGTGATGGATCTGGTGGCGCCGGGGACGACGGCGGCGACGGTGACCGCCGTGGTGACGGTACTGCTGCCGGCGGTGGCCGGCCACGAGCTGGCGGGACGCCCGGCACTGCGGCTGCGCCGGGAACTGGAGGCCGGGCCGCTCAGGGTGGCCGACGGGGCCGGCGGGGCGGTGGCCAACGCCGCGGCCGCGCTGGTCGTGGCGTGGGTGGCGGCGAGCGTCCTGGCGGCGTCCTCGTCCTCGCTGCTGACCTCGGCGATCCGGGACTCGACGGTGCTGGGCGCGGTGCAGCGGGCGATGCCGGACACCACTCCGGGGTGGTTCTCGGGGGCGACGTCCGCGTTGGCCGAGGCGGGGTTCCCACAGGTCTTCAACCCCTTCGAGAACGAGTCGACCGCCGAGGTCGCCGACCCCTCCGGCGACAGCGTCACGGCGGCCGCCACCAACGCGGCCAAACTCAGCACCGTCAAGGTCGAGGGTGTCACCGGCAGCCAGGGCCGGGAGGGCAGCGGCTTCGTCTACGCGCCGGAGCACGTGATGACCAACGCCCACGTGGTGGCCGGCATCGACGATCCGACCGTGCGGGTCGGCGGGGTGGGGCCGTCGTACGAGGCGCGGGTGGTGCTGTTCGACCCGGGCGAGGACGTGGCCGTGCTGTACGTCCCGGACCTGGCCGCACCCGTCCTGCGGTTCGACGACGACGCCGAGCGCGGCGACCCCGCGGTGGTCGCGGGCTACCCGCAGGACGGTGACCTGGATCTGCGCGCGGCGACGGTGGCGAACCGGATACGGGCGACCGGGCAGAACATCTACAGCGACGCGAACGTCACCCGGGAGATCTACTCGATCCGCTCCACGGTCCGCCCCGGCAACTCGGGCGGACCGCTGCTGACCACCGACGGCCGGGTGTACGGCGTGGTCTTCGCCCGCTCCACTTCCGACGACCGGACCGGTTACGTGCTGACGGCGGACGAGGTGGCCGACGAGGCGCGGCGCGCGGCGGACGCGACGGAGGCGGTGGACACGGGCGAGCCGGTCACGTCGTGAGCGTCAGGGACGGTTCAGGGACGGGTCAGCGACCGCCCCATCAGCACGTCGTCGACGTAACCGCCGTCGAGGTGGAACTCCTCCGGCTGCACTCCCTCGACGACGAAGCCCTCGGACTCGTAGAGCCCCCGGGCCGCGGTGTTGTGGCCGAGGACGCGCAGGGTGAGGCGCCGGGCCCCCAGGCTCCGGGCCTCCTCGACGGCGGCCCGGACGAGGGCACGGCCGACGCCGTTGCCACGGGCCGCGTCGGCGACGGCGAGGCCGCGGATCTGGCGTACGTGGGCGTTGGAGGCCAGGGGCGTGGGGAAGCCGAGGCGGACGTAGCCGACGACGGCGCCGTCGAGTTCGGCGACCAGGTGGTCGGCGGGGCCCGACGTCTCGCGGAAGAAGGGGTCGTCCGGTCCCGGCGGGGGTGAGACGGCGTGCAGGTAGGACCAGGTCTCCCGGTCGAGCCGGCGCAGCGGCTGCTCGTCCTCGGACCTGGCGTGGCGTATGTGCGGGGCTGGCATGACGATCACTGTACGGCGGGGAACCGGGAGCCGGTCCGGCATTTTCCCTGGGTCACGCGGCAGGATGGGCGCATGGACGATGGACGCATGGACAGGGGACGTTCCCGTGTCGCGGTGGCCGGCGCGTCCGGTCTCATCGGCGGCGCGCTGGTGCGGTCCCTGACCGCGGACGGACACGACGTGGTACGCCTGGTACGGCACGCCCCCCGGGACGCGGACGAGGTCCGGTGGGATCCCGAGGCAGGACGCGTGGACGCGGCCGGGCTCGACGGATGCGACGCCGTGGTCAATCTGGCCGGGGCCGGGGTGGGCGACCGCCGCTGGACCGACGCGTACAAGACACGCATCCGCAGCAGCCGGGTGCACGGCACGACGGCGCTCGCGGAGGCCGTCGCCTCGCTGGAGCGGCGTCCGCGGGTCTTCGTGAACGGCAGCGCGATCGGCTTCTACGGGGAGACCGGTGACCGGGCCGTCGACGAGAGCGCGCCCGCGGGCGAGGGTTTCCTGCCGTCCCTGTGTCTGGAGTGGGAGGCCGCCGCGGCCCCCGCGCGGGAGGCGGGCGTACGGACGGTGTTCGTGCGGACCGGGCTGGTCGTCGCCCGGCGGGGCGGGGCGTGGGGACGGCTCTTCCCGCTCTTCAGGGCGGGGCTCGGCGGACGGCTGGGCGACGGCTCCCAGTACTGGTCCTTCGTGGCACTGCACGACGAAGTGGCGGCCATCCGGCACCTTCTGGAGCGCGAGGACCTCTCCGGCCCCTTCAACCTGACCGCCCCGCACCCGCTGACGAACCGTGAGGTCACCGCGGCCATGGGGCGCGTGCTGCACCGCCCGGCCCCCTTCGCGGTGCCCGCCCCGGTCCTGCGGGCCGTGCTCGGCGAGCTGGCCGGTGACGTCCTGGGCAGCGCCCGGATCCTCCCGGCCCGCCTGCTGGATTCGGGCTTCCGCTTCGCGTTCCCGGAGATCGACGGGGCGATCCGGGCGGCGTTGTGAGGTGAGGGCGGGGCGGTGGGCGGGGCGGTGGGCGGCATGCCGGTGGTGGGAGACGCCGGGGCTTCTTCCGCCGCCGTCTGTGGGACGGACCCCCCGCGCATCCGACTCCTCCTGACCGCGTGCCGGCCTCGTGCCGACCTGGTGCCAGGCTCGTGCCGACCTCGTGCCGACCGCACGCCGACCTCGCGCGGACCGCACGCCGACCTCGCGCCGACCGCACGCCGACCTGGCGCCAGGCTCGTGCCGACCGCATGCCAAACCCGGCGCCGGCCTCGTGCCGGCCTCGTGCCGCCTCGTGGCGACCGCATGGTGGCCGTACCGCACCCGTATGCGACCGCCGTGCGACCGTGCCCTGGCTCCGTGCGACTCCCCCTGACCGTTTCCGGCCCTAACCTCGACTCGAACTCGGGTATCCCTCAAGCCGGTTGGGGGCATGACGTCTCCAGCGGCCGCGCAACCTCGAGGAGGGGCACGTGCTTGAGCCCGCGTACCAGGCGGACGTCGTCGTCGTGGGGGCCGGGATCGCCGGACTCGCCGCGGCGCATCGGCTGACCAGCGCAGGAGTGACGACCACGGTCCTGGAGGCCGCCCATGGCGTGGGCGGCCGGATGGCGACCGAGAAGGTCGACGGCTTCCGGCTCGACAGAATCGGACAGCCGCTGTCCACTGCGTATTCCGAACTGCGCCACGCCGCCGGGCTCGACGGCCTCGCGCTGCTCCCCTTCGACCCCGGCGTCCTGCTGCACAGCGAGGGCCGTCACCACCGCGCGGGCGCCCCGGCGGGCGCACGGGGCGCAAGGGGCGCACTCCATGCGGTGCGCGCCCTCGCGAGCGCCCCTCGGTCGGTGCCCGCGCCTCGGCGCCCGGCCGGCGCGCCCCGGACGTCCGGCAGGCCCGCCGCCGCCCCCCGCACCCGGGCGGGGGCCCCGCTGGGCACGGCCGTCGACCAGGCCAGGCTCGGCGCCGCGCTGACCCGCCTGGCGAGCACCCCGGTCGAACGGCTGCTGGCCCGACCGGAACTGCCCGCGGCGCAGGCGCTGGCGGTCCGGGGGCTGCCGGCCCGCACGATCGACGGCTTCCTGCGCCCGCTGCTCGCCACCCTGCTGTGCGACCCGGACCTCACGACCTCCAGCCGGTGCGCCGACCTCGCGCTGCGCGCCTTCGCCGGCGGACGGCTCGTGCTGCCCGAGGGCGGCGCCGAGGCGCTGCCGGAGCTGCTGGCACGGGCGCTGCCGGCCGGCACCGTGCGCACCGGCGTCCGGGTCACCTCGGTCGCCACCAACGCCGTGACCACCGCGGAGCACGGCGTCATCCGCTGCCGGGCCGTCCTGGTGGCGACCGACGCCCGCGCCGCGGCCGAGTTGCTGCCGGGCCTCAGGGTGCCGGACTTCCACCCGGTGACGGTCGTGCACCACACGACGGACGAACCCCCGACGACCGGCGCCTCCCTGCTGCTGGACGCGGACCGCGGCGGCCCGGTCGCCCACACCGCGGTGGTCAGCCACGTGGACCCGTCCCGCGCGCCGGCCGGACGCGCCCTCGTCTCGTCGACGGTCCTCGGCCCTCCCCCGCCCGACGTCGACACCGCCGTGCGCATCCATCTGTCCCGCCTCTACGGCACCCCGACCACCCGCTGGGAGACCCTCGCCGTGCACCACGTGCCCGAGGCGGTGCCCGCGATGCGCGCACCGCACGACCTGCGCAGGCCGGTGCGGCTGCTGGCCGGCCTGTACGTGTGCGGCGACCACCGCGACACCAGCACCGTCCAGGGCGCGCTGCACTCGGGCCACCGGGCGTCGGCGGCGATCCTGACGGACCTGGGAGCGGGCCGTCCGATGCACTCCGCGGAACCCATGCCCACGGCCCGCGCCGCCTAGGGCCTGGCTGACGACTCCCGTCGTCGCCCGGAGGGCGGCCTCGCGGCGTCAGACGAGTGTTCTCGGCGTGCCGGGCGTAGCGCCTCGTACCGGATGTGCCCGGTCCTGCGCCCGGTGCGGTCGAGAGTGCGTGCGGGATGGCGCGAGGCAGGCGGGAATCGTCAGAAGGGCCTGGGCCGGGGCCTGTCCGGCGGACGGGCCCCGGCAGCCCGTCGAGGGCGCGCACCGCCCGAGGCGGGGCCCTGGAAGCCCGCCAGGGGCGGCGTGCGCCCCGCTCGGCTATCCCAGGGCCGCCACCTTGTCCCGGTACCCCCGCACCGGCGCCGCGTCCCGGTACGGCTCCAGGCGCCGTTCGAAGTCGCGTACGTACTCCGTCGCGCGCACCGACCGCATCTCGGCCGCCTGCCCGGCCGCCTCGGCGGCCAGCTGGCAGGCCTGGTCGAGTTCGCCGAGGCCGAGGCGGGCGGTGGCGAGGACCACCCGGCAGAAGAGCCGGCTGCGGGCGTAGACGGGGGCGCGCAGCAGCAGTGAGCGTTCCGCGTACTGGGCGGCGGCGCGGAACTGCTGGAGGTCGCGGTGGCAGTGCCCGAACTCGTCGGCGAGCTGCGCCTCGTCGAAGAAGCGCGCCCAGTGCGGCACCTCGTCACCGGGCCGGGCGGTCTCCAGGGCGCGCTCGGCCCTGACCAGCGAGGCGGTGCACGCCCGCACCTCACCGAGGATGCCGTGCGCCCGTGCCTCGGCGGCGTGCAGCAGCGTCTGCACGACGGGCGGCGCGGAGGTTCCCACGCCCTGCTGCGCCACCCGCGCGAGCTGCACCGCCTCCCGTCCGTGGCCCAGGTAGACGGCCTGCCGGCTCATGGTGACCAGCACGTACGAGCCGTACGCCCGGTCGCCGGCCGCCTGCGACAGCCGCAGCGCCTGGACGAAGTAGCGCTGGGCGAGGCCGTGCGCGGCGATGTCGTACGACGTCCAGCCCGCGAGCCGGGTCAGGTCGGCGGCGGCGGCGAACAGCCGGCGGCCGGTCTGCTCGCCGTAGGTGCCGCGCAGCATCGGCTCCAGCTCGTGCTCCAGGTACCGCACGAGGGCCTGGCGGGCGTGTCCGCCTCCGTACCGGTCGTCCAGGCTGCGGAACAGCTCGCCGACCGAGCGCAGCGCGGCGAGGTCGCCGCCGGTGACCTTCTGGCCGGGCCCGCGCTCGGCCGGGACCCGCCGGCGGGACGGCGTGAGCGGGACCGGGGTTCCGGGGGTCGCCGGGCGGCCCTGCGCGGGGATGCGGACGGGGACCTCGACGCGGGCCACCTTCTCGTCGGCGCGGCCGATCAGCCAGTCCCGGCTGGGCACCACGAGGCCCGCCGGGGTGAAGGCGATCTTGCGCAGTTCGGCGTGACTGCCGGAGTCCTTGCGCCACAGCCCGCCGACGATGTCGACGGCCTCGTCCGGGGAGGCCGCGAACTCCAGCCCCGCGTAGACGGGCGCGCAGGCGTCCAGGCCGAGGTCCTGGGCGGTGAGACGGCGGCCGAGGCGCCGGGTGAAGACCTCGGCGATCAGGGCCGGGGTGGTGCCGCGGGGCTGCTGGCCGCGCAGCCACCGGGTGACGGACGTCTTGTCGTATCTCAGGTCCAGGCCGTGTTCGAGTCCGAGCTGGTCGACGCGACGCGCGAGACCCGCGTTGGAGAACCCCGCTTCGGCGATGAGCGCGGCGAGCTGGCGGTTGGGGGTGCGCTGCGCGGGTCGTTCCGTCATGGTGCGGTGCGGTCTCCTGCCTTCCGGGCCGTTCGATGTGCCCGGAGCGCCTGTGAGCAGCCCTTATGGCCTCGTGAACGGCGCGAATGTAGCGGAGAGTAAGCGCCCGATCGCACACTTCGGCCCGCATTCATCCGATCGTGTGAGGATTGCCCGCCCGGCTGACGACGGGCGGACGGTCGTACAGTGGCGTGGGCACGGTTCGTGCCTTACGACCTTCCAGGGAGGCACTTGCCGTGAGTGAGCTGCGGTTCGTCCGAATGGGGTTCGGTGCCGACAGCGTCGAGTACCAGGAGGCGTGGGACGAGCAGCGCCGGGTGCACGCCGCGCGGTTCGTCGACGAGGTCCCCGACACGGTGCTGCTCCTCGAACACCCACCGGTCTACACCGCCGGCCGGCGCACCGAGGACAGCGAGCGTCCGCTGGACGGCACACCGGTCGTCGACGTGGACCGCGGCGGCAAGATCACCTGGCACGGCCCGGGCCAGCTGGTGGGCTACCCGATCCAGAAGCTCCCGCGTCCGGTGGACGTGGTGGCGCACGTCCGGCGGCTGGAGGAGGCCCTGATCCGCACCTGCGCCGACTTCGGACTGGAGACCACTCGGATCGAGGGGCGCAGCGGGGTCTGGGTCCTCGGCGATCCGGTCGAGCGGCGTCCGGCCCTGGGCGGCCTCTCCCTGGACTTCGACCCCAGGCTGGCCGACGACGAGTTCGACCCCCGTCTGAACGGCCCCGACTACGCCCCGTCCAACGCCGGCCAGCGCCGCGAGGACCGCAAGATCGCTGCCATCGGCATCCGGGTGGCCAAGGGTGTCACCATGCACGGCTTCGCCCTGAACGTGAACCCCGACAACAAATGGTTCGACAAGATCATCCCGTGCGGTATCCGCGACGCGGGCGTCGCCTCCCTGGCGAACGAGCTCGGCCGCGACGTGACCATCGAGGAGGTCCTGCCGGTGGCGGAACGCCACCTGCGCGACGTCCTGGAGAACGCGGACCTGAAGCCGCGGGTGATCGAGAAGACGCCCGCGGCTTGAGGCCGGCCCGTCCGGTCCTTTCCGGCGGAGGGCATAAATCCAGCCCGTCCGGCGTTTGCGGACCAGGCCGTTCAGGCCGAAGCGGGGGCCTGGGGGCGGCAGCCCCCGGCAGGGCCAGCACCGACACCGACCAACAAATCAACGGGCGTACCCTGGGGCACGCCGAAGAATCAAACGCTAGGGAGCCGGTCGTGTCCGCAGTCGCACCCGACGGACGCAAGATGCTGCGCCTGGAGGTCCGCAACAGCCAGACCCCCATCGAGCGCAAGCCCGAGTGGATCAAGACCCGGGCGAAAATGGGCCCCGAATACACCAAGATGCAGAACCTCGTGAAGAGCGAGGGCCTGCACACGGTCTGCCAGGAAGCCGGCTGCCCCAACATCTACGAGTGCTGGGAGGACCGCGAGGCGACCTTCCTCATCGGCGGCGACCAGTGCACGCGGCGCTGCGACTTCTGCCAGATCGACACCGGCAAGCCCGAGGCCCTCGACCGCGACGAGCCGCGCCGGGTCGGCGAGTCCGTGGTCACCATGGACCTGAACTACGCCACCATCACCGGCGTCGCCCGTGACGACCTGCCGGACGGCGGCGCCTGGCTGTACGCCGAGACGGTGCGCCAGATCCACCAGCAGACGGCGGAGCGCGCGGACGGCCGCACCAAGGTCGAGCTGCTGGCCCCCGACTTCAACGCGGTGCCGGAGCTCCTCCAGGAGGTCTTCGCCTCCCGCCCCGAGGTCTTCGCGCACAACGTCGAGACGGTGCCCCGGATCTTCAAGCGGATCCGTCCCGGTTTCCGCTACGAGCGCTCCCTGAAGGTGATCACCGAGGCCCGCGACTACGGTCTGGTCACGAAGTCGAACCTGATCCTCGGCATGGGCGAGACCCGTGAGGAGATCAGCGAGGCGCTGAAGCAGCTGCACGAGGCCGGCTGCGAGCTGATCACCATCACGCAGTACCTGCGCCCGTCCGTGCGCCACCACCCCGTGGAGCGCTGGGTCAAGCCGCAGGAGTTCGTGGAACTTCAGCAGGAGGCCGAGCAGATCGGTTTCTCCGGCGTGATGTCGGGCCCGCTGGTGCGGTCCTCGTACCGGGCCGGACGGCTTTACCGGATGGCGATGGAGCAGCGTCACTCCGCCACCGTGTGAATTCACGCACAAGTCACTACTCGCCAGTAATGGCCGATACGCCGCGGTCCCGACCGTCCTCGCAGATGAGGACACCGGTCGGGGCCGCGACGCCGTTCCGGCCTGCGGCATCGGGGCTTCACGTCCGTTTGACCGGCGGGTCACGCCCTGGTAACACCAATCAGTGACCCTGGTATCACGCCACGTACACCCGTCTCCGTACCCGGAGCCGTACCGAGGGGGGACCTCCACGATGCAGCCCGCGCCCGTTCGTCCCACCGCCGTCCGCGCCACCGCCATCCCGTCGTTCACCACCGCGCTGCGGGCCGTCGAGTCGCTGCTGATGAGCGGCGGCCAGCGCACCGCCCGGCGCAACGCCTGGACCTCCGTGCTGGAGGACCGCCGCCGCGCCAAGGACCGGATCGAGACGGAGCGCGTACTGCGGCAGTCCGTCACCGGCCGACCCTGATCACCCTCCGGCCTCCGTCCCGTCTCCCCCGCGCCGGGCACTGCCGTCGTCGGCGCTTTCGGGGGCACGTAGACTTCCTGCCATGGCGAGGAAGGAACCTGCAGCGGACGCTGCGAATCCCGGGCGACTGAAGCAGATCGCTCTGACCTACAAGATGACCCGCAAGGCCGACAAGAAGATCGGTCTTGTACTCGCGGGTGTCGGCATCGTCGTCTTCGGTGTCCTCCTCGCGATCGGTTTCCTGATCGGTCACCCCATCTACGCAGGCATTCTGGGCGTGCTGCTCGCCTTCCTCGCGACGGCGATCGTCTTCGGACGCCGGGCCGAGCGGGCGGCCTTCGGCCAGATGGAGGGACAGCCGGGCGCGGCGGCGGCCGTGCTGGACAACATCGGCCGCGGCTGGACGACGACACCCGCGGTGGCGATGAACCGCAATCAGGACGTGGTGCACCGCGCGGTCGGCAAGGCGGGCATCGTGCTGATCGCGGAGGGCAACCCGAACCGGGTGAAGTCGCTGCTCGCGGCCGAGAAGAAGAAGATGAACCGCATCGTCGCCGACGTGCCCGTGCACGACCTGCTCGTGGGCACCGGCGAAGGCCAGGTCGAGCTGAAGAAGCTCCGCACGACCATGCTCAAGCTCCCCCGCGTCCTGAGCGGCCCGCAGGTCACCGCGACCAACGACCGGCTGCGCGCCCTGGGCGACCTGATGAGCAACATGCCGCTGCCCAAGGGCCCGATGCCGAAGGGCATGCGCATGCCCAAGGGCGGCAACCCCAGGCAGCGCTGACCGTAGGACACCGAGACGCCTTTACGGCGATGGGGGCGCCCGGAGTGATCCGGGCGCCCCCATCGCCGTAAAGCGCGCCGACACGGCGCCGTGGAACTCGAGACCGTCGTCGGGTCCGCGGCTTCCGCGGCCTCAGATCCGCACTTCCGCGGTGCGCGCCAGCCGGTCGTGCAGGCCCCGGCCGTCGCGGTCCCAGATCAGCGCCGGGAGGGCGACGCACAGCAGGACCGAGCGCAGCAGGGCACGCGGAGGGCTCGGGCGGCCCGTGCCCAGGTCCAGCACCCGCAGGCCGAAGAGCCGCTTGCCGGGGGTGAAGCCGACCGTGCCGACGGTCAGCACGCTCAGTACGAAGAAGATCAGCAGGGCCCAGTTGCCGGTCGCCTGCTCATAGCCGTCCGTGATCAGGCCGTATGCGATCAGCAGGCACAGGGCCCAGTCGACGGCCAGGGCGCCGATCCGCCTGCCCGGGCGGGCGATCGAGCCCGGCCCCTCCTCGGGCAGACCGAGCTGCTCTCCCCGGTATCCGAGATCGGCGCCGGCCTCTTCGATGGCCGCGCGCGGCCCGGAAAGCCACGATCCGATTGCTTGCCTGTTGTCCACCCGTCCACGGTACTGCGCCCGTATATGACCGGCGGACGGAGGGTGGGGCGCAGGGGCCGCGGGGCGGCGTACGGCGGGGTGTGGCGGGCCCGGATGAGGCCTACGCTGGAATGAAGCCGGTTAACTTCTGCGAAACAAATGGGTCACGCCCGAGAAATCACCCGTCCCTAGGGTCGAGGAAGCGTGTGCCACCCGCACTGGCCGCACGAACGATCTACCACCCCGGCGGGACGGTCGGGAGTAGGAGGAGCTGGATGTTCCAGAACGCCGACGAGGCCAAGAAGTACATCGCCGACGAGGACGTCAAGTTCGTCGACGTCCGGTTCTGCGACCTGCCGGGCGTCATGCAGCACTTCACGTTGCCCGCCGCTGCGTTCGACCCCGACGACGAGCAGGCCTTCGACGGGTCCTCGATCCGCGGCTTCCAGGCCATCCACGAGTCGGACATGTCCCTGCGCCCCGACCTGTCCACCGCGCGCGTCGACCCGTTCCGCCGGGACAAGACCCTCAACATCAACTTCTTCATCCACGACCCGATCACGGGCGAGCAGTACTCCCGCGACCCGCGGAACGTGGCGAAGAAGGCCGAGGCGTACCTGGCCTCCACGGGCATCGCCGACACGGCGTTCTTCGGCCCCGAGGCCGAGTTCTACGTCTTCGACTCCGTCCGCTTCGCCACCCGCGAGAACGAGTCCTTCTACCACATCGACTCCGAGGCCGGCGCCTGGAACACCGGTGCCCTGGAGGACAACCGCGGCTACAAGGTCCGCTACAAGGGCGGCTACTTCCCGGTCCCGCCGGTCGACCACTTCGCCGACCTGCGCGCCGAGATCTCCCTCCAGCTGGAGCGGTCCGGTCTCCAGGTCGAGCGCCAGCACCACGAGGTGGGCACCGCCGGCCAGGCCGAGATCAACTACAGGTTCAACACGCTGCTCGCCGCGGCCGACGACCTCCAGCTCTTCAAGTACATCGTGAAGAACGTGGCGTGGAAGAACGGCAAGACGGCGACCTTCATGCCGAAGCCGATCTTCGGTGACAACGGCTCGGGCATGCACGTCCACCAGTCGCTGTGGTCGGGCGGCGAGCCGCTCTTCTACGACGAGCAGGGCTACGCCGGCCTGTCCGACACCGCCCGCTACTACATCGGCGGCATCCTCAAGCACGCCCCGTCGCTGCTGGCCTTCACCAACCCGACGGTGAACTCCTACCACCGCCTGGTGCCGGGCTTCGAGGCGCCGGTGAACCTGGTGTACTCGCAGCGCAACCGGTCGGCCGCGATGCGCATCCCGATCACGGGCTCGAACCCGAAGGCCAAGCGCGTCGAGTTCCGCGCGCCGGACGCCTCCGGCAACCCGTACCTGGCCTTCTCGGCGCTGCTGCTGGCGGGCCTGGACGGCATCAAGAACAAGATCGAGCCGGCCGAGCCGATCGACAAGGACCTCTACGAGCTGGCTCCCGAGGAGCACGCCGGCGTGGCGCAGGTCCCGACCTCCCTCGGCGCCGTCCTCGACCGCCTCGAGGCCGACCACGAGTTCCTCCTCCAGGGCGACGTCTTCACGCCGGACCTGATCGAGACGTGGATCGACTTCAAGCGCGCCAACGAGATCGCGCCGCTGCAGCTGCGTCCGCACCCGCACGAGTTCGAGATGTACTTCGACGTGTGACCGACGCCCGGGCCGGCCCGGGTCGTCCGGCGCCCCCGTCTCCTGCTTGTCAGGGGGCGGGGGCGCCGTCGTTGGCTCGTGGGTTCGCTGTGGCTCGCTGGTTCTTTGGCTCGCTGGCTCGCTGGCTCGCTGGCCGAAAAGCTTCACAGGGGGATCCCGCCCCAGGATCATGTTCACTGACACGGCTGTTCGAGCCAGGGGACGGGGAGAGGGACCGGGCATGTCCGATCGATACGACGAGGAACGCGAGTTCGACATCAAGTGGGCGGACGGTGCCGAGCACAAGGAGCCCTCCGCACGCGCCCGGATGCTCGCCGCGCGCTGGAAGGAGAACCCGCCCGGACCGGTCCCCTTCCGCGCCGACCCCGAGCACGTCGGGTCCGGGCGCCGGTCGTCGTGGGTGTCCACCGCCCTGGTTCTGGGCTGCGTGGCCGCGGTGATCGTCCTGCTCGGGTACGCCGACTTCCGGGCGTCCTACTAGCCAGAGCGCTCGCCGGGCCGTCCGGCCCGGCGCCGTCAGTGCTCTCGGGCAGGATGACCGTACCGAGGACGCGACGGGCGGGCGGGCGGAGGCCGGTATGGGTGACGGACGGCGGCACATCGGGACGGCGGAGCGGCGGGACCGGCTCGGGCTGCGGCAGCGGCTGGCGGGCCCGTCCCGGGCGGGGAGCCCCGAGGAGGTCGCCGGTTCGCTGGTCGCGCTGCACGGCACGGACCCCGCGACGGTGTACCTGGCCGTGGGCGCGCGGCTCGCGGACGCGGCGAAGACCGTGGGCGGTACCGAGCGGGCGCTGTACGAGGACGGGACGCTGGTCCGGATGCACGGCATGCGGCACACCGTGTTCGTGTTCCCGGCGGAGCTGACGGCGGTCGTGCACGCCTCGACCGGTCTCACCGTCGCCGCCAGGGAGCGGGCCACACTGCTCAGGAACATGGCGGAGGCCGGGGCGCCGGACGCTGCCTGGCTGACGGAGGTCGAAGGGTCGGCGCTGGCCGCGCTGGCCCGGCGCGGCCAGGCCACGGCGGCCGAGCTGGCCCGGGACGAGCCGCGCTTGAAGGAGCAGTTCGTTGCCGCGGCCGGGAAGAGCTACGAGGGCGTGCACACCGTCTCCACCCGGCTGCTCAGGGTGCTGGGCGTGGAGGGCAAGGTCGTCCGGGGCCGGCCGCTGGGCTCGTGGACGTCCAGCCGGTTCCGCTGGGCGCCGGCGCCCGCGCATCCCGAGCTGGACCCGGCCGAGGCGCAGGCGGAGCTGCTGCGGCGGTGGCTGGCGGCGTGCGGGCCGGCGACCGAGGACGACCTGAAGTGGTGGACGGGGTGGCGGGTGACGGAGGTACGCCGGGCGCTGGCCGCGATCGGCGCGGAGGCGGTGTCACTGGACGAGGGCACGGGGTACGTGGCCGCCGGCGACGCCGGGCCGGTCACCGGGCCCGCCGGACCGTGGGCGGCGCTGCTGCCCGCCCTGGACCCGACGGCGATGGGCTGGCGGCACCGGGACTGGTACCTCGCCCCCGAACTGCGGCCGATGCTCTTCGACCGCAGCGGCAACGTGGGGCCGACCGTGTGGTGGAACGGCCGGGTGATCGGCGGCTGGGCCCAGCGCGCCGACGGCGAGATCGTCTGGCGGGTGCCGGCCGGCGAGAGGCTCGGCCGCGAGGCGGAGACCGCGATCGTGACCGAGGCGGAGCGGCTCGCGTCCTGGGTGGGGACGACACGGGTGACGCCGCGGTTCCGGACGCCCTTGGAGCGGGAGCTGTCGGCGTAGGGCGCCTGCGGAACGGCAGCTCCCGGCGACGGCGACAGCGGCGCCGGGCGCCCTGGACCACGAACGGGCACCCGGCGCCGTGCTCACCGCGAGTACCGCATCAGCGCCCGCACCATGTGGCACGTCGTGTCCGACGGCGGGTGCACGCCGATCGTCTCCGCGGCGCTGCGTATCCTCTCGTTCCGCGCCTGGTTCGGCAGGTAGACGCCGGAGTCGAGCAGGGCGATGGCGAGCCGCATCGCCTTGAGCCGGCGGTTGTGCGTGACGTACCACTCGCGGGGACGGCCCGCCGGCAGCGGACGCTTCTCCACGGGTTCGTACGGCAGGTCGAGCAGAACGGGCCGCTTGGCGGTGGACTGGGTGGGCAACGGCTTCGGCTTCGGCTTCGGCTTCAGTGCGGCAGCGGGCACGGGCATCCTCCTGTCGCGGTCAGGGCGCCGTCCGGACCTCCCGGCGACACCCTCGAACACTGCTTCTATTTTACCGCCCACCACTGACAAAAGCCCCTGGCCACAAGGGCTTTCGGGGCCTCTGTGGCGCGCGGGGCGAACGAGTTTTCGCATCGCCGGGCTACCGTGTCGGCATGGAGATCTGGATCAACCCGGCCTGTTCGAAGTGCCGTAGCGCGATCAGCCTGCTCGACGCCGAGGGCGCCGAGTACACCGTCCGCCGCTACCTGGAGGACGTGCCGAGCGAGGACGAGCTCCGCGAGGTGCTCGACCGGCTCGGACTGGAGCCGTGGGACATCACCCGCACCCAGGAGGCGGCCGCGAAGGAACTGGGCCTGAAGGACTGGCCCCGTGACGACACGTCACGCGACCGCTGGGTCACGGCGCTGGCCGAGCACCCGAAGCTGATCCAGCGCCCGATCATCACGGCGGACGACGGAACGGCCGTCGTGGGCCGCACCGACGAGGCGGTACGGGACGTTCTGTCCCGTTAGGCAATGACTTGCCGGGCGCCGGGACTCAAGGCCGTCCGCGCTGTTACCCTGCGCCGCCATGACCCACGGTGATCAAGGAACGCAGTACGGGCCGTACGGACCGCATGGACAGCACGGACCGTACGGGCAGCCCGGGCAGCCCGGGCAGCCGCCGCCGCACGCGCCGCGGTATGGACGGCACACGCAGTACGGGCAGCAGGCTCCGTACGGGCCGTACGACCCCGCGGCGGCTTCGGCCGCCCAGGTCGCCGATCGGCAGCGCATACGCAGACGCCGTCGTACCCGGCCGGCGGTGGGCGCGGCGACGGGTGGCGTCCTCGTCGCGGCCATCGCCGCCGGCACCCTGATGTCCACGGGCGGCGATGACGGTGACGACCGGATCGCGTCGTCGTCCGCCACGGCGTCCGCAACGGCCGCCGCCGTCCCCTCCGTCTCCGCCGCCCTGCCCTCCGACGCGCCCTCCGCCCTGCCCTCGCCGCTCGCGCGTCCGGTGGTGCGTCCGGTGGTGCGTCCGGAGCAGGCCTTCCCGGAGACGAACGTGCGCCTGTCCGACGGCTCCCGGTACAAGCGCGTCGACCTGGCCACCACCACCGAGTGCGCGCAGGGCATGTCGCCGGAGCTCGCCGCCCTGGCCGACCAGGGCGAGGGCTGCCTGCGGATCACCGCGGCCCTGTTCACGGACGCCGAACGGCGCTCTCGGGTGACCGTGACCGTGGTGAGCTTCGCGCGCGCCGAGGACGCCGGGACGGTGTTCGCGATGGCCTCCACGGACCCGGTGACGTACCAGACGGTCTCGCTCGACCCGCCGCCCGAGGCGGGGCTGCCGACGGTCCCGCCCGGGTCGGCCGGTGTCCTCCGGCGGCTGATGGCCGTGCGGTCGGTGGTGTTCTCGAACGGCCAGTGGGGCGACGGGACGGAGACCGGGGAGGCGGCGCTCACCCGGCAGACGGAGGGCCTGCTCCAGTACGCCAACGACAACGTGGTGGCGTACGAGGAGGGCGGGGTGTGACGCGCGTTACTCGCGCTTGTCGGCGAGACCGCTGAGCAACTCCGTTCGGTATCTCGTACATAGCCGCGTACGCTCCCCTACCTCTTCAGGAGGCGCGCATGCCGCGCAGGAGAACTCTCGGTACGAAGAAGAAGATCGCGTTGCTCGTCAGCGCGGCGACGGTGGCCGGCGGTGGGGCGTTCGTGATGGCGAACGCCTCGAACGCCGCGCAGACCACCCAGAACGCGCAGACGAAGTCCGCCCAAGGCTCCTCCGTCTGCCAGGGCCTGGCCACCGCGCTCGGCAACAACCAGCGGTTCATCGACGGCCAGCGGGCCGAGCCCGACGCGCAGTCGGAGGCCCGGATCGCCAACCGCGAGGCCGTCATCGCGGAGATCGAGCGCAAGCAGGAGGCGTCCGGGTGTGCGGCTGGGGAGTCGGCTCAGGACTCCCAGGCCGCGCAGCCGCCGCAGGACGGCCGGGAAGCCGGGCAGGAGGCAGGCCGGGAAGCCGGGCAGGAGGCGGGCCAGGAAGCGGCTCAGGAGGCCGGGGACCAGGCCGGGGACCAGGCCGGGGACCAGGCCGGAGGCGCCGCCCAGGCCGGTGAGCAGGTCTGCGACGGCTCCACCGTCACCCTCTCCGGCGAGGGCGGCGCGCCCGCCGCCTCCAGCGACCGGTTCCCGGTGGGCACCAAGCTGAAGGTGACCAACCTCGACAACGCCAAGTCCACGACCGTGGAGGTCGACTCCGTCTCCGGCAGCTGCGTACTCCTCAACAACGCGGCGTTCGAACAGGTCCGGGAGCAGGGCAAGTTCCTGATCCGGCGGGCGCTGATCGAGAAGGTGGGGTGAGGCTCAGCCGCCCGACGGCGCGAGGAAGGCACTGATCCAGCGGCCCGGTCCGGGCGGGGCGGACTGCGGCAGCGCGTGATGGGACACGTCCGGCAGGACTGTCGTCGTGACGTGCGGCAGCAGCCCCTGCGCCCGGGCCGCCACCTCGGCGGGGTCATGGGTCCTGCTGTTCCCCGCGAGGAGCAGCAGGACCGGCACGTCCAGCCCCCGCAGCGACTCCGGCGCCGGACGCGGTCCGGTCACCGGCCTGCGGGAGGGGAAGCCGACGGCCGCCTCCTGGAGGGCGAGCCAGTCGGGGTCGAGGGGGACGGCCCCGGTCTCCCAGTCCAGGAAGGCGCGGACCCGGCGGGGCGTGGGCCGCAGCAGCATCGGCATCGCGCGCAGCAGGTAGGCCGCCTTGAACCCGGCGAAGCACTGCGTCGGGTCCAGGAGGAACAGGCGGCGTACCCGGCGGGGTGCGCGCACGGCGTGGTGCAGGGCGATCCAGGCGCCGTAGGAGTGCCCGCCGAGGTCCGTCTCCTCGATGCCGAGGCCGTCGAGGAGCGCGTCCAGCCAGCCGGCGAGGTCGGCGACCGTACGGGGGTGGCGGTCGCCGGCCGGCGTGCTCCGGCCGGGGGCGCCGATCAGGTCGACCGCGTGGAGGCGGTGGGTCCGGGACAGCTCGGCGGCCTGGGCGTACCAGGAGGCGGAGGTCGCCGCGCCGCCGCCGGGCAGGAGGACGAGCGGCGGGCCGCCGGCCGGGCCGGTCACGTTGACGTGCGTCTCGCCGAAGGGCGTGGACACGGTCATCGCCTCCCGCCGCGCCGGCCACTTGGCGAGGACTCTGTCGTAGGCGGCGTGGAAACGGCCGGCGTCGTACGCACCGCGAGCGCTCATGGGCGGGCCCCCTGTTACTCGGTCTTCTTCTCGCGTCGCGTATTCTCTCGCTCAGCGAGATACTCGTCGGACGAGATGATAGCCGGAGGCGGAGCCCCATGTCCGAGCAGGGACCGGAGATGGAGATCGTCCATCTGCTGCGCGCGGTCGCCGTCGAACTGGGGGCGCACAGCACGCGGTTCGCACACCGCAACGGCATGCATCCCACCGACGTGCGCGCGCTGATCGCGCTCATGGACGCGTCGCGGGCGGGCGAGGAGATGACCGCCGGACGGCTGGGCGCCGCCCTCGGACTGAACTCGGCGGGGACCACGGCCCTGGTCGACCGGCTGGAACGGGCCGGTCATGTGCGGCGGGTGCGCGACGAGCGGGACCGGCGCAGGGTCACCGTCGAGGTGGACGAACGGGCGGTCGCCCTCGGCTGGTCGCACTTCGGACCACTGATCGAACGGGCGGTCGGCCTGCTGCGGGGTTACGACGAACGGGAGTTGCGGGCGATCGCCTCCTTCCTGTCCGGCGTGCGGGAGGCCGCGGCCGAGGACGGGCGCGAGCCCTGAGAGACGCGCCACAGCGACCCCGGGTAACACGGGGTTCACAAACGGGCAACGGACGGGAAATCGCCTGTTGGCACGCTGCACGGCAGTAGACGCGGCGCCCAGTGCCGCAGCGCCGCAGCACCCGCAGTGCGCCCGGACCCACCCGAAGGATGTGTCACCGTGACCTTCAAGGCCGAGTACATCTGGATCGACGGCACCGAGCCGACGGCCAAGCTCCGTTCCAAGACGAAGATCATCACGGACGCCCCCGCCGGCCTCGACGCACTGCCGATCTGGGGCTTCGACGGGTCCTCCACCAACCAGGCCGAGGGAAGCTCCTCGGACTGCGTGCTCAAGCCGGTCTTCTCCTGCCCCGACCCGATCCGCGGCGGCGACGACATCCTGGTGCTGTGCGAGGTCCTCGACACGGACATGACCCCGCACCCGAGCAACACCCGCGCCGCGCTGACCGAGCTCTCCGAGCGCTTCGCCGCTCAGGAGCCGATCTTCGGCATCGAGCAGGAGTACACGTTCTTCAAGGGCGCCCGCCCGCTCGGCTTCCCCGAGGGCGGCTTCCCGGCCGCGCAGGGCGGCTACTACTGCGGTGTCGGCTCGGACGAGATCTTCGGCCGTGACGTCGTCGAGGCGCACCTGGAGAACTGCCTGAAGGCCGGCCTCGGCATCTCCGGCATCAACGCCGAGGTCATGCCGGGCCAGTGGGAGTTCCAGGTGGGCCCGCTGTCGCCGCTGGAGGTCTCCGACCAGCTGTGGGTGGCCCGTTGGCTGCTCTACCGCACGGCCGAGGACTTCGAGGTCTCCGCCACCCTCGACCCCAAGCCGGTCAAGGGTGACTGGAACGGCGCGGGCGCGCACACCAACTTCTCCACCAAGGCGATGCGCGAGGGCTACGAGGCGATCATCACCGCGGCCGAGTCGCTCGGCGAGGGCTCCAAGCCGCTCGACCACGTCAAGAACTACGGCGCCGGCATCGACGACCGCCTCACCGGCCTGCACGAGACCGCACCGTGGAACGAGTACTCCTACGGTGTCTCCGACCGCGGTGCCTCGGTCCGCATCCCGTGGCAGGTCGAGAAGGACGGCAAGGGCTACATCGAGGACCGCCGTCCGAACGCCAACGTCGACCCGTACGTGGTGACCCGCCTGCTGGTGGACACCTGCTGCACGGCGCTGGAGAAGGCCGGTCAGGTCTGATCCGGCCGGTCGGTCTGATCCGGCCGGTCGGTCTGACCCGGCCGGTCGGTCTGACCCGGCCGGTCCGATCCGGCCGACCCGATCCGGTCGGTCCGATCCGGCCGGCCCGGCCCCGGTTCACGCGAGGGGGCGTCCACCACGACGGTGGACGCCCCCTCGCGCTGCCGCCGCGACACCGCGCGACGCCTGGCATCCGCACCGGGTGCACACCCGCGACACGTCGCCCCGCCGCGCCGGAAGCTCGGCACCGAGCACCGGCGGGCGATCCAGACGGTGCGGCGCGTCGGTTACGAGTACGCGCCGCCCACCGGACGCCGAGCCTCTGCTGTCGGCAGACGGGCGTTCCCTCCGGCCGCCGTGCGGGGCACAGTGATCGGCATGAGGCTACTGGTGCTGGGCGGTACGGAGTTCGTGGGGCGGGCCGTGGTGGAGGAGGCGCTCGGGCGCGGCTGGGAGGTGACCGTCTTCCACCGCGGGCGGCACGCCCCGCCGCCCGGCGTGCGGTCGCTGCACGGCGACCGCACCGAATCCGCCGGGCTCACCGCCCTGGCCGACGGCACGTGGGACGCCGTCGTCGACACCTGGTCGGCGGCGCCCCGCGCGGTGCGGGACGCGGCGCGGCTGCTGCGGGACCGCGCCGGCCGGTACGTGTACGTGTCGAGCTGCTCGGTGTACGCCTGGCCCCCGCCCGCCAGGTACACCGAGGACGCCCCGCTCGTCGAGGGCGCCTCGGCGGACGCCGGGCAGACCGACTACGCCCGGGACAAGCGGGGCGCCGAGCTGGCCGTCCAGGACGCCTTCGGCGCCGACCGTTCGGTGTTGGTCAGGGCCGGGCTGATCCTCGGCCCGTACGAGAACATCGGGCGGCTGCCTTGGTGGCTGAACCGCGTCGCCCGCGGCGGCCCGGTGCTGGCGCCGGGCCCGCGGGACCTCCCCCTCCAGTACGTCGACGTCCGCGACCTCGCCGACTGGGTCCTCGGCGCGGTGGAGCGGGAGCTGAGCGGGCCGTACAACCTGGCCTCCCCGGCGGGGCACAGCACCATGGGCGCCCTGCTCGACGCCTGCGCGACGGCCACCGGCGGTGCGGCGGAGCTGCGCTGGACCGCCCCCGAAAGCGTCCTCGCCGCCGGCATCGAACCGTGGGGGCAACTGCCGGTGTGGACACCGCCCGGCAGCGACCTTCACGACGCCCTGCAGAGCGCCGACGTGTCCCGGGCGCTGGCGACGGGCCTGAGCTGCCGTCCGGTCGGCGACACCGTCACCGACACCTGGACCTGGCTGCGGAGCATCGGCGGCACGGCGCCCCTGCGCCCGGACCGGCCGCCGGTCGGTCTGGACCCGGAGACGGAGGCGAAGGTGCTCGCGGCCGACGGGGCGTGACCCGGCGGGGACGGGGCCGGGTCTGGCCGTACCGGTGGTGACCCGGGGTGTTCCTCGCACGAGGCCGCCGCCATGGAACCCTCCCTGGCCCGGACTTGCCCGGCCGGGAGTCCTGGCCCGGCCGGGAGACCCGGCCCCGCCGGGAGTCCATACTCGGCCGGGTGTCCCGGCCCGCCGCACCCGGCCGGGGGGGGTGCGCCCAGCCCGCGGGCTGCACCCGGCCAGGGCGTACGTACCGGGGCGCACCTGCTCGGAGTGTGCCCGCTCGGGGCGTACTGCCGAGGGTGTACCTGCCTGGACGCCCCCGGCCCTGCCCGCCCGAGGGTGTACTTGGCACCACCCTCCGACCGGGGGCCGGGCCCAGTGCCCCGCGCCGTCGCCTCCGCGAGACTGACGGCATGAACACCGAGACGAAGAGCGAAGGCCGGCTCACCGACCGGAAGACACGGACGCGGGGCGTGGCCCTGTCGGCCGTGCGGGGGCTGGCGCTGGCGCTGATCTCCCTGCCCGGCGCGGTGCTGTGCTTCTGCCTGACCCTCGTGTCCATCGCCCTCGTCCCGATCGGGATCGGCATCGTCACCACGCCCTGGGTACTGACCGGTGTGCGGGCGTTCGCGGACTGGCGGCGGCTGCTCGCCGCCGAGTGGGGCGGGGTGCGGATCCGGCGGGCGTACCGGCCGCTGCCCGAGGACGCCAATCCGTGGGCGCGCACCTTCGGGATGCTCCGCGACCCGGCGACCTGGCGGGACTTCCTGTGGCTGCCGGCCGACATGACGGCGGGCTTCGTCACCGCGCTGCTGGCCTTCGCGCTGCCGCTGTACCCGCTGGAGGGCTTCGCGATCGCGGCCGGGCTGTGGCGGGTGCTGCCCGACGGGTACTGGTACGGCTTCGTCCGGGTCACCGACCAGACCTCCGCCTTCTACGCCGCGGGGCTCGGCGCCGTGCTCCTGGTCGTCGCCCTCTGGCTCGCCCCGCGCGTGCTGCACGCCCATTTCCGCCTCACCGCCGCCCTTCTCGGCTCCGGACGGGGCGAACTGGCCCAGCGGGTGCGCGTGCTGACCGAAACGCGCCGCGACGCCGTCGACACCTCCGCCGCCGAACTGCGCCGCATCGAGCGGGACCTGCACGACGGGGCGCAGGCCCGGCTGGTCGCCATGGGCATGGATCTCGGGACGATCGAGGCACTGCTGGAGAAGGACCCGGCGAAGGCCCGGGAACTGCTCGCCCAGGCCCGCCGGTCCTCCGCCGACGCCCTGACCGAACTGCGCGAGCTGGTGCGCGGCATCCACCCGCCGGTGCTCGCCGAACGCGGCCTCGGGGACGCCGTACGCGCCCTGGTGCTGCGGCTGCCCGTCGCCGCCGAGGTCGACGTGGAGCTGCCCGGCCGCGCCGAGGCACCGGTGGAGTCCGCCGCCTACTTCGCGGTCAGCGAGATCCTCACCAACACCGTGAAGCACTCCGGTGCCGACCGGGTCTGGATCGACGTGCACCACGCCGGGGGACAGCTGCGCATCGCCGTCACCGACAACGGCAAGGGCGGCGCGGTGATCGGGGCGGGGTCGGGCCTGGCCGGGGTGGAGCGCCGGCTCGGTACATTCGACGGCGTCCTGGCCGTCAGCTCGCCCGCCGGCGGTCCCACCATGGTCACCATGGAGCTGCCTTGCGCGTTGTCCTAGCCGAAGACCTCTTCCTGCTGCGCGACGGACTGGTCCGGCTCCTTCAGGCCCACGACTTCGAGATCGCCGCGGCCGTCGAGACCGGCCCCGAGCTGTCCCGCGCGCTGGCCGAACTGGAGCCGGACGTCGCCGTCGTCGACGTACGCCTGCCGCCCACGCTGACCGACGAGGGCCTGCAGTGCGCGCTCGAGGCCCGCCGCGAGCGGCCGGGGCTGCCGGTGCTGGTGCTCTCCCAGCACGTGGAGCAGCTGTACGCCCGGGAGCTGCTGGCCGACGGCGACGGCGGGGTGGGGTACCTGCTCAAGGACCGGGTGTTCGACGCGGAGCAGTTCGTGGACGCGGTACGGCGGGTGGCGGCGGGCGGTACGGCGATGGACCCGCAGGTCATCCAGCAGCTCCTGAGCCGGCGTGCGGCGGAGGACCGGCCGCTGGAGCGGCTGACTCCCCGGGAGCTGGAGGTACTGGAACTGATGGCGCAGGGCCGGACCAACGCGGCGATCGCCGGCAAACTGGTCGTGACGGAGCGGGCGATCGCCAAGCACACAGCGAACATCTTCGCCAAGCTAAGCCTCGAGGTTTCGGACGACGACAACCGGCGTGTACTGGCGGTTCTGGCGTATCTGGACCGCGGCCGCTGACCTCTCCAGTCCCACAGGACCCGGCAATTTCCGAGACGACTGAACACCCCTGGGACGGGCTCCGTATGGATGGGAGCCGCTTCACTCCTGTCGGGCGCCCTCGATGCCCCGCAAGGAAGTCAGAGGAGTTCCATGGGACGCAATACAAGAAAACGCCGTACGCCGCTGGCCACCAAGGTCGTTGCCGGGGCGGCGGCCCTGGCGGTCGGCGGGGGCGGGCTGGTCTGGGCCAACTTCTACGCCTCGGCGCACGAGGAGAATCCGGCGCACAACCGGACCAGGTCCGCCGCCGCGCAGGTGGCGACGATCGACTGTCCGGACGTCGGCCAGCAGCTCTCCGACGTGCCGGACCGGGCGCGCGGGGAGGTCGACGGCGAACTGGCCACGATGGACAGCCAGATCACGGACGCCTACAAGCGCCTCGCCACCACGCGACGCGCGCAGGCAGGTGACTCGCAGTTCGTCCAGAACGCGATTCTCGGCCCGCTCAAGGACCGTCGGAAGGCGATCATCGACCGGATCCAGCTGGAGATCAACCGGGCCGGCGGCCAGGCCGACGACAACCTGGACGAGCTGGCCCAGTGCCAGGGTCAGCCCGCGCAGCAGCCGCAGAACGGCGACGGCCAGGACGGTAATGGCCAGAACGGCGACGGCCAAGGCGGTGACGGCCAGGACGACGGCCAGAACGGCGACGGACAGGGCCAGGACGGCGGTCAGAACCAGGGCGACAACGGGAACGGGGCAGCGGGCCCCTTCGCCGAGGACTTCGTCGACATCAACGACGTCCAGCCGGGCTCCCGGGACCTGGAGAACGGCCTGGCCGCCAACGGAGAGGGCGGGTCCACGGGCTCTTTCACCGCGAACTGCGGTGTCAACGAGAACAACCTGTTCAACAGTGACAACCTGATCGTGGCCCCGGGCGTCGACAACGGCGCGCACCACACGCACGACTACGTCGGCAACCAGGACAACGACGCCTTCTCCAGCGACGAGGACCTGGCCGCCGCCGACACGTCGTGCCAGAACCAGGGCGACAAGTCCACCTACTACTGGCCGGTGCTGCGGCTCCAGGACGGCACCCAGGAGTTCGACGCGGGCGACCTGGGCGGTGGCGCCGAAGGCAACGTCGGCAAGATCCTCAAGGCCAGCCAGGCCGAGATCAAGTTCGTGGGCAACCAGCGGAGCGACGTCGTCGCCATGCCGAAGTTCCTGCGCATCATCACCGGTGACGCCAAGGCGTTCACCAACGGTGTCGCGAACGCCAACAGCTCGTTCAGCTGTACCGGCTTCGAGGACAGGCAGGTGACGGACAAGTACGTGCTCTGTCCGGAGGGCAGCCAGGTGGTGCGCACGTCCAACTTCCAGAGCTGCTGGGACGGCCAGAACATCGACAGCGCCAACCACCGTGACCACGTGGCCTTCGTCCAGCAGGACGGAAGCTGCCCGAACGGCTTCCAGGCGATTCCGCAGCTCCAGGTCCGCCTGGTGTACGACGTGCCCGCACCGACCATCGAGAACGGACAGGTGCAGAACCCGTACGCGGTGGACGGCTTCCCGGAGCAGCTGCACAAGCCGATCACCGATCACAACGACTTCATCAACGTCATGGACGAGGACCTGATGAACGAGGTGGTCGACTGCATCAACCGCGGCGAGGACTGCCAGTAGTCCTCGCGAGGGCCGAACGAGGGGGCCGGTGGCGGCATTCGCCACCGGCCCCCTTCGCGTCCCCGTACGGGTCAGCCGCCGTGCCCGCCGTGACCCGCCGAGTGGCCGCCGCCGTGCTGCGTGCCCTGCTCCAGGGTCCCGCCGAGCCGGCCGCGGAGGTCCGCCACGACGTCCTCGTGGCCGACGGCGACCCACTTGCGGCCGACGAGGTAGTAACCGCCGTAGTCCTTGGCCGTGTTGATCCACTCGCGCTGGCCGCGATCGGTGGCGAAGGTGGCGAGGAAGTACTTCTCGTCGCCCTTCTCGCAGAGGGCCTGGCGGATGGTGTCGGCGTCGGTCTGCATGTTGGGCGCGCACTTCACCTCGGCGGCCAGGTGCTCCAGGCTGCCGGTGGCCGTCTCGGGCACGGCCGCCTCGCCGTCCCCGTCGGCTCCGCAGCCGGTCAGCGCCAGTACCGCCGCCGCTCCGGCCAGCGCGAGCATCGGTCGGGTCAGCCTCATGTGTTCCTCCGGTCCGTTTCGGCGACATGCCGCACGGAGCCCCGGCGAGGGCTCTCGTCATCGGTACGGGCGCGGAGCGCGAACCATTCAGAAATCCCGGTGCCCTTCCGAGCACGCCCGTGCGAAAGTGGCGCCGTGGACCAGGACTGGGAAGACCGTGTGACCGCCGCGTGGGCGGCGTTCGACGACGGCGCCGAGGAGGACGCCGCCGCCTTCCGGGCGGTGATCGGCGCCCTCGCCGACGAGTTGCCCGCGGACAGTCCCCTCGGCCTGTTCGAGCGGGCCTGCGCCTGGGACTCCACGGGCCACTCGGACCGGGCCGTGCCGCTGTACCGCGAGGCGCTGGCGCGCGGCCTGGGCGAGGTCAGCCGCTACAAGGGCCGCCGGGCGCGGATCCAGCTCTCCAGCTCCCTTCGGAACACCGGGCGTCCGGAGGAGGGCGTCGAGTTGCTCACCCCCGAACTGACGGCGCACTCGGACGAGCTGGACGACGCCGTACGTGCCACGCTCGCCCTGTGCCTGTCGAGCACGGGCCGCGACCGCGAGGGCCTGTCCCTGGTCCTCGGCGCGCTCGCGCCCCATCTGCCGCGCTACCGGCGCTCCATGGCCGCCTACGCACGGCTGCTGGTGGAACCCGGGGACTGACCTGGGCACGGTGACCAACCACCGATTCGCTCGTTCTGCTGAACGTGCAGTCACAGGATGTCGCCCCGCGCCCCGCACCGTCCTCCGCCTCCCCGGCCGACCCGGTCGTCGGCGTCGAGCAGGCCGAGGCCGCGCTCGTCGAGCACTACCCGCGCCTGGTCCGGCTCGCCTATCTGGTGCTGCCGCCGCGCCTCGGCCGGGGCCGCCGCGTCCTGACCGCGCACGCCCTCACCCAGCGCGCACTGCCCCGCAACCGCACGACGACACCCGTGATCCCGGCCCAGCCGACCGGCCGCGAGGTCGACCCCGGCTACGCCCTGATCCGGCTCCGGGTCATCCGTACGGCACTGGAGGCGGGCCTCCCGCTGCGGCGGCGCGCGTGGCCCAAGCGCTCCCAGTTGCCGCCGCTGCTCCCGCAGGTGCGGGGGCTCAAACTCTTCCCGCGCTCCGGCGGCGCCGACGAACTCGCCCTCGACCAGCGGCTCGCCACCCTCTCCGCACCCGGCCGGGCGGCGTACGTGCTGCGGGGCCTGGAGAAGCTTTCCGACGACGGCGTACGGCAGTTGCTCGGGGCCGCCGGGGTCGCCGACGCCGACGCCGCGCTGCGGGAGGCCGACGAGGTTCCCGGTCAGTACGCGCTGCTCGGGTCACCGGAGTTCGACCCCTGTTCGCTGCAGGCCCGGCCGACCGACCTGTTGCGCCGCCGGCAGCACACGAAGGCCGCGCTCGTCGCCGGGGCGGCCCTGGTGGTGTGCGGGGCGCTGCTGGGGCTGCCCGGCGACGGCTGGGGGCCGGACGGCGCCGCGGCCCCGCCGTACGCGCGGAACCCGGCGGCGCAGGCCGCCCTCGACCCGGTCAAGCTGACGAAGGCGGCCCCGGCGGCGTGGCAGACCTCCGCGCGCACCGACTTCTCGGTCTGGCCGGCCCGCGGTGACCTCACCGGCGACAAGGAGCTGCTGCGCCGCGCCCTCGCCGTCTGGGCCCGGCCCGGGGAGGGCGTGGGCGTCTCGGCGACACCGGGCACCCCGACCGGCGGCCCGTCCGGACCGCCCCAGCTGCTGTACGCCGGGACCGTCGACAACGCGCGCGTGGTGATCCTTTACGACGGTCTGCGCATCGCCAGGTACGCCGAACCGAAGGACGGCACGGCCGGTGCCGCCCTGGACTTCGCGCGCACCGACGGTGCCGTCCGGGCCGAGGCGAACGCGGTGGTCCTCGGCCGGACCGACGGCAACGTCCGCTACCTGACGGCGCCCTGGGTGACGAAGGCGGCCGGGCGGGACCTCACCGACCCGGACGCCGACGCCCGGGATCTGGCGCTGACCGACGGCGTGACCTCGCCGGTGGCGAGCCCGGTGCGGCAGCAGTCGGGCGCGTGCGCGTCCTGGAACGCGCTGGAGCTGACCGACGGCTCGGACACCCGCCTGGTGACCGACCTCGGTGAGCTGGTGCCGGCCCGTCTCACCACCGGGCACCCCGGCTCCGCCAAGGACGCCTCGGGCGCGAAGGCGGTGGACGCCTGGGCGCCGTACGCCTGCTCGCTGGGCGCGGTGCGCGGACAGGGCGTGCGGTCGGTGAACGCCTGGGAGTTCGCGAGGCAGCCGCTGCCCGACTCGAGCGGATCGAGCGCGTGGGTGTGCGTCCGGGCCGAGACCTGGCGCGGCGACGGGGCCCGGGTGATGGCCCAGTTCCGGACGCCGGGCGGGGCGCAGGGCGCGGTGGCCGCGAAGGCACAGGACGTACCGGCGTGCGGCGAGCGCGACCCGCACGTGCTGGCCGGGGTGCTGTGGAAGTCGGAGGGCGGGCACTGGTACCTGCTCGCCGCCGGCGGACCCGGCACGAAGTCGGTCGAGGCCACGGGCGGCATCAACGACTCCGCCGGCGGGAACCTGCTGACGGCGAAGGCCGAGCAGGGCGCGCAGGCCGAGCTCAAGGGCACCCTGGAGAGCGGCCGGACGATCGGCGGACTGCGCTAGCTGACACTGGCGTCAACAACTGCTCGCACAAGGGTTCCCCGGAGCCCTACCCGTCAGTACATTGACGCCATGTCTAATACGCATGTCCCGCTCAAGGCGCGGAAGGTGTCCTTCGCCTGGGAGGACACCCCGCTGCACTGGGTGCCGGGGGACCCGTTCACGACGCACACCATCAATGTGCTGCACCTGCTGCTTCCCGCCGGGGAGCGCTGGTTCGTACACGTCTACAAGCAGGTGCTGCCGTACGTCCGGGACGAGCGGCTGCGCGAGGACGTCATCGGGTTCATCGGGCAGGAGGCGATGCACTCCCAGGCCCACGACGAGGTGCTGCCGCACCTCAAGGACCAGGGGCTCGATCCGACGCCGTACACCGCGCAGGTCGACTGGCTCTTCGAGAAGCTGCTCGGCGACCGCACCCTGCCGCCGGGCCGGCCGCGCCGGTGGTGGCTGATGGAGCGGGTCGCGCTGATAGCGGCCATCGAGCACTACACGGCGTTCCTCGGCGACTGGGTGCTGAACGCCGACGCGCTCGACCGGCGGGGCGCCGATCCGACCATGCTGGACCTGCTGCGCTGGCACGGCGCCGAGGAGGTCGAGCACCGCTCCGTGGCCTTCGAGGTGTTCCTGCACGTGGACGGGGGTTACGCGAGGCGGGTGCGCACCTGGGCGACCGCCTTCACGGCGCTGGTGTTCCTGTGGCAGCGCGGGACCAGGTTCTTCATGGAGAACGATCCGGCACTCATCGACGGCCGCGCCACCTTCCGGGACTTCCACCGGCGCGGCCGGCAGGGCCTGCTGCCCTCGACCGGCGCCGTGGTCCGCTCGGTGCCGCGCTATCTGAGCCGTGCCTACCACCCGTCCCAGGAGGGCTCGACCGAGCAGGCGGCCGCCTACCTGGCCGGCTCTCCCGCCGCACTGGCCGCCGATAAGTCACAGCCCTCGCAGAACCCGCAGAAGCCGCAGAAGCCGCAGACCCCGCAGGAGGACGCCGTATGAAGCCCAAGCCGATGGCGCTGCTGCTCGCGGCCGGTGCCGCGCTCGTCGTCCGCCGGGCACTGCGGCGCCGCGTCCAGGGCTCGCCGCTGTGGCCGATGCCCGCGCTGGAGCCGCCGGTCTCCGGGCAGCCCCGCTCGCGCGCGCTGACGCTGCTGGTCACCGCGCACGAGCGGATAGCCGACGGGGTGGTCCGGATCCGCCTGGAGGGACACGACCTGCCGCGCTGGGAGCCGGGCGCCCACCTGGACCTGGTGCTGCCGTCCGGGCTGGTGCGGCAGTACTCGCTGTGCGGCGACCCCGAGGACACCTCGTCCTACACCGTCGCCACGCGCCTGGTCGAGGACGGGCGGGGCGGCTCGCGCGAGGTGCACGAGCAGGTGCGGGAAGGCGTCGAGCTGGAGGTGCGCGGACCGCGCAACCGCTTCCCCCTGGTCGACGCCCCCGCCTACGCCTTCGTCGCCGGGGGCATCGGCATCACGCCCGTCCTGCCCATGCTGCGGGCCCTGCCGGAAGGCACCGACTGGCGGCTGCTGTACGGCGGGCGGACACGGGCCTCGATGCCGTTCCTGGAGGAGATCGAGAAACTGGACCCGGGCCACGGGCGAAGCGAGACGGGGGCACCCCCGGCCCAAGGCGGGGGGAGGGTCACCGTCGTCGCCGAGGACGAGGACGGGCGCCCGGGGCTCGACGCCTTCCTGGCGGACCTGCCCGAGGGTGCGGCGGTGTACTGCTGCGGCCCGGAGGGCCTGATGGCGGCGGTCGAGGAACGCCTCCCGGAGGGCACCACGCCGCACCTGGAGCGGTTCGCCCCGCGTACGACGGCCGGTGGCGACGGGGAGTTCGAGGTCGAACTGCACCGCAGCGGGCGCACGCTCACCGTGGACGGGGACACCTCGGTGCTGGCCGCCGTGCGCGCCGAGCTGCCGAACACCCCGTACTCCTGCGAGCAGGGCTGGTGCGGGACCTGCCAACAGAAGGTGCTGGAGGGCGAGATCGATCACCGGGACGAACTGCTGACCGATTCGGAACGCGGCGACTCGATGCTCATCTGCGTGTCACGCGCCCGGGGGACGCGGCTCGTGCTGGACATGTGAACGCCTGCGCCCGGTCCGGCTCGTTCGGGGGCCGGAATCGATCGGTAAGGTGTTCGTATGACTACCGGGGTGCGCCGCAGAATGGGCGTCGAGGAGCGGCGGCAGCAGTTGATCGGCGTCGCCCTCGATCTGTTCAGCCGCCGCTCGCCCGACGAGGTCTCCATCGACGAGATAGCGTCGGCCGCGGGCATCTCGCGCCCGCTGGTCTACCACTACTTCCCCGGCAAACTCAGCCTGTACGAGGCCGCGTTGCAGCGTGCCTCGGACGATCTGGCGGCCCGGTTCGTGGAGCCGCGGGAGGGTCCGCTGGGCGCGCGTCTGCTGCGCGTCATGGGCCGCTACTTCGACTTCGTCGACCAGCACGGACCCGGCTTCTCCGCCCTGATGCGCGGTGGCCCGGCCGTCGGCTCCTCCACGACCAACGCGCTCGTGGACTCCGTACGCCAGGCCGCGTATGTCCAGATCCTTTCGCACCTGGGCGTCACCGATCCGCCCGCGCGCCTGGAACTGGTCGTCCGTTCCTGGATCTCGCTCGCCGAGTCGACGGCCCTGATCTGGCTGGACGGGCGCCGCATCCCGCGCGCCGAACTGGAGGCCCAGCTCGTGCACGACTTCGCCGCGCTGGCGGCGGTGAGCGCCGCCTACGACGAGGAGATGGGCGCCCTGCTGCGCCGTCTCATCGAGGACGAGCCGGCCGACGGCCCCTTCGCGGACCTGGTCGGCCGGCTGATCACACTGGCCGGCTAGCTCTCGGACTTCCGGTACGACGGGTCCAGGTCCCGGACCTCGGCGGAGGCGTGCAGGGCGAGGCCGTCGCCCGGCTTCACGTACTGCCGCAGCAGTTCCAGGACGGCCTCGGTGAGACGTGCCTTGGTCTCTTCGGTGCGGCCCGCGAGCAGTCCGAGGGTGACGTGTACGACGGCGTGCCCCTCGGTGTCGGGGCCGACCGTGGTGTCCTCGCCGCGGCGGAACTGCGTCTTGCACGCCGGCGGCTTGGCGGCCGCGATGTCGACCACGGCGGTGTGCAGCGCCCGCGCGAACGCGGGCCGGTCGAAGCCGTCCGCCAGCTGAGCGGAGTAGTCGACGGTGATCTGCGGCATGAGCCCTCCCGTTGCGTGAACAGCAGGGCTCACCCTAACCGCAGTGCCGCGACCGTCAGCCGGCCCGCTGGAACACGGCGACCGTACGGCCCGGCACGGCGAACGTGCCGGTCTTCGCCGCGTACGAGGATCCCTTCACCACCGGGTCCGCGCCCGCCTCCTGCACCGGATGCAGCCGGTAGCCGGTGCCGGCCGCCGCCTCGATCCGCTGCTCCTGCTGCCGCGGGGTGGCGTTGAAGACGACCACGAGGTCACCGAGGCGCATGGTGATCACACCGGGCGTCTCGTCCTTCCCGGAGAGCGGGAAGGAGAGCCGGGACTGCACCTGCCCCGCCGTGGCGAGGGAGAAGACCCGCTCGCTCGTACGGATCTTCAGCAGGTCCCGGTACGCCGCCGAGGCGCCCGTGATCTGCGGGCAGCCGACCTTCACCGTGCCCAGGAGCGGCTTGGCGTAGGGCCACTTGTCCTCGTTGTCGGCGGCCGGGGGCAGGCCGCGGCCGAAGCCGTTGCCGTCGGCGCAGTTCCAGTGGACGGCGTTGAACCAGTCGCCGCTGTCGTAGGAGTTGCGGTCCAGCGACTTGGAACGCAGCAGGTCGGTACCGGCCTGGGAGAGCGCCGGGCCCTGGGAGAGGCCGGCGGCCGCCATCGCGAGGACCTGCATGCGGGCCCGGTCGTCGGCGCTCACGGTCGCCGGCAGTTTGAAGGCGAGCGCGTCGAACAGGGACTCGTTGTCGTGCGCGTCGGCGTAGGCGAGGGCGTCGCCCGGGGCCTCGGCGTATCCGGCGGGGGCACCGTTGTAGTCGACCTCGGAGCCCTTGACCTCCTTGCCGTCGGTGTCCGTGAAGGTGTAGTCGGCGAGGTTGCCGGTCAGGCCGACCTTGATCAGGTCCTGGTAGTGCAGCAGGCGGGCCTTCTGCTCGGCCGGGGTGCCGTTGGCCTCGGCGGAGTTGGGTTCGGTGAACAGGCCGGAGGCGAAGCCCTGGACGCCGGGGTCCTCGTCGAAGGGGCCGCCGCCGCGCACGGCGTCGCGGGCACGGTCGGAGAAGGTCGCGACGCCGGTGCCGGCCATGTTCTTCTGGGTGGCCTGCGTGAAACGGGCGTCGTCGGCGACCTCGCCGAAGTTCCAGCCCTCGCCGTACAGGATGATCTTCTTGCCGTCGACGCCGTCCTTCTTCAGGGTCAGCGCGTCGAGGGCCTCGCGGACCGCGAGGATGTTGGCCTTCGGGTGGTGGCCCATGAGGTCGAAGCGGAAGCCGTCGACCTTGTACTCCCTGGCCCAGGTGACGACCGAGTCGACGACCAGCTTGCCCATCATGGCGTTCTCGGTCGCGGTGTTCGCGCAGCAGGTGCTGTTCGCCACCGAGCCGTCGGCGAGGAGCCGCTGGTAGTAGCCGGGGACGATCCGGTCGAGGACGCTGGTCTTCGCCTGGCCGCTCGCCGCGGTGTGGTTGTAGACGACGTCCATGACGACCCGCAGGCCGTCCTCGTTGAGCGCCTTGACCATCTTCCGGAACTCGACCGTGCGGGCGGTGCCGTCCGGGTCGGTGGCGTAGGAGCCCTCGGGGACCGTGTAGTGGTACGGGTCGTAGCCCCAGTTGTAGGCGTCCTTCGCCGCCGCCTTCGCCACGCACTCCTGCTGCCTGCCGGAGTCGGCCGGGAGCGCGGCGAGGTCGCAGTCGACGGTCGCCTGGTCGGACCTCTTCTCGGGGATGGTGGCGATGTCGAAGGCCGGGAGGAGGTGGACGTACGACGTGCCCGCCTCGGCAAGTGCGCGCAGGTGCCCGGAGCCGTCGCTCTCCTCGTCGGTGAAGGCGAGGTAGGTGCCCCGGTGGTCCGGGTCCGCCGTCCGGTCCGCGACGGAGAAGTCGCGGATGTGCAGCTCCTGGATCTGGGCGTCCCTGAGCGGCACGGCCTCGGGCTTGTCGTAGCCGTGCCAGCCGCGCGGGGCGAGGGAGCGGTCGTCCAGGTCGACGAGGAGGCTGCGTTCGGAGTCGGTGGTCAGGGCGAGCGAGTAGGGGTCGGTGACCTTGTTGGTGACGACCTTCCCGGCCTCGGGTGCCCACACCTTCACGGCGTAGCGATAGTCCTTGCCCTTCCAGGAGCGCGGGCCGCGCACGGACCAGACGCCGGTGTCGCCGTCGCGCCGCATGCGGACCGTGCGGTCGCCGATCTCCAGCTTCACGTCCTGTGCGGTCGGCGCCCACACGGAGAGGGTGGGCCTGCCGTGGCGGAAGACCGGTCCGAGGTCGGCCTTCGTCGCGTCGGCCGCGTACAGGTCGTCCAGGGCGCCGGCGATCTGCACGCCCGTCGCCGCGAGCACGGCTCCGTTGGCGGCGCGCTGGGAGGCGACGACCTGGCCGCGCAGGGCCTCGCGCACCCGGTCGCGGTCGCGCGGGTCGACGGACCAGGCGGTTTTGTCCGCCAGGTGCGGGAACTTCGCCTTCTGGGCGTCGGTGAGTGCTGTCTTGGCGAGGCGGAGCCAGGTGGTCTCGTCGTCGCCGGTCAGGGTGCCGTTCTCGGCCTTGACCGTGCCGGTGCGGGAGGCGAGCAGTTGGGTGGAGGCGGCGCCCTCGGAGCCGTTCCAGGCGACGGTGTTCCGGTCGATCCAGACCGCCTTGGCGGTGGTGAGGTCGACGGCCGCCGCCGAGCCGGCCGGCTGCGGCAGCAGGTACTTCTCCTCGCCGCTCACCAGCCACACCTCGTGCCCGTCGGCCTTGAGGTCCAGGGCCTGGTCGGTGGGCAGGTCCTTCTCGTCGCCCTTGTGGACGATGTAGCCGAGACTGGTGGCACCCTCGGTGAGCGGTACCTCGAAGACCGCGCCATAGGAGTCGGTCTTCACCGGCGTCAAGGGCTTCGACCAGTCGGTGGGGTTCGCGGCACCGCCCCAGACGTGCAGTCCCCAGCCGTCGTAGTTCCCGTCGGCGCGGTGGTAGTGCAGGACGGCCCTGGTGGTGTCCTGGGCGGGGTAGTCGGGCCGCTCCGTGCCGACCGGCTCCTTGCCCTGCTCGATCCACACCTCGCCGGTCCGGGTGACGTCGATGGTGCGGTCGGCGGCTACGTCCTTGTTGCCGTCCTTGTCGATGACGAGGAAGCCGACGTCTCTCGCGCCGGGCTTGAGCTTGACGTAGGCGAAGGCGCCGTAGGCGTCACGGCCGGTGAAGGGGTGGCTGTCGGGCCAGGTGGTCGCCTCGCCGTCGGCGAGGTCGCCCCAGGCGTAAAGGCCCCAGTCCTGGTAGTTCCCGTCGTCCCGCTTGTAGTGGACGATCGCGTAGTCGCGGGAGGCGGCCGTGGTGCTCGCGGTGCGGCCCGCCGAGTCGACGACGACCGCCTTGTAGCGCAGGGCGGTGCCGGCCGGGGTCTCCTCGCCGATGGTGTGGGTGACCTTGTAGGGGGCGTGGTCGGCGGAGCCGAGGGTGCGCCACTTGCCATCGCCGGTCTGGGCGGCGAAGACGACGCGGTTGAGCTGTCCGCCGTTGACGCCGGCCGTCAGTTCGACGGTGCCGGTGGCGCCGGGCTCGGGGGCGGTGAGGGTGACCGTCGGCTCGGTCGCGGGCTCGCCGAGCTTGCCGGCGGCCCTGAGGACGATGGCCGACCCGGCGGGGACGGTGACCGTGACCTTCTTGTCGGCGCCGGACCGCGCGTCGTCGGCGGTGCCGTAGAGGGCGCGGAAGGTCATGTCGGCCGAGCCGGTCGCGAAGGACGCGGTCTTCGCCTCGTCGGCGTTGTTGAAGGCGACGACGTACTCGGTGCCGCGTGCGGCGTCGGTGCGGGAGAAGGCGTAGACGCCGGCGCCGTCGGCCGCGTAGCGCTCGGTCTGGACCCCGTCGGCGAGGGCCGGGTGGGCCTTGCGGAGCTTCGCGAGAGCGCTGATCTGCCGGTAGAGCGGTGCTCGCGTGTCGTAGGCGTCGTCGGCGTGGGTGCGGTCGGTGCCGAGCTGGTCGTCGTCCAGGTAGTCGGCGGTGCGGGAGGCGAACATGGTCTGGCGGGCGTCCTTGTCGCCGCCCGCGCCGGTGAAGCCCTGCTCGTCGCCGTAGTAGACGACGGGGTTGCCCCGGCTGAGGAACATCAGCTCGTTGGCGAGCCTGTCCTTCTTCAGCAGTTCGGCGTCGGTGGCCTTCGGGTCGTCCTGCTCGAGGAAGGTGCCGATGCGGCCCATGTCGTGGTTGCCGAGGAAGGTGACCTGCTCGTAGGCGTTGGCCTTGTCGGTCGTGTACTTCCAGTCGTCGCCGAAGACGGCCGCGAGCTTCTTGGCGCTGCCGCCCTGGGAGGCGTAGGCGCGGGCCGCGTCCTGGAAGGGGAAGTCCAGGGTGGAGTCCAGGCGGCCCTGGGTGACGTACGGGGAGGTGACGGAGGTGTCGGCGGAGTAGACCTCGCCGAACATGAAGAAGTCGTCCCGGCCCTTCTTCGCCGCGTAGGCGTCGAGCGCGGTGGCCCACTGGGTCCAGAACTCCATGTTGACGTGCTTCACGGTGTCGATCCGGAAGCCGTCGATGGCGAAGTCCCTGACCCACCGCTGGTAGATCTTCTCCATGCCGCTGACGACCTCGGGACGCTCGGTCCACAGGTCGTCGAGGCCGGAGAAGTCTCCGTAGGTGGCGGACTCGCCGGCCCAGGTGGAGTCGCCCCGGTTGTGGTACATCTCCGGGTCGTTGAGCCACTTCGGGACCTTGAGGTCCTTCTTCGCGGCGGGGACGGCCGGAGTGCGGGGGAAGGAGCCGGCGTCCACGCGGGGGAACCGCCGGGAGCCGTCCGCGTAGTCGGCGTCGTCGAAGGGCTCGCCGTCCTTGGTCAGGTACGGGAAGGCGCCCTTGGAGAGGTAGTCGTAGGACTTCTCCTCGTAGTCGACGACGTCGGCGGTGTGGTTGGTGATGACGTCGAAGAAGACCTTCATGCCCTTGGCGTGCGCCTTGGAGACGAGGTTCTTCAGGTCCTGGTTGGTGCCGAAATGCGGGTCGACCTGGGTGAAGTCGGTGATCCAGTAACCGTGGTAGCCGGCGGAGGCGTTTTCCCCCGTGCCCTGCACGGGCTGGTTCTTGAAAATGGGCGCCATCCAGATGGAGGTGGTGCCCAGCCCCTTGATGTAGTCGAGCTTGTCGGTCAGGCCCTTGAGGTCGCCGCCCTGGTAGAAGCCCTTGTCGGTGGGGTCGTAGCCGGTGGCGAGGCGGGTGCCGGTCAGGCCGCCCCTGTCGTTGCGGGTGTCGCCGTTGGCGAAGCGGTCCGGCAGGACGAAGTAGAACTGCTCGCGGGTGAGGTCGTGCCGGGCGTCCGCCTTGGCGAGCTTGGCGTCGGACGGGGGCGGGGGCGGGGCGTCGGCCCGCGCGGCGAGGGGCGGGAGGAGGGCTGCGGCGAGCGCGGCCACGGTGACGGCCGCGACCCGTCTCGCTCGTGCGGTGCGGCGCGTGTCAGGCACCGGCCTTCTCGGTATCACGGGCGTGAACTCCTTGCGATGACGGCTCGATCGGGTCCGACCCCGGCGAGACGGTAGCGCCCGCGCAAGACTTGCGGCAAGGGTCGCGAAAGCAGTGGAAAGAACTTTCACCAACTCTCACGACCCCTGTCCGGTACGTCCGTTCAGCAGGCGGACTTGCCCGCGTACAGCGCGAGCGCCGTGTCGGCGCCGAGGGTCGCGGTGAACTGCCCGGAGCCGTTCACGGTCACCGGCCTGTCGCTCTGGACGTCGCAGTACGTCCCGGCCGGCAGCGAGGTCTGGTAGGTGCGGGTCAGCGCGCCCGGCTCGTGGTTGAGGGCGACGTAGCCCTTGTTTCCGCGCCCGAAGGCGATGGCGTCGTTGCCGTTGTCCCACCAGTTCGCGACGGCCTGCCCGCGGGTGGCGTTGCGGAAGGCGACCATCGACTCGATCTCCGGCCAGGCGTGCTGGCACTTCCAGCCGTCCTGCCAGCAGGCGTTCACCCGGCCGCCGTTCGGCGGTCCGGCGTCGTCGTCCGACCACTCGTAGCCGGAGTTGACGTCGGGGGCGCCGTAGGGCCAGGCCAGCATGAAGACGTTGGCCAGGGTGTAGGTGGCGTTGTCCTTGTAACTGAGCGTGGAGCCGTTGCGCTCGGTGTCGTGGTTGTCGACGAAGACACCGGAGACGCCGCTGTTCAGGTAGCCCCAGCCCTCGCCGTAGTTCTTCAGGTAGGCGAGGTTCTCGTTGTCGAAGACGCGCTTGAGGTCGTAGGCGTAGCGGAACTCCTGCACGTCGCCGTTGCCGGTGTACTCGCCCGGCTGGACGGCCTCGCCGGCGCCGTGGATGACCTCCTGCTTCCAGTACACGCCCGGGTTGCTCAGCCGGGACTTGACGGCGGCGAGGTCGGCCGCCGGGATGTGCTTGGCCGCGTCGACGCGGAAGCCGTCGACACCGAGGGAGAGCAGGTCGTTCAGGTACCCGGCGATCTTCGAGCGGACGTATTCCTCGCCGGTGTCGAGGTCGGCGAGACCGACCAGTTCGCAGTGCTGGACGTTGTACCGGTCCCGGTAGTCGCCGATCTGGGAGCGGCAGTCGTCGAAGTCGTACGAGGAGTACAGGCCGGGGTAGTCGTACTTGCCGTACGAGGAGCCGCCGGTGCCGGTGCCGCTGCCCGCCGACATGTGGTTGACCACGGTGTCGGCGACGACCTTCACACCGGCCGCGTGGCAGGTGTCCACCATGTTCTTGAAGGCGTTGCGGTCGCCGAGCCGCCCGGCGATCTTGTAGCTGACGGGCTGGTACGAGGTCCACCACTGTCCGCCCTGTATGTGCTCGGCGGGCGGCGAGACCTGGACGTAGCCGTATCCGGCGGGGCCGAGGGTGTTCGCGCACTCCCGGGCCACGGAGGCGAAGTTCCACTCGAAGAGGACCGCGGTGACGTCCTTGGCGCCGGGCGGGGAGGCCTGCGCGGACGTCGGGGTCATGACAAGGGTGGCCGCCGCCAGAGCGACGGCCCCCGTGAGGGCTCTGCGTGCCATGTGGGGTTTCCTTCATCGTCGAAGGCGTCGTGGGGAGCCGAAGGCGTCCGAAGGCCCGCTTGAAGACTCTTGCTGAAACCTTCAGAAACCTTGCGGTGACGCAGATGTTAAGGGTTCACCGACCGAAAGGGCAGCGGTCGGTGCGAAGTCGAGGCGAGAAGTCCCGCCGGGGGCCCGGCAGGAGGGCTCTGTCGGTGCCCGGCCGCATACTGCCCCCATGCGGATCACCGAGGAAGCGCTCAAGCAGGCCTGGCACCGGCTGGCAGCGGGCTCCGACCTGCTCGACGACGCCATGTTCCCGCCCACCGGCACGTCGTACGAGCAGTACGAGGACCACGCGGCGGACGGGTACGCCGGCCTCTTCCTCGTCCTCGACGAGGACGGCACGGTGAGCGGCTACAGCGGCCCCCACGACGAGGTCTTCATCACCTCGGACCCCGACGAGGCGCTGTACCTCCTCGCCGAGGAGGCCGTCCGCGGGCTCGACGGGACGGTCACCGGCCAGGCCGGGCTGATGGACCGGATAGACGCCTCCTGGGGCCGCGGGTTCCGCGGCGGCGGCGCGGACGGTACCCGGCCGGCCCGGCCGTGCGGACGCGACCCGCTGGAAGGCTTCGCCTGGATCGCCGGCTCGTGGCGCGAGCAGGCCCCCTACACCACCCTCGCGTTCTTCCGCGGCGAGAACGTCAGCGCCGAGCGGATCGCCCTGCTCCACGGGGCCGACCCCGAGCAGGTCGCCGCCGGAACACGCCTGTCGGACCTGCGCGGCGCGGACGGCCGCGGCGACTGGCACGCGCTCGGCAGTTCGTACTGCTTCGGACAGGCGGGCGACTGGGCGTTCCTGCTGTACCACGACACGCCGCCCGGCGCCTGCGCCGACGCCGACACCCTCGCCGAGCTGGGGATCACGGAGACCGTGCGCCTGAGCGCCTGTTGCGCGAAGGCCATCTACACCTTCGACTACATGCGCGACGGCCGCAGCGTCGACGACGACGGAATCGTCGAACTGATCTACTACGACCGGGGCCGCACCCCGTATGTCCGGGGTGGGCGACTCGACTTCCTCAACCGGGCCATCCGCCGTGCCGAACTGGACCACCCCGAGCTGACCGACGAGTTCGCGCTGTACTTCCACGCCCTGGAGACCTCGCTGGGCCTGGGGCTGCCGCGCGAGGACATCGAGGAGGGGACGGTCCGGGCCGCCCGGTGGGCGCGCCGCGACGGCTGACGCGCGGGAGCCGCGCACAGGGCGGGGGCCCGCCGCTCCCCGGAGGAAACGGCGGGCCCCTCTCGGCGGGCGGGCGGTCAGGCCCGCGACCACCACACCGTCGTGTCCGCCGGCACCTTGGCCTCGCCGGCCGCCTCGGTCACCTCACCGCTGGCCAGCAGCACCCGCCCGTACGCGGGCATCGCGACCGACTCGCCGGTGGTGTTGGCCACGCACACGAACTCCCCGCGCCGGAAGGCGACGACCCCCTCGGGCGCGCGCAGCCACTCGACGGCGTCGCCCGCGCCCAGGTCCGGCTGCTCGCGGCGCACCGCCAGCGCGGTGCGGTACAGCTCCAGGGTCGAGCCGGGCTCGCCGGTCTGCGCCTCGACGCTCAGCTCTCCCCAGCCGGCCGGCTGCGGCAGCCAGCTGCCGCCGTCACCGAAGCCGTACGAGGAGCCCTCGCGGGTCCACGGGATCGGCACCCGGCAGCCGTCGCGGAAGCCGTCCTGCCCGGCGCCCCGGAAGTACGCCGGGTCCTGGCGCACCTCGTCGGGGAGGTCGACGACGTCCGGCAGGCCCAGCTCCTCGCCCTGGTAGACGTAGGCCGAGCCGGGCAGGGCCAGCATCAGCAAGGTCGCGGCGCGGGCCCGGCGCAGGCCCAGTTCGCGGTCGCCGGCCAGGCGGATCTGGGTGCCGAGGCCGGGCGGGTTGGCGAAGCGGGTGGCGTGCCGGGTGACGTCGTGGTTGGAGAGGACCCAGGTGGCGGGGGCGCCGACGGGGCGCATGGCGTCCAGGGTGCGGTCGATGACCGTCCGCAGCTCCTCGGCGTCCCAGTGGGTGCCCAGGTACTGGAAGTTGAAGGCCTGGTGCAGCTCGTCGGGGCGGACGTAGTTCGCGGTGCGCTCGACCGTCGGGGTCCACGCCTCGGCGACGAAGATGCGCTCGCCCGAGTACTCGTCCAGGATGAGCCGCCACTGGCGGTAGATGTCGTGGACACCGTCCTGGTCGAAGAACGGCATGACATCGTTGCCCAGCAGCTTCACCTGCTCGTGCGATCCAAGGTCGGGCAGGCCCTTGGCCTTCACCATGCCGTGGGCCACGTCGATGCGGAAGCCGTCCACGCCCATGTCCAGCCAGAACCGCAGGATGGAGCGGAACTCGTCACCGACGGCCGGGTGCTCCCAGTTGAAGTCGGGCTGCTCGGGGGCGAACAGGTGCAGGTACCACTCCCCCGGCGTGCCGTCGGGCTCGGTGACCCGGGTCCAGGCGGGGCCGCCGAAGATGGACTCCCAGTCGTTGGGCGGCAGTTCGCCTCTCTCGCCCTTTCCGGGGCGGAAGTGGTAGCGGTCCCGGGACGGCGAGCCGGGCCCCTCGGCGAGGGCCCGCCTGAACCACTCGTACTGGTCGGAGGAGTGGTTCGGGACCAGGTCGACGATGACGCGCAGGTCCAGCGCGTGGGCGTCGCGGATCAGCGCGTCGGCGTCGAGCAGGGAGCCGAACATGGGGTCTACGGCCCGGTAGTCGGCGACGTCGTAGCCGGCGTCGGCCTGCGGCGAGGCGTAGAAGGGGCTGAGCCACACGGCGTCCACGCCCAGGTCGCGCAGGTACGGCAGGCGGGTGCGGACACCCTCCAGGTCGCCCATGCCGTCGCCGTCGCTGTCGGCGAAGCTGCGCGGATACACCTGGTAGATGACCGCGTCCCGCCACCAGTCGCGGCGCCCCGCGACGGTGGCGGTGGCGGAGGTGGGGGCCGGTGCGGCGGAGTGCTGCTGGCTCATGGCGTCCTTGATACGTAACGGAGGTCTGGTCATGGAGGCGTGAGGGGGAAGAGGCGGCCGGCCGCGGTGCTGCGGGGTCGGATGGGCACCGCGGCCGGACGTTTTCCCGGCCGGGCGTCAGCCCTTGGTGCCGCCGGCGGTCAGGCCGGTCACCAGGTTCTTCTGCACGAGGTAGAAGAACGCGGAGACGGGTATCGCGACGAGCACGGCGGTGGCGGCCATCAGGTGGCGCTGCGCGTCGTGCTCGCTGACGAAGCTCTGCAGACCGACCGCGAAGGTGTACTTCGTGTCGCTCAGCATGAACGTGGAGGCGAAGGCGACCTCGCCGAAGGCGGTGATGAAGCTGTAGAAGCCGGCCACCGCGAGGCCCGGCCGGGCGAGCGGCAGGATCAGCCGGAAGAAGGTGCCGAAGGGGTTCAGCCCGTCGACGCGGCCGGCCTCGTCGATCTCGAACGGGATGGTGTCGAAGTAGCCCTTGAGCAGCCACGCGCAGTACGGCACCGCGGTCGAGCAGTAGACGAGGATCAGGCCGAGGTAGCTGTCGACGAGCTGGAGCTCGGACAGGATCTGGTACATCGGCACGATCAGCACGGCGATGGGGAACATCTGGGTGACCAGCAGCACCCACATGAGCTTCTTGTAGCCCGGGAAGCGCATCCGCGAGACCGCGTAGCCGGTGGTGGCGGCGACCATGACGCCGATGACCGTGGTGCCCAGCGAGACGATCAGCGAACTCTTCAGCCAGTCGAAGAACTGCGTGTGCTGGAGGACGAACGCGTAGTTGTCGAAGGTCATCTTCGACCAGATGCGCTCGGGGTGCAGGTAGTCGTTCTTGTCCGGACCGAGGGAGAGGTAGACCAGCCAGGCGACGGGGAAGAGCGCGATGAGGCTCGCGACGGTCAGGACGCCGTGGGAGGCCAGGGACGCGGCGCGGCTGCGTTCGCCGCGGCCACGCACCCGGCGCGGCGGCGCGGTAGACGCGGTGACCTGCTCCGCCGGGGCCTCGGTCGGCGCGGTGGTTGTACTCATGGCGGCTCCTGCCTCAGTTCGCGAGCTGCTGCTCATTGCGGTTCAGCCAGCGGCGGTAGAAGGAGGTGAAGACGATCAGGATGGCCAGCAGCAGGATGCCGTAGGCCGCGGACTGCGCGAAGTCGCGCGGCTGCTGCCCGAAGCCCAGGTGGTACGCCCAGGTGACGAGGATCTGCGCGTCGGGGGCGGTGTTGCCGAACAGCAGGAAGATCACGGCGAACTGGTTGAAGGTCCAGATGATGCCGAGCAGGACGACGGTGGAGCTGACGGACCTGAGGCCGGGCAGGGTGACGTAGCGGAACCGCTGCCAGGCGTTCGCGCCGTCCATCTCGGAGGCCTCGTACAGGGTGTTGTCGATGGACTGCAGGCCGCCGAGGAGCGAGACCATCATGAACGGCACACCGCACCACGTGTTCACCATGATCGCGGAGAACCGCTGCCAGAAGGTGTCCTCAAGCCACGCGGGCGTCGGCAGGTGCAGCCAGTCCAGGGCCGAGTTGATGACGCCGGCGTCGGCGAGCATGAAGCGCCAGCCGAAGACGGTGACGAAGGTGGGCACGGCCCACGGCAGGACCAGGATCAGCCGGTAGAAGGTGCGGCCGCGCAGTTTCTGGTTGAGCAGCAGGGCGAGGCCGAGGCCGATGCAGAAGTGCAGGCCGACGCAGACCGCCGTCCACACGATGGTCCAGATGAAGTGCGACCAGAAGCGGTCGTAGGCGGTCGGGCCCCACAGGATGTCGGCGTAGTTGTCCAGGCCGATGAACTCGTAGGTGGCCTCGATCTCGTTGACGCCGATGGTGCGCCCGGTGTTGAGGCTGTTGGCGTCGGTGAGGGTGAGGTAGAGGCCGTACCCCAGGGGGTACAGGACGAGGACGCCGATGACGACGGCCACCGGCGCGATCATGGCGTAGGCGTACCAGTGCTTCTGGTATCCGTCTTTCAGACGGCGGCCAAGGCCGGGCCGCGGCGTGCGGTCACCGCGGCGCTTGCCGGTCGCGCGGTCGATGGCGACTGTCATGGTTCGACACCTTCGGGAGCATCGGGACGAGCGGGACGAGCGGGACGGTCAAGGGGTACGGCGCGCAGGCCGGTGGCCGCCGGGCCCCTCCCCCCACGGGGGCCCGGCGGCCGCGCGGACTCACTCGCCGCGCGGACTCACTTGCTGAAGTCCGGCACCAGCTTGGCGATCGCGGTCTCGGCGTCGCTCAGACCCTCGTCCAGGGACTTCTTGCCGCCGGCGATCTGGGGCAGCTGTTCGTCGAGCGGGGTCCACAGGGAGCTGTACTCCGGCAGGGCGGGGCGCGGCTGGGCGGCGGGCAGGACCGTCTGGAAGCCGGCGATGCCCGGGTCGGCCTTGACCTTGTCGGTGTAGGCGTCGTCGCGGGTCGGCAGCGTGGAGTTCTTCAGGGCGATGGTCTCCTGGGACTTCGCCGAGGTCATGAACTTCACGAACTTCAGCGACGCCTCCTGGTGGGCCTTGTCCGAGCCGGCGTACACCGACAGGTTGTGGCCGCCGGTCGGGGCGCCCGCCTTGCCGGTGGAGCCGGCCGGGACGGTGGCGATGCCGAGGTTGCCCTTGTCCTTGAAGGCGGAGCCCTTGTAGAAGTTGGTGATCTCCCACGGGCCCTGGATGATCGAGGCGACCTTGCCGCTGACGAACGCCTCCTGGATGTGGGCGTAGGCGTCGGCGGTGACGTCGGCCTTGTGCAGGCCCTTGCCCTCGAAGAGGCTCAGCCAGGTGCCGTACGCCTTCTTCGCCTCGGGCGAGTTGACGGTGATCTTCTTGCCCTCGGCGTCGACCGTGTCGGTGCCCTCGCCGTACAGGAACGGCTGCGCGTAGTAGCCGGCCGTGGAGGCCCAGTAGCCGTCGGCGCCGGTCTCGTCCTTGATGGTGGCGGCGGCCTTCTTCAGGTCGTCCCAGGTCTTGGGCGCCTCGACGCCGGCCTTCTCGAACAGTTCCTTGTTGTAGACGAAGGCGAGGGTGTCGGTGACCAGCGGGACGCCGTAGGTCTTGTCCTCGTACTTGGCCTGCTCGATCAGGTTGGGCTGGAACTTGTCCTGGTCGGCGAGGGCCTCGGTGCCGTCCAGCGGCAGGAAGAAGCCCTTCTTGGCGAAGGCGGGGGTCCAGCCGACCTCGGCGCGCAGCACGTCGGGGGCGCCCTTGGAACCGGCGGCGGTGTCGAACTTGTTCTGCGCCTGGTCGAAGGGGACGTTGACGTAGTTGACCTTGACGTCCTTGTTGGCGGCCTCGAACTCCTTGACCAGGGCCTTGTAGGTCGGCGCCTCGTTGGTCGCGTTCGAGGTGTCCCAGTACGTGATGGTGACCGGTCCGCCCGACTCGCTGTCGCTGTCGCCGTCCCCGCCGCACGCCGTCGCCGCGAGAGCGAGGGACGCCACCAGCGCGGTGGCCGCTATGCCACGCCGCATGAGTTCTCCTTGAGGGTGAAAGCCCGTGTGGTGCAGGGTGCGGGCCCGTCCGCCGCTCCTGCCGCTGCCGGCCGCGTCGTTGCCGCCGCCGGGCGACGTGAACGTAACAGCGCTGTAAGCCCGGCGAAAGGTCTTGCAGCAAAAAAGTGCAAGAGATCTCCGAAGTTATCCGGACGTGACCTCCTGGCGACCGTCACGAGACGGTTGTTTACGGGGGTCGAGCGGTATCGGGCCGGTTGTGCAAGACTCTGCAAGCTCTTGCCATCACTTTCTGAGGGAGCGCGATGACGCAGCAGCCCGCGCCGAGGCGTCCGACGGGCCGTCCAACAGGCCGCCCACGGCGTCCGATCGGTGGGCAAGGCGGCGGCCGACAGGTACAGTCCACCCCTGTGACCACACGGCTTGCCGACATCGCTGCCCAGGCGGGGGTGAGCGAAGCGACCGTCAGCCGCGTCCTCAACGGGAAGCCGGGCGTCGCCGCCACCACCCGCCAGTCCGTTCTCGCCGCTCTCGACGTGCTGGGCTACGAGCGCCCGGTACGGCTGCGGCAGCGCAGCGAGGGCCTGGTGGGCCTGATCACCCCGGAGCTGGAGAACCCGATATTCCCGGCGCTGGCCCAGGTCATCGGCCAGGCGCTGACCCGCCAGGGCTACACGCCGGTCCTCGCCACCCAGACCCCGGGCGGTTCCACGGAGGACGAGCTGACGGAGATGCTGGTCGACCGCGGGGTCGCCGGCATCATCTACGTCTCCGGGCTGCACGCCGACACCACCGCCGACATGCAGCGCTACGAACGGCTGCGCGCACAGGGCGTGCCGTTCGTCCTCGTCGACGGTTTCTCGTCGAAGGTGCAGGCGCCGTTCATCTCCCCCGACGACCGCGCCGCGATGAGCCTCGCGGTCACGCACCTCGTCTCGCTCGGGCACACCCGCATCGGGCTGGCTCTCGGCCCCAAGCGGTTCGTGCCGGTGCAGCGCAAGATCGAGGGCTTCGTCCGCACCGTCCACGAGCAACTGGATCTGAGTGCCGAGACCGTGGAGACGGAGCTCGTCCAGCACTCCCTCTACACCCTGGAGGGCGGCCAGGCGGCGGCCACCGCGCTCATCGAGCGCGACTGCACGGCGGTGGTCTGCGCCAGCGACATGATGGCACTGGGCGCCATACGGGCCGCCCGGCAGCGCGGCCTGGACGTGCCCAAGGACTTCTCGGTCGTCGGCTTCGACGACTCGCCGCTGATCGCCTTCACCGACCCGCCGCTGACGACCGTCCGCAAGCCGGTCCCGGCGATGGGACAGGCGGCGGTGCGCACCCTGCTGGAGGAGATCGGCGGGACGCCCGCGCCGCACAGCGAGTTCGTGTTCATGCCGGAGTTGGTGGTGCGCGGCTCGACGGCGTCGGCGCCGGGCGAGCGCAACCGGTCCTGATTCCCGTCCCCCCGAGGTGGCCGGATGCGGCCCGGATCCGATGGAGGGATGATCGGTGGGAGAGGGCTTTTCTGGCAGACTTCATGCCTATGGGTGACGCGACCGTGAGGACCTCGGAACGGCTGGACGAGGCCGTTCCGCACCCCGTCACGGAGGAGACGGGGCAGGGTCCGCTGCGCCGTCTGCGCGCACCGCGCCGGCCCCGGCTGTGGTTCGAGATCCTGCTGATCGCCGTCAGTTACTGGACGTACTCCCTCGTCCGGAACGCGGTGCCGGAGCAGCGGTCACAGGCGCTGCGCAACGCCGACTGGATCTGGCGCGCCGAACAGCAGCTCGGCATCGCCGTCGAGCAGTCCGTCAATCACGCCGTGAACTCGGTGACTTGGCTGGTCGTCGGCATGAACTACTACTACGCCACGCTGCACTTCGTGGTGACCCTGGGTGTGCTGGTGTGGCTGTACCGCGGCCATCCCGGGCGGTACACCGCGACCCGGCTCGTGCTCTTCGCCACGACGGGCGTCGCCCTGGTCGGCTACTACCTGTATCCGCTCGCCCCGCCCCGCCTGATGAACGGCGGGCACTTCATCGACACGGTGATGGTCCACGAGACGTGGGGTTCGATGGCGTCCGGCGACCTGAAGAACATGTCGAACCAGTACGCGGCGATGCCGTCGATGCACATCGGGTGGTCGGTGTGGTGCGGGCTGACGATCTTCGCGCTGGCCTCGGTGCCGTGGGTGCGGGTGCTGGGGCTGGTGTATCCGGCGCTCACGCTGGTCGTGATCGTCGCCACCGCCAACCACTTCTGGCTGGACGCGGTGGGCGGGGTGCTGTGTCTGGGGTTCGGGTACGCGGTGGCGGCCGCCTGGTACGGGCGTCTGCCGTACGCGTTGCCGCGGACGGTGGCGGCGCGGTGGGGGAACTGGTCGCCCACGCGGGCGTAGCACCGGCCCCGTCCGGTCACCCGCGCGGGCGCCGGGTCCTGGTCGTCTGAGCCATCGCCCACCCGGCCGCACGGCCCGGCGGCGGGCACCGCAGCGGCGGCGGGCCGGCACGTCCCGTCGTCCGCCCGCGGGGCGGGCGGGAAGTGCCGGACCGGCCCCTCAGGAGGTGTAGAACAGTTCCTCCACCACCGCCCGGGCCCGGCGGGCCGTACGGCGGTACTCGTCGAGCATGTCGCCCGCGTGGCCGGGTCCGTGGCCCAGGTAGCGGCCCACCGCCGCCAGCTCGCGGGGGTCGGTCGGGAAGGTGTCGGCGGCCCGGCCGCGTACCAGCATCACCGCGTTGCGGACGCGCGTCGCCAGGACCCACGCCTCGTCGAGCGTCCCGGCGTTCTCCGCCGAGAGGAGCCCGGCGTCGCAGGCGGCGGACAGGGCCTGCCGCGTCCGGGTGGTCCGCAGCCCCCGCTCCGTGTGCCCGTGCCGCAACTGGAGCAGCTGCACGGTCCACTCCACGTCGGACAGCCCGCCCGGCCCCAGCTTGGCGTGCAGCTTGGGGTCGGCGCCGCGCGGCAGCCGCTCGGACTCCATCCGGGCCTTGAGCCGCCGGATCTCCCGTACGGCGTCCTCCCCGAGCCCGTCCGCCGGGTAGCGCAGGGGATCGATCAGCTCGACGAACCGGCCCCCGAGGTCCGCGTCGCCGGCGACGAACTCGGCCCGCAGCAGCGCGTGCCGCTCCCACACCAGCGACCAGCGACGGTAGTAGGCCTCGTACGACCTGAGGGTCCGCACCAGCGGGCCGGACTTGCCCTCGGGCCGCAGGTCGGCGTCGATGAGGAGGGGCGGGTCGGCGCTGGAGACCTGGAGCAGGCGGCGCATCTCGGAGACGACCTTGTTCGCCGCGTCCGCCGCCTCCCTCTCGTCGACCCCGTCCCGCGGCTCGTGCACGAACAGCACGTCCGCGTCCGAGCCGTAACCCAGCTCGTGCCCGCCGAACCGGCCCATGCCGATGATCGCGAACCGGGTCGGCAGCGTGTCGCCCCAGCCTTCCCGCACGACGGCCCGCAGCGTCCCGGCCAGGGTCGCCGCCGTCAGGTCGGACACGGCACCGCCGACCAGGTCCACCAGGGCGCCCTGGTCGGCCTCGACGGGCTGCGCCTCGGTGCCGTAGGAACCGACGATGTCCGCGGCGGCCGTACGGAACAGCTCCCGGCGCCGGACCCCGCGCGCCGCCGTCACCGCCTGCACCGCACCGTCGGCGCGGCGGACCGCGGCGAGTATCTCCTGCTCCAGCTGGAGCCGCCCACGCGGTGCCAGCCCTCCGGAGTTGCCGTCCCCGAGCAGCGCGACGGCCTCGGGGGCGCGCATCAGCAGGTCGGGGGCGAGCCGCCCGGCGGACAGCACGCGGGCGAGGTTCTCGGCCGCCGCGCCCTCGTCCCGCAGCAGCCGCAGGTACCAGGGTGTCTGGCCGAGCGCGTCGGAGACCTTGCGGAAGTTGAGCAGGCCGGTGTCCGGGTCGGCGGAGTCGGCGAACCAGCCCAGCAGCACCGGCAGCAGGGTCCGCTGGATGGCCGCCTTGCGGGTGACGCCGGACGCCAGCGCCTCCAGGTGCCGCAGCGCGGCGCCCGGGTCGGCGTACCCGAGGGCGACCATCCGCTCCCGCGCCGCCTCGGCGCTCAGCCGGGCCTCGCCGGGCGCCAGCTGGGCGACGGCGTCGAGCAGCGGCCGGTAGAACAGCTTCTCGTGCAGCCGGCGTACGACGGAGGCGTGCCGCTTCCACGCCCGCAGCAGCCCGTCCACCGGGTCGGTGCGCAGGCCGAGGGAACGGCCGAGGCGGCGCAGGTCGGCCTCGTCCTCGGGCACGAGGTGGGTGCGCCGCAGCCGGTGGAGCTGGATGCGGTGCTCCATGGAGCGCAGGAAGCGGTACGCCTCGTCGAGCTGGGCGGCGTCCGCCCGGCCGACGTAACCGCCCGCGGCGAGGGCCTCCAGCGCGTCCAGCGTCGTGCCGCTGTGCAGCGAGGTGTCGGAGCGGCCGTGCACGAGCTGGAGGAGCTGCACGGCGAACTCGACGTCCCGCAGGCCCCCCGGGCCGAGCTTGAGCTGCCGGTCGACCTCGGCGACGGGGATGGTCTCCACCACCCGGCGGCGCATCTTCTGCACGTCCGGGACGAAGTTCTCCCGGTCGGCGGCCTGCCACACCAGCGGCTGGAGGGCCGCGACGTACTCGGCGCCGAGCCCGGGGTCGCCGGCCACCGGACGGGCCTTGAGCAGTGCCTGGAACTCCCAGGTCTTGGCCCAGCGCTGGTAGTAGGCGAGGTGGCTGCTGAGGGTGCGCACCAGCGGGCCGTTGCGGCCCTCGGGGCGGAGGTTGGCGTCGACGGGCCAGATGGAGCCCTCGACGGTGGTCTCGGAGCAGATCCGCATCAGGTGCGAGGCGAGCGCGGTCGCGGCCCGCATCGCCTTGGCCTCGGCGTCGGTGCCCCCGGTGCCTTCCGCGGGTTCGCCCACGAAGATCACGTCCACGTCGGAGACGTAGTTCAGCTCGTGTCCGCCGCACTTGCCCATCGCGATCACCGCGAGCCGGCACCGCGCGGCGTCCTCGGGCGCGGCGGCCTCGGCGAGGGCGAGGGCGGCGCGCAGGGTGGCGGTGGCGAGGTCGGCCAGCTCGGCGGCGGTCTCGGCGACGTCGATGGTGCCGCACACGTCGCGGGCGGCGATGGACAGCAGACAGCGCCGGTAGGCGACGCGCAGGGAGACGGGGCCGGTGGCCTCGGCGAGGCCGTGCTCGAACTCCGCCACCCCGCGGTGCAGGTCCCGCGGCTCGTAGGTGACCAGTGCCTGCCAGTCCCCGGCGTGCCGGGCGAGGTGGTCGGCGAGCGCCTCGGAGGCGCCGAGCACACCGAGGAGACGGTCGCGCAGCGGCTTGGCCGCTATCAGGGTGTCCAGCAGCTCCCTGCGTGCGGTGGGGTCCGGCTGCGCCTCCAGGAGCCGGACCAGGCCGTACAGGGCGAGGTCCGGGTCGGCGGTGGCGCCCAGCGCCTCCAGCAGGACCGGGTCGTCGCGCACCGGTGCCAGCTCCACGCCGTCCAGCAGCCGCTCGGCGGCCGAGGGATCCGTGAAGCCGTGCCGCAGCAGCCGTGTGAAGGTACTGCTCCTGCGCCCCGGCGCCGTCATCTCGGCCTCCTGTCGGACCTGTGGGATCAAGGTCGTAAGGCCCGAGCGTAACCGGGGAGCCGCGGGTGAGCGCCGGGACGTACCGATGGCGGTGCCGGGTCCGGTTCCGTGCCGATCCCGGCCCCCGGCCCGCTCTCCGGTGGCCCGCTGCGCACTCGTACGATATCTTGTACAAGCCGCGAAGGGAGGCACCGGTATGTCCATCACCGCCAGCGAAGCCCGTCAGAACCTGTTTCCGCTGATAGAGCAGGTCAACGAGGACCACGCCCCGGTGCACATCACCTCCCGCAGGGGAAACGCCGTGCTCATGTCCGAGGAGGACTTCACGGCCTGGACGGAGACGGTCCACCTCCTGCGCTCCCCCAGGAACGCCCGCCGTCTGCTCGACTCCATCGCCGAGGCCGAGTCCGGTGCCGCGCGCCGGCACGAGCTGATCGACCCGGACGCGGAGCGCACGTGAGGATCACTTTCACGTCGCACGGCTGGGAGGACTACGTCCACTGGGCCGAGAGCGACCGGAAGGTGACCAAGCGGATCAACAAACTGATCACCGACATCACACGTGACCCGTTCAAGGGCATCGGCAAGCCGGAGCCGCTGAAGGGCGACCTGTCGGGCTACTGGTCACGTCGCATCGACGACACACACCGTCTGGTGTACAAGCCCGCCGACGACGTGCTGGTCATCGTGCAGGCGCGGTACCACTACTGACAGAGCCCCGCCACCACCGACAGACCCATACCGCGACATCGTGCTCGACCAGGACGTCGAAGGAGTCATGCCATGGACTTCACGCTCGAAGTGATCCCGCTGCCCGTCACCGACATCGACCGGTCCCGGGACTTCTACCGGGACAAGGTCGGCTTCCACGTCGACATCGACCAGGAGGTCATGCCGGGGATGCGCATCGTCCAGCTCACGCCGCCCGGCTCCGGCTGCTCGATCGCCCTCGGCGAGGCCATCTGGGACATGGCACAGGGCCAGACCCGGCCGGAGTCCGGTTCCTACCAGGGCCTCCAGCTGTGCGTCACCGACATCAAGGCGGCCCACGCGGAGCTGGTGGGGCGCGGCCTGGAGGTCTCCGAGCCGGTGCAGTACGCGCCGGACGACGGCGCCACGTTCATGTACTTCAAGGACCCGGACGGCAACGGCTGGGCGGTCCAGGAGTACCGCCGCCGGGCGACGGAGCCGCTGCACCAGATGCTGGCGGACCAGAAGCGGCAGCGCTAGCCGGCCGGCCCCGGTCCGGCGGCGTCAGCCGGTCTCCCGCCACCGGTTGGTGATCGGGAGCCGGCGGTCCTTGCCGAAGCCCTTCGGCGAGATCTTGGTGCCCGGCGGGTACTGGCGCCGCTTGTACTCCGCGGTGTCGACCATGCGCAGCGTCCTCGTCACCAGGTCGCGGTCGTACCCGGCGGCCACGATCTCGTCCGCGCCCCGGTCCCGGTCGACGTACAGCTCGAGGATCGCGTCCAGCACCGGGTAGTCCGGCAGCGAGTCCGTGTCGACCTGGCCCGGGCGCAGCTCGGCGCTCGGCGGCTTGGTGATCGAGTTCTCGGGGATCGGTGGGGTCTGGCCGCGGGCCCCGGCGGCGCGGTTGCGCCATTCTGCGAGGCGGAAGACGGACGTCTTGTACACGTCCTTGATGGGCCCGTACGCGCCCACCGAGTCGCCGTACAGCGTCGAGTACCCCACCGCCAGCTCCGACTTGTTGCCGGGAGCGAGGACCAGGTGGCCCTCCTGGTTGGAGATCGCCATCAGCAGCGTCCCGCGCAGCCGCGACTGGAGGTTCTCCTCGGCCAGCCCGGTCAGGTCCAGCGACCCCATGTACGCGTCGAACATCGGCTCGATCGCCACGGTGCGGTAGTTCAGCCCGGTGCGCCGCGCCATCTCCGCCGCGTCGTCCCTGGAGTGCTCGGAGGAGTACTTCGACGGCATCGAGACGCCGTACACGTGCTCCGCGCCGAGCGCGTCGCAGGCGATCGCCGCGACCAGCGCGGAGTCGATGCCGCCGGACAGCCCGATCAGCGCCGAGCGGAAGCCGTTCTTCGCGACGTACGCCCGCAGCCCGACGACGAGGGCCGAGTAGACCTCCTCGTCGTCGTCCAGCCGCTCCGCGTACCCGCCGGCCGGCTCCGGCGGGTACGCCGGCACCGGCTCCTCGGACAGCACGACCCGGTCGACGCGCAGCCCGTCGTCCAGCACGCCCGCCGGTGCGTCCGGGTCGGCGGCCGGCAGCTCCAGGTCGACGACGACACAGCACTCGGAGAACTGGGGCGCCCGCGCCACCACCTCCCCGTCCCGGTCGACCACGATCGAGTCGCCGTCGAAGACCAGCTCGTCCTGCCCGCCGGTCATCGCCAGGTAGGCGGTCGTGCAGCCGGCCTCCCGGGCGCGCCCCCGCACCAGTTCCAGCCGGGTGTCGTCCTTGTCGCGCTCGTAGGGCGAGGCGTTGACGGAGAGCAGCAGCCCGGCCCGGGCCGAGCGCGCGGCCGGCACCCGGCCGCCGTCCTGCCACAGGTCCTCGCAGACGGCCAGCGCCACGTCGACGCCGCGCACCCGCACCACGGGCATGGTGTCGCCGGGCACGAAGTAGCGGAACTCGTCGAAGACGCCGTAGTTGGGCAGGTGGTGTTTGGCGAAGCTCAGCGCCACCTCGCCGCCGTGCAGCACGGCCGCCGCGTTCTGCGGGGCGCCGGCCGGCTGGCCGTACTTCGGCTGGGCGGTCGCGGAGCGGTCGAGGTAGCCGACGACCACCGGCAGCGTACCGAAGCCCTCCTCCGCCAGGCGCGCCGCGAGGGAGCGCAGGGCCGCGCGGGACGCCTCCACGAAGGACGGCCTCAGGGCCAGGTCCTCGACGGGATACCCGGTCAGCACCATCTCCGGGAACGCCACCAGGTGCGCTCCCCGCTCGGCCGAGTGCCGGGTCCAGCGGACGACGGACTCCGCGTTCGAGGCGATGTCGCCGACGCACGAGTCGATCTGGTTCAGGGCGAGTCGTAGTTGAGGCACGCGCACAGTCTAATCGTCAGAACGACACGATGGGGGTGCCTCACGTACTGCCGCCCACCCGCCCGCTCATGTCCCCGGCTTCGCGCCCCGCTCCTTCAGCAGGTCCGTCATCAGCCGGATCTCCGACTCCTGCGAGTCCACCATCCCCTGGGCCAGCCGCCTCTCCACGCCGACCGCGCACTTGTCCGCGCACCCCTGGGCCATGTGGACGCCGCCCTTGTGATGCTCGGTCATGAGCTGGAGGTAGTAGACCTCCGCCTGCTTCCCGTCGAGCGCGGCCAGCTTCTCCATCTCGGCGTCGGTGGCCATCCCCGGCATCAGCGAGCCCTCCCCCGCCGACGGCACGTCGCCCATGCCCATCCAGGTCATCGGAGGGTCGGACGACACCTTCGGCAGCCCCCACAGGTCGAGCCAGCCGATCATCATGCCGCGCTGGTTGGCCTGGGTCTGCGCGATGTCGTACGCGAGCCGTCGCACTTCCTCGTCCTTGGTGCGGTCGCGCACGATGTACGACATCTCGACGGCCTGCTGGTGGTGCACCGACATGTCCCGCGCGAAACCGGCGTCCGCGGAGTCGGCGGAGGGGACGCGGCCCGCGCCGTCGTCCCCGGCGACGGCGTAGGTGATGGCGCCGGCCGCGACTAGGGCCGCGGCGGCGGCCCCCGCGGTCCAGCCGGCCCGCTTCGGTGTCACTGCGACAGTCCGTTGGTGCAGGCGGCCCCCGGCTCGGGGGTCTGCTCGCCCTGGACGAACTTCTCGAAGAACTTGTCCACGTTCGGGTCGTCGGCGCCGGTGACCGTGCGCTGGTGCCCCCAGGCGGTGAGCATGATCGGGTCCTTCTGCCCGTCGGCCGGGCTCATCAGCGTGTACGGCGTCTTCTTCACCTTCTCCGCCAGCTTCTCCACGTCGGCCTCGGGTGCCTTGTCGGAGTACGTCACCCAGACGGCGCCGTGCTCGAGCGAGTGCACGGCGTTCTCGTTGTTCAGCGGCTTGGTGTAGACGTCGCCGTCGCAGTTCATCCAGACCTGGTTGTGGTCACCGCCGACCGGGGGCTGGACGGGGTAGGACACCTTCTTGGCGACGTGGTCGCGGGACAGCGTCCCCTCCCATTTCCGCACCCCGTCCTTCCCGGCGACGAACTTGCCGGAGGTCTTGCCGTCGGAGGCGGTGTCGCTCGAGGAGTCGTCGGACTGCGACCGGACCAGGACGACCCCTCCGACGACGAGACCGGCGACGACCACGGCGCTGACCGCGATGGTGAGGACGCGGTTCCGGCGGTCGCGGGCCTCCTCGGCGCGCCGCATCTCGGCTATGCGCGCCTGGCGCGCCGTGTTGCTGCTCTTCTTGGCGGAACCCATGGGGTTTGCCCTTCTGGGAAAGGGAGGCGATGAAGTCCGCTGATCGTAATGGCGAAGGAGGGCTGATTCGTAGGGTGATCACAGGATCTGTCGCTGCGGGACGCCAGGAATGGCCCGATCGAACAGGTGGCCTCTACGCTGCGGGGAGGGCCGGTGGTCCGATCGAGGTCCGCAACGCGGACGAAACCGTGCTGTGGTGTGATGCTCGGGTGCCCGACCGCCTCCCCCCGTACCGGAGACAGGCGGCCTGACCAGCAAGGATGGGGAAGCGGAAGATGGACAAGCAGCAGGAGTTCGTGATCCGGACGCTGGAGGAGCGCGACATCCGGTTCGTACGCCTGTGGTTCACGGACGTACTGGGCTTCCTCAAGTCCGTCGCCGTGGCCCCGGCCGAGCTGGAGCAGGCCTTCGACGAGGGCATCGGCTTCGACGGCTCCGCGATCGAGGGCTTCGCCCGGGTCTACGAGTCCGACATGATCGCCAAGCCCGACCCGTCGACCTTCCAGGTCCTGCCCTGGCGCGCGGAGGCCCCCGGCACGGCCCGCATGTTCTGCGACATCCTCATGCCGGACGGCTCCCCGTCCTTCGCGGACCCGCGCTACGTCCTCAAGCGCGCCCTGGCCCGCACCTCCGACCTGGGCTTCACCTTCTACACCCACCCGGAGATCGAGTTCTTCCTGCTGAAGGACAAGCCCGTCGACGGCACGGTCCCCACCCCCGCCGACAACTCCGGCTACTTCGACCACACCCCGCAGAACATCGGCATGGACTTCCGCCGCCAGGCCATCACGATGCTGGAGTCGATGGGCATCTCGGTGGAGTTCTCCCACCACGAGGGCGCCCCCGGCCAGCAGGAGATCGACCTGCGCTACGCGGACGCGCTCTCCACGGCCGACAACATCATGACCTTCCGCCTGGTCATGAAGCAGGTCGCACTGGAGCAGGGCCTCCAGGCCACCTTCATGCCGAAGCCGTTCTCGGAGTACCCCGGCTCCGGCATGCACTCGCACCTGTCCCTCTTCGAGGGCGACCGCAACGCCTTCTACGAGTCCGGCGCCGAGTACCAGCTCTCCAAGGTCGGCCGCTCCTTCATCGCGGGCCTGCTGCGGCACGCGGCGGAGATCTCGGCGGTCACCAACCAGTGGGTGAACAGCTACAAGCGCATCTGGGGCGGCAGCGAGCGCACCGCCGGCGCCGGCGGCGAGGCCCCCTCCTACATCTGCTGGGGCCACAACAACCGCTCGGCCCTGGTCCGCGTCCCCATGTACAAGCCCGGCAAGACCGGCTCGGCCCGCGTCGAGGTCCGCTCCATCGACTCCGGCGCCAACCCGTACCTGACCTACGCCGTCCTCCTGGCCGCCGGCCTCAAGGGCATCGAGGAGGGCTACGAACTCCCGCCGGGCGCCGAGGACGACGTCTGGGCCCTGTCCGACTCGGAACGCCGCGCACTGGGCATCGAGCCCCTCCCGCAGAACCTCGGCGAGGCCCTCGCCCTGATGGAACGCAGCGACCTGGTCGCCGAGACCCTCGGCGAGCACGTCTTCGACTTCTTCCTGCGCAACAAGCGGCAGGAGTGGGAGGAGTACCGCTCCCAGGTCACCGCCTTCGAGCTGCGGAAGTCGCTGCCGGTGCTGTGACGCTCCGCTGGAGGTGGGGTCGAAGGGGCACGCCGCCCCTTCGGCCCCACCGACTCGCCTGCCGGCGGCTCAGTCGTGCGGGACTTCCTCGATCACCTTTTCCCCGAACCGCCACGAGCCCCGGTTGCCCAGTGCCTCCGCGCGCAGGCCCGTCTCCCAGGCGATCCGTGCGGCCCGCTGCTGCGGGACGTCCGGGTACTCCTCGGGCTGCACCTTGATGTAGCCGCGCCGGTCGGCAGGCTGGGTACGCAGGACCTCGCGCAGCCTCTCCTCCTGCTCCTCCCGCGTGCCGGCGTTGCCGGTAGCGCGCTGGTACACCCTGCTCATGCCGCCCGGCCGCTTCCTCTCGTCGCGTCGCCTCGCGGCGTCCGATCCGCGCCATGCCATCCACCCGACGGCACCCAGCGCGGCGAGGGCCGGCGCCCCCGCGCCGAGCAGCTCACCAGTGGCGTCCGCCTGCCCCGGCGTCCGGGGTCGAAGCGCGCCCCGGGGGTCCTCGACCACGGTCACCACCTGACCGACGTCGTAGAGATCGGACGTCGTCTCCATCTCGGGCCCGGGCACGCGGGAGCCGTCTTCCCTCCGCAGCTCGTAATGGGAGTGACGGGCCTTGCGTCCCTGCGCCGGATCGATTCTCTCCTTCACCACCGTGGCAGTGACTCTCTCCCCACGGTGCTGAAGCGTGAGGTCGTCGCGCGCCAGGTCGAAGACGTACACCGACATCACGGACGTGATCACGACGAACAGGGCCGCATACGTGCTCGACTCACGCGTTCCGAGCCTCCGGATCAGCACGACGAGCAGCAGCCCGTGCAGGATCCACAGAGCGATCTGAGCGAAAGGCCCGGACCCGTCCACGAGGAGGAACATCGACGCGATCACGACGAGCACGTAGCAGCCGATGCCGACCGCCAGCAGAACGGGATGCCTCGCACGCCTCCTGCGCGCCTCCTCCCCTGCTTGCCGGACGCTGGTCATGCTTGTTGCTCCATTCCTCCGGTGTCCTACTCCCCCTCAGCCGGGACCCGGCCCGGGGCCGACCCCGAAAATCCCTCGGACCTGCACACCGTTCATCGCACGGTCGCACGGAAAGGGCGTGGGGGAGGCGGATGGGGCCGGCTGTACGCATCGCGACTCGGGGAGGGCTCCCCTACCGGTGGGTAGCGTGAAGACACCGGCTCTTTCCCTGACCGCACGGGCACACTGATGGATGCGAAGACGCCGGGAACGAGCCTCCGACAGCGCGCGGATAGTCGGCCGTTCACCAGCGTGCTTTGATCAGTGCGCGGCACGCCGGTGATCGGTTCCGGATTCCCCCAACTCCGCGTTCCGGGCGTGCGTGCCTCACCGCTCCCATTTCGTTCGCACGAAAGGAAAGACCTGCCATGAACCTCGTCCCCCAGGTCGAAACGGCTGAAATCTCCGACGCGGACCTGGACCAGGTGTCCGGCGGCAACGTCGACGCCGGCGCGGCCGTCATAACGGCCGGTGGCGCCGTCGGTGCCGGCCTCTACGCGGAGGCCGGCCCGTTCGCCGTCAGCGCCGGTCTGGGCGCCTCGGCGGCCCTCGGCGGCACCGCGGCGCAGGGCCACGCGCACACGACCATGGTCTGAGCCGCCCGGCTGACGCGCGCGTGAGGCCCCGGACCATTGCGTCCGGGGCTCTTCACTTGCCGGTGCCCGCCACGAACGCGGCCCACATGGCCGGGGCCATGGCCAGGTGGGGGCCGTCGGGGCGCTTGGAGTCGCGGACGTGGATGGTGGCGGGGGTTATCGCGACCTCTACGCAGTCGTTGCCGTCACCGCTGCTGCTGTGACTGCTCCTGAACCACGCCAGAGCGGGAGCGGCCGGGGTTGCGGGGATGCGGATCATGACTCTCCAAGCAACTGTTCGATGACGGCCCGCGACTCTCGGGGCGTGAGAGCCTGGGCCCGGATCATTCCATAGCGCAGTTCGAGGATTCTGAGCTGCTTCGGATCGGTCACCGGCCGCCCGGCGAACGCCCCCTCGGAGCGGCCCACCGCGCTGCCGTCGGGGAACTTGAGCACCTCGACCAGCCCGCCCGTTCCGACGTGCTCCTCGCAGTCGGTCGGCATGACCTGGATCGACACGTGCCGCAACTCCCCCAACTCCAGAAGGCGTTCGAGCTGGCGACGCCACACCATTCTGCCTCCGACCGGACGGCGGAGCGTCGCTTCCTCCTGGACGAAACAGAGGGTCGGCGCCGGTGACCGCTCGAAGACCGAGCGGCGGGCCAGCCGCGCGGCGACCATGCGTTCAGTCTCCTCTTCCGTGTAGGCGGGCAGCCACGCGTCGAACAGCGCGCGCATGTGCGCCTCGGTCTGGAGCAGACCATGGACGTTGTGGGTGCTGTACAGCCCGATCTCGACCGCACTGGCCTCCAACTTGGCCAGTTCCCGGACACGCTTCGGGTACCGGACCCTCGCGACGTCCTCCCACATCGCCGCCAGCAGGCCACCGGCCCCCAGCACCTCGTCGGCCCGCTCCAGATACTCCCGCCGCGGAATCCGCTTCCCGCCCTCGACCTTGTAGACCAGGTCCTCCCCGTACCCCACCGCCGTCCCGAACTCGGCCGCCCGCATCCCCACCGCCTCGCGCCGCAGCTTCAACTGCCGCCCTACGGTGGCGATGACCGCCACGCCCCACTCGTCGTCCGGGTCGACCTCCCAGCCCGGCTCCTCCGCGCCGCCGTCCACCGACATCCGCATCCCTCCGCCGTACGCGTCGTATCGCGAGGGGCCACACGGTAGGGGCCGCACTACGCCCGTGGGCGGGAACGAGCCTCCACGCACGCCAACGAGTGACGGGCCGGCAGCGCTGTCCGGGCCGTCACCGCCGTACCGCCTCCGCCCCCTCGGGCACGTGCGTCGCGACCACGCGCTCGCGCCCGCCCGCCGGAGCGGCAGCGCCCCGCCGCCGGTCCACGGCGTACGCCGCGCCCGCGACGCCCAGCCCGAGCACCGCCAGCCCCGCGCCCGCCGTCGCCGGGGACGTGGCGCCGAAGCCCGCCGCGAGGGCGAGGCCGCCGATCCAGGCGCCGCCGGCGTTGGCGAGGTTGAAGGCGGCCTGGTTGGCGGAGGAGGCCAGGGAGGGGGCCGCCGCGGCCTTCTCCATGACCATCAGCTGGAGCGGGGAGCCGGTGACGAAGGCGGCCATGCCGAGCAGGGCCACCGCGACGGCCGCGCTGGCCTCCGTACGCATCAGGAGCGGGAAGAGGGCGAGGACCACGACCAGCGAGGCCAGACCGCCGAAGAGGGTGCCGCGCAGGGAGTGGTCGGCCAGGCGGCCGCCCAGCAGGTTGCCCGCGGTGGCGCCGACGCCGAAGAGGGCGAGCAGCAGCGTCACGCTGGTCTCGGCGAAGCCGGCGGCGTCCGTGAGCATCGGCGTGATGTAGCTGTACGCCGCGAAGAGTGCGCCGAAGCCCGCGACCGTCGTGCCGAGCGCCAGCCAGACGGGGACGGAGCGCAGAGCGGCCAGTTCGCCGCGCAGGCCGGTGGTGGGGGCGGGGGCGTGGTCGCGGGGTATCAGGGCGACCAGCGCCGCTATCGCCGCGACGCCGATGGCGCTCACGCCGAGGAACGTCGCCCGCCAGCCGAGGTGCTGGCCCATGGCGGTGGCGGCGGGAACGCCGACGATGTTGGCGACGGTGAGGCCGAGGAACATCAGGGAGACGGAGCGGGCCCTGCGTTCCGGCGCCACCATGCCGGTGGCGACCACGGCGCCGACGCCGAAGAAGGCGCCGTGCGGCAGACCGCTGACGAAACGGGCGGCGAGGAGGGAGACCTCGCCGGGGGCGAACGCCGACAGCGCGTTGCCGGCGACGAAGAGCGCCATCAGGGCGATCAGGACCGTACGACGGGACATCCGCGCGGTCGCCGCCGCGAGCAGCGGGGCGCCGATGACGACGCCGAGCGCGTAGGCCGAGACCAGGTGGCCGGCGGCGGGGATCGAGATGTGCAGGTCGTCCGCGACTTCGGGCAGCAGTCCCATCATCACGAACTCGGTGGTACCGATGCCGAAGGCGCCCACGGCAAGGGCGAGCAGGGCCAGGGGCATGAAGGGACTCGCCTTTCGAGAGCGGAGGTGTGCGTACGGGACGGGCGTCCGGACGTCTGCGCGTCCGAAACCCCTATGTTCCCGTACGGAACAAAGCCTCTCAGGGCGAGTATTCCGCCGACGAATCTCAGGAGGCGGTTGTGTCGACCTTCACACGCGCGGCGATCGGGAGGTGATCGCTGCCGGTGGCGGGGAGGGTCCAGCTGGTCGTCGGTTCCACGCCGCTGACCAGGATCTGGTCGATGCGGGCCATCGGGAAGGAAGCGGGCCAGCTGAAGCCGAAGCCGTCACCCACGGCGCCCTGCGGGGAGCGCATCTGGGAGGTGATCGCCGTGAGCGCGCGGTCGTTCATGGTGCCGTTGAGGTCGCCGAGCAGGATCTTGCGGGGCAGCTTCTCGTCGGCGATGGCCTCGCCGAGGGCCTCGGCGCTCCTGTCCCGCTGCCGGGCGGTGAACCCGGCCTCCAGCTTCACCCGTACGGAGGGCAGGTGGGCGACGTACACCGCGACCGGCCCGGACGGGGTGGCGACGGTGGCGCGCATCGCGCGCTTCCAGCCCAGCCGGATGTCGACGGCCTTCACGTCGCTCACCGGATACTTGCTCCACAGCCCGACGGTGCCGACGACCGCGTGGTGCCGGTACTTCGACTCCAGCGCCTTCTCGTACGTCGGTACGGCGGACGCCTTCAGCTCCTCCAGGGCCAGCACGTCCGCGCCGGAGGCGGCCACGGCGCGGGCGGTGCCGGCCGGATCGGCGTTGTCGGCGTTGACGTTGTGCGTGGCCACCGTGAGGTCGCCGCCGGTGCCGGTCTTGTCGAAGAGCAGGCCGCCGAAGAGGTTGAACCACACGGAGATCGGCAGCAGGAGCGCGATCAGCGCCGTCGCCGACTTGCGGACGAGGGCGATCACCAGGAGTACGGGGACCAGCAGGCCGAACCACGGCAGGAAGGTCTCCGAGAGGCTGCCGAGGTTGCCGATGGCGTTCGGGATGCGCGAGTGGCCCGCCATGACGACGGCCAGGACGACGGCCACCGCCGCGGTGATCAGGCCCCGGCGCCAGATCCGCGGGTCCCCGCGCCAGCCGGTGACCGCCCGGTCGAACAGGCGCCGAAGCCGGGGTTCCCGGCGCTCGGGCCCCGAGCCGCCGCCGTCCGTCTCCGTGATGTACGCCTGCTGCGCCATACCGTCGCCTCACAACCTGCCGTGCAACACCGTCGCCCCCCGTGACTCAGCACCCTAGGGGATGATCGGTTCCGATCCCGCCGTCCCGTGACGGCCGTACTGGCACGAGGACGTAGGAGTCGGCTTCCGGAGTTCCGAACGGCGTCGGCACGGACCGCTCTGTGACACAACGATCACATTCGCCCCCCTCCGCCCCGCCCCGGACGCGGCCGTGTCGAAGGTCCCCTAGCCGTCGGGAGGCACGAGGTGCCACCATGGAAGGGATCCGGGGACGCCGTCAGGGTGCCTCGAGATGACATGAAGGAGCCGTTGCCATGACGCAGCTTTCGGCTGCCCCGACGCCGCAGCGCAAGCCCGCCGACGGGAGCAAGGCGCTGTACGGGGGCAAGAGCAACCGTCGCATCACCGTCCGGGACATCACCGCCGCCAAGGAGCGCGGTGAGAAGTGGCCCATGCTCACCGCCTACGACGCGATGACCGCGTCCGTCTTCGACGAGGCCGGCATCCCGGTCATGCTCGTCGGCGACTCCGCGGGCAACTGCCACCTCGGCTACGACACCACCGTGCCCGTCACGCTGGACGAGATGACCATGCTCTCGGCCGCGGTCGTACGGGGCACCGGCCGCGCCCTGATCGTCGGCGACCTGCCCTTCGGCTCCTACCAGGAGGGCCCGGTGCAGGCGCTGCGCTCGGCGACCCGGCTGGTCAAGGAGGCCGGGGTCGGGGCGGTCAAGCTGGAGGGCGGTGAGCGGTCGCACGAGCAGATCCGGCTGCTCGTCGAGTCCGGCATCCCCGTGATGGCGCACATCGGCCTCACCCCGCAGTCCGTCAACTCGATGGGCTACCGGGTCCAGGGCCGGGGCGAGGAGGCGGCCCAGCAGTTGCTGCGCGACGCCAAGGCGGTGCAGGACGCGGGCGCCTTCGCGGTCGTCCTGGAGCTGGTGCCGGCCGAGCTGGCCGCCGAGGTGACGCGGACGCTGCACATCCCGACGGTCGGTATCGGCGCGGGTCCGGACACGGACGCGCAGGTGCTGGTGTGGACCGACATGCTCGGGCTGACCGGCGGCCGGATGCCGAAGTTCGTCAAGCAGTACGCCGACCTGCGCGGCGTCATGGGCGACGCGGCGAAGGCGTTCGCCGAGGACGTCGTCGGCGGAACGTTCCCGCAGGAGGAGCACTCCGTCCACTGAGCCATCGCGGTACGACACCGGCCCCGCCGATCTTCCCCCGTCGGCGGGGCCGGTGGTTTTCCCGGGCTCCCCTCCCCCCCGGCCACTCGTCCCGTCGGCGGGATGCCGGTGGGGCCGGACCGCTGTCGGCGGTATGTCGGTCGTTTGTCGGTGGGGGCTGACAACGTCGTCGGCATGAAGCGAATCGACGACAACCCCCCGACCGCCGCGGGCAGCGCGGTCACCGTGCGGGGGCTGGTCAAGCACTACGGCGAGACCAAGGCACTGGACGGTGTCGACCTCGATGTGCGCGAGGGCACCGTGATGGGTGTGCTCGGGCCGAACGGGGCCGGCAAGACCACCCTCGTCCGCATCCTGTCCACCCTCATCACGCCCGACACCGGCCGGGCGCACGTCGCCGGCTACGACGTCGTACGGCAGCCGCGGCAGCTGCGGCGGGTGATAGGCCTCACCGGGCAGTACGCGTCCGTGGACGAGAAGCTCCCCGGCTGGGAGAACCTCTACATGATCGGGCGCCTGCTCGACCTGTCCCGCAGGGACGCCCGCGCCCGGGCCGACGAACTGCTGGAGCGGTTCTCGCTCACCGAGGCCGGCAAGCGGCCCGCGGCCACCTACTCGGGCGGTATGCGGCGCCGGCTCGACCTGGCCGCCTCCATGATCGGGCACCCGGCCGTCCTCTACCTGGACGAGCCCACCACCGGCCTGGACCCGCGCACCCGCAACGAGGTGTGGGACGAGGTCAAGCGCATGGTCGGCGACGGCGTCACCGTACTGCTCACCACCCAGTACATGGAGGAGGCCGAACAGCTCGCCTCCGAGCTCACCGTCGTCGACCGCGGCAAGGTCATCGCGAACGGCGGCATCGAAGAGCTGAAGGCCAGGGTCGGCGGGCGCACCCTGCGCGTCCGCCCGGCGGACCCGCTTCAGTTGCGCCCGCTCGCCGCCTACCTGGACGAGCTGGGCATCACCGGGCTCGCCAGCGCCACGGTGGACGCGCAGCGCGGTGCCGTCCTGGTGCCGATCCTCAGCGACGAGCAGCTGACCGCCGTGGTCGGCGCGGTCACCGCGCGCGGCATCACGGTCTCCTCCGTCACCACTGAACTGCCCAGCCTGGACGAGGTCTTCCTGTCCCTCACCGGCCACCGCGCCAGTGCCCCGCAGGACCCCGCGCCCGCCGAAGCCCGCGAGGAGGTCGCCGTATGAGCGCCGCCACCGTAACCCCCGCTCCCGCCGCCGACGCCCGGATCTCGCTGCGCGGGCACGTCCGGCACACCGGAGCCCTGGTCCGCCGCAACCTGCTGTGGATCCGGCAGGACCCGGAGTCGATGTTCGACGCCGTGCTGATGCCGGTCGTCTTCACCCTGCTGTTCGTGTACGTCTTCGGCGGGTCGATCGGCCAGGCGCTGGGCGGCGGCCAGGACGGCTACGTGCAGTACGTGATCCCCGGCATGATCGCGATGATGAGCATGACGCTGTCCCAGGGTGTCGGCACCGGGTTCAGCCAGGACTTCAACTCCGGTGTCATGGACCGTTTCCGGTCCCTGCCGATCGGGCGCGGCTCCGTGCTCTTCGCGAAGATCTCGGTGGAGATGCTGCGGATGCTGTTCGCGACGACGGTGCTGATGATCGTCGCCGTCCTGGTCGGCTTCGACATCCGGAACTGGGGCGGACTGTTCGCCGCGGTCGGCCTGTCCGCGGTGTTCGCCTCGTCGATCATGTGGGTGTTCCTCACCCTGGGCGTGATCCTGAAGAACGCCCAGTCCGTGCAGGCGATGGGATTCATGGTGCTGTTCCCGCTCCAGTTCGGCTCGTCCATCTTCGCGCCGACGCAGTCGATGCCGGGCTGGCTGCAGGCCTTCACCGACTACAACCCGCTGTCCACGCTCGCCGACGCGGCGCGCGGGCTGATGGTCGGCGGCCCGGTCGCGCACGACCTGTGGATGACGCTCGGCTGGTCGGTGGCGATCACGGCGGTGATGGCGCCGGTCGCCATCCACAAGTTCCGTACGAAGACCTGACCCGGCCCGGTCAGACGAGGGCGCCGGCCTCCTCCGCGGTGAGGCCGGCGCCCTCGGCGTAGGCGGCCTCGTACGCCTCGGCGCCGAGCACCTCGCGGACCCGCCCGGCGGCCCGGGCGCGCGCGTCCCGCTCCAGGCCCATCGAGACGTGGTCCGGCGGCAGCAGCGCGTCGGCGGCGCCGATGCAGCGCGCGGCGTCCGCGGCCCGGCGACCGCCGTCCACGCGGGCCAGCGCCATCGCGGCGATGGTCAGGTACCCGGAGCGCATGTGCGGGGCGATGGCGGCGGACAGCGGGTCCTCGGCCCGTTCCAGCGACGCGCGGACCTTGTCCAGGCACTCCTCGTGCCGGTCCTCCAGCGTGGCGATCCATGCCTCGGCGGCGAGGATGAAGGCGTCGAAGACGATGAAGTGGGAAAGGGCGAAGTCCTCGCGCAGCAGCCGCAACTGCACACGCGCCTCGGCGATCCGGCCGGTCATGCCGAGCCAGCCGGCGAGGAAGAGCCGGGCGGCCGGCATGGCGCCGCTGTGCCCCGCCCCGTCGGTCCGGCCGATCACCCCGTACAGGATGCGCTCGCCCTCCTCCCCGTCACCCGCCTCCAGCAGCACGCTGCCGAGGCGGGCCTCCAGCACGTCGACCTGGGCGTGCGCGCCGAGCCGTTCGGCGTGCTGCGCGGCGGCCCGGTAGTCGGCGGCGGCGAGGCGGAACGCACCCTTGCGTTCCCGGGCCTCGGCGCGGGCGGAGAGGGCCTCGGCGGTGCCCCAGGCGTCGCCGAGGCGGCGGTAGATCTCCAGTGCCTCGTCGGCGTCGCCGGCCGCGTCGCCCGCCCACTCGGTGCGGTTGGCGAGGAAGTTGGCGCGCATCTGGAGGCTGCCGGCCAGCGCCCAGTCGTATCCGGGCGTCTCACGGCAGGTGCGCACGGCGGCGTCCATGATCACGCGCAACCGCTCCATGTCGCCGGAGAGCATCACGGCGAAGAACCAGAGCAGGCCGGGCGGGGTGCAGGTCTGGGGCATGCCGGGTTCGTACGTCTGGGAGATGACGCGCAGTTTCCGCTTGGCCGCCGGCTTCTGCCAGGCGTCCAGTTCGGTGTCCATGCAGGCGAGGTGGGCGAGGTGGACGCCGCGCCGTGCCTCGGCGAGCACCTCGCCGGTCATCGGGGGCGGCGCGGCCGTGCACCGCTCCCACACCGGTTCGGCGCGCTGGACGGGCTCGGCGAAGGGGTCCGGGCCAAGCGCCATGACCTCGCTGAACCAGTTCCGGGCCTCCACCCGCAGGTCGCGCATCTGCCAGTACCAGACCAGCGACAGGGCCAGGCTGAGCGCCTCCTGTTCGTCGCGCTCGGCGATGGCGTGGCGCAGGGCGGTGCGCAGGTTCTCGTACTCGCGCTCCAGCCGCTCGATGGCGGCGAGCTGCCGCGGGCCGCGCAGCAACGGGTCGGTGGTGCGGGCGAGTTCACGGTAGTACGTCAGGTGCGCGCGCTCGGCGGCGGCCCGTCCGTCGGTCTCGTCGAGGCGTTCCGCGGCGTATTCGGCGACGGTCTCCAGGAGCCGGTAGCGCATGCCGTCGCCGCCGGACGGCGCGGCCACCACCAGGGACTTGTCGACCAGGGAGCCCAGGGCGTCCAGGGCGGCGGGCCCGCACACGGCCTCGGCGGCGGCGAGGTCGCAGCCGCCCGCGAAGACGGACAGGCGGCGCAGTACGTCCCGTTCCGGCTCGTCGAGGAGGTCCCAGGACCAGTCGACGACGGCGCGCAGGGTCTGCTGCCGGGGCAGGACGGTGCGGCTGCCGGAGGTGAGCAGGCGGAAGCGGTCGTCGAGCCGGTCGGCGATCTGGCGCGGGGTCATCATCCGCAGCCGGGCGGCGGCCAGTTCGATGGCCAGCGGCAGTCCGTCGAGGCGGCGGCAGATCTCGGCGCAGGCGGCCGCGGTGTCCTCGTCGGCGTCGGTGCGAAAGCCCGGGCGGGCGGCGGCGCCCCGGTCGGCGAGCAGCCGCAGCGCGGCCGGCTCGGGCAGCGGCTCCACCGGACGCAGCGACTCCCCCGGTACGCCGAGGGGCTCGCGGCTGGTGGCGAGGACGGTCAGGTTCGGGCAGCGGGTGAGCAGTTCCTCGGTGAGGCGGGCGGCGGCGTCGACGACGTGCTCGCAGTTGTCGAGGACGATCAGCATGCGGCGCCGGCCGCAGTGCTCGACGAGCCGCTCGACGGCGGTGGCCCGCCGGTCGGCGGCGGCGACGGCCCGCATCTCCTCGGCGCCGGCGCCGTACAGCACGGTCTCACGGGCGCCGAGGGCGGTCAGCACGGCCTCCGGCACGGCTCCGGGGTCGTCCACGGGGGCGAGCTCGGCCAGCCACACTCCGTCCCGCGCCGGGTCCCCGGCGCCCTCGGCGACCTCCTGGGACAGCCGCGTCTTGCCCGCGCCGCCGGGCCCGAGGAGGGTGACGAGGCGCGCGGCCGTCAGATCGGCGCGCAGGGCCTCGATGTCGGCGTCCCGGCCGACGAAGGAGGTGAGCCGGGCGCGGAGGTTGCCACGGGGCCGGGGGGCGGCCGGAGCGGCGTCGGTGCCGGGGCCGCCGGGCGCCGCGGGAGCTACGGGCGCGGCGTGCGCCGCGGCCGGCGGGGGCGTCGGCGGTGTCCCCGGCGTCGCGGTCTCCCCGGTTGCCGCGCTCGTCTCGGACATCGCGCTCGTCGCGCTCGTCGCGGGCGTCGCGGGCGTCGCGGGCGTCGCGGGCGTCGCGGGCGTCGCGGGACTGAGCAGTTCCCCGTGCAGGGCTCGTAGTTCGGGCCCCGGGTCGGTGCCGAGCCGGTCGGCGAGCAGCCGGCGTACGGCCTCGTAGGCGGCCAGCGCCTCGGCGGTGCGGCCGGTGTCGCGCAGGGCGCGCAGCCGCAGTGCCTGGAGGGGCTCGTCCAGGGGGCGGCCGTCGCACAGCGCGGTCAGCTCGGGCAGGGAGCGCTCGGCCTGGCCGAGGTCCAGGGCGGCGGCGTGGCGGGCGCGCAGGGCGTCCAGGTGCCGCATCTCCCAGCGGGCCGCCTCGGCGGTGCGGTCGGGCAGGTCGGCGAGGGCGGGGCCGCGCCACAGGGTGAGGGCGTCGTCGAGCACGACGGCCGCCTTGGCGGGGTCGCCGTCGGCCAGCGCGCGGGCGCCCTCGCCGGCCAGCCGGTCGAAGCGGTGCAGGTCGACGTCGTCGGGGGCGGCGGCGAGCCGGTAGCCGCCGTCGGCCGAGGCGACCGCGTCCGCGCCGAGCGTCCGGCGCAGCCGCCCGACCAGGGCTTGCAGGGCACCCGGCGCGTCGGCCGGCGGGTCGCCGTCCCACACCTCCTCCACCAGCAGCCCCGCGGCCACGGTGCGGCCGGGCCGGAGGGCGAGGACGGTCAGCAGCCCGCGCAGCCGCGCCCCACCGAGCGGGACGGCCGTGCCGTCGGGGCGGAGTACCTGTGTGGTGCCGAGGATGCGATAGCGCACGGGGTCCATTGTCCCCGCTGCCGTAGAAGCCGGTCACGGGGTTTTGACGGCGCGGCGTGAGGTCCCGGTACCAGGGCCTGTCCGGCGGACCGGAACGTGGGGAGGGCGGCGCTGTTCCCCGGAACCTGCCACCGCCCGCGAGACGTTTTCCCGATGCGCCCGGTACGGTCGGGCAGTCCCCGCCCGCCCCGGCCGGCCCCGCCCGGGTTTCACGTGTGTCCGACAGCCAGGGAGTCCCATGACCACCGCCACCGCCCGCCCCAGTGACCGGCGGATCAGTCCGGTGTTCCTCGGGATCGCCGCCGTCGCCGCGGTCACGGGCTGGGCCACCTGGACCGGGTTCGCCGAACAGCCGGGCCTGGCCGTGTTCCTGTTCGTGACGGCCGCGTGGGTCGTGTCACTGTGCCTGCACGAGTACGCGCACGCGCGCACCGCGCTGCACAGCGGCGACATCTCGGTCGGCGCGAAGGGCTACCTGACGCTGAACCCGGTGAAGTACACGCACGCGCTGCTGAGCATCGTGCTGCCCGTGCTGTTCGTGATCATGGGCGGGATCGGTCTGCCGGGCGGTGCCGTCTTCATCGAGCGCGGGCGGATCCGGGGGCGGTGGCGGCACAGTCTGATCTCGGCCGCGGGCCCGCTGACGAACGTCCTGTTCGCCGTGGTGTGCACGGCCCCGTTCTGGCTGGACGCGCTGGACGGCGTGCCGCGCGACTTCCGGATCGCGCTGGCCTTCCTCGCGCTGCTCCAGGTCACGGCGGCGATCCTGAACTTCCTGCCGGTGCCGGGCCTGGACGGCTACGGGGTGATCGAACCGTGGCTGTCGTACAACGTACGTCGGCAGGTGGAGCCGCTCGCGCCCTTCGGGCTGCTGATCGTGTTCGCGCTGCTGTGGATCCCGGCCGTCAACGGCGTGTTCTTCGACGCGGTCGACGCGCTCCTGCGCGGCCTCGGCATCGGCGAGATCGACACGTACTGCGGCTTCGAGCTGTACCGCTTCTGGCAGACGGACGAGCTGTGCTCGGTCAGCCCGTGACGGACGTGGAGCCGCGGGCCGCCCTGCCGCGCCTGACGTAGTACCAGCACATGTTGGAGGACAGCCCCGACAGCAGCACCCACACGACGCCGATCAGCACGCTGCCCTGCACGAAGGAGACGACGGCGGCGGCCACGGCGAGTACGCAGACGGCCAGGGCGTAGAGGGCGAGGCGGGGCATGGTGCGGGCTCCTGTCGGGGACACGGCGGGTACCGCGGGTGTCGTGTCGCGGTTCTGCTGGCACCCACCAGTGTCCCCCATCGCCTCACACGTCCGTGACGCGGAGCCCGGCGTGTGCCTTGTAGCGGCGGTTGACGGAGATCAGGTTGGCGACCAGCGACTCGACCTGGTGGGCATTGCGCAGCCGCCCGGCGAAGACGCCCCGCATGCCGGCGATGCGCCCCGCCAGGGCCTGCACGGTCTCCACGTCGGCGCGCGCCTCGCCCAGCACCATGACGTCGGTGTCGATCTCGTCGATCTCCGGGTCCTGGAGGAGGACGGCGGACAGGTGGTGGAAGGCGGCGGTGACCCGGCTTTCCGGCAGCAGGGCGGCGGCCTGCTCGGCGGCGCTGCCCTCCTCGGGCTTGAGCGCGTAGGCGCCCTTCTTGTCGAAGCCGAGCGGGTTGACGCAGTCGACGACGAGCTTGCCGGCCAGTTCCTCGCGCAGGGATTCGAGGGTCTTGCCGTGGCCGTCCCACGGTACGGCGACGATCACGACGTCGCTGCGCCGGGCGGTCTCCGCGTTGCCGGCGCCCTCGACGCCGTGCCCGATCTCCTCGGCGGCGGCCTCGGCGCGCTCGGCGGCACGCGAGCCGACGATCACCTTCTGGCCGGCCTTGGCAAGGCGGTAGGCGAGGCCCTTGCCCTGGGGGCCGGTGCCGCCGAGCACGCCGACGACCAGCCCGGAGACGTCGGGCAGGTCCCAGGGGTCCTTGGCGGGGGCCTTCTGTGCAGCACTGTCGGTAGAGGTCATGGGCCGACCCTACGTCCGTCCCGGCCGCCGGGCGGGTTCAGGTCCCACCCGGCGCCGCGCCGTCCCCGGGCCACTCCCGGGTCGCCCCGGCGCCACCTCCGCGCCGTCCCCGCGGCGTCCCCGCGCCGTCCCCGCGCCGTCCCCGGGTCGGGCGAATCCGCGGCGAATGCCGGGCCGTACGGGCCGGGTTGCGGCAGGATGCGGGCGCATGGACGCCGTACGGGTCGCGCTGCTGCGGGAAGTGCTCGCCGGGACCGAGTGGCTGGGGGCCACCCGGAGGTTCGCGGGGGCGCTCAGGGGGTCGGTGGTCCCGCACGGCGGCGGCCTGCTGCTGGTGGGCACCCCCGAGTACGAGCCCTGGCATCTGGCGGCGCACCTGGTGGACGAGGCCGCCTGGTCGGGGACACCGGAGCTGGCCCCCACCCTCGTACGGCACGACGCGCGCCCTTCGGACCCGGCGCATCTCGCGGTGGGGCCGGGGCGGCTGGCGGCGGCCCGGCGCGGGGAGACGCTGCTCGTGGTGACGCCGGACGATCCCGACGCCCCGCTCCTCGAACGGGTGCACGACGCCCGCCGGGCCGGGGCGACGGTGCTGGCGCTGGGCACCGGCGAGCGGGAGCTGACGGCCATGGCGCACGAGACGCTGACCGTGCCGGAGGGCGCCGAGCTGGACCTGGACACGGTGCAGCACCTGGTCAGCGCGGCCGCCGGGGAGAACGCGGTGCCGCCGCCCCGGAGCCGCCGCCGGTTCCGCGACCGCCTGTCCCGCCTGGCCGACCACCTGACCGCGCCGCCGCCGTCCGGCTGGTAGCGCCCGCCCCCGGGTCCGCGTGCCGGCCGGCCGGCACGGCGGTGCCGGTGCGCGGACGGACCGTCAGTCCTCGTCCGCGCGCCCCGCGGCCGAGGGGTCGTGCCACCTGGGGTCGTTCTCCCACTCGAGGTTGCGCTCGCGGGCGGTCCGCATCGCCTGCTCGGCCTCCGTGCGGGAGGCGTACGGCCCGAAGCGGTCCTTTCCCGGACAATCCGGGCCCTCCTCGACCTTCCGGTGCTCCAGGCAGTAGTACCACTCGCCCGGCTTTCCCACCGTGCGCTTCTTGAACAAGGCCATGACCGGCTCCTTTCGCCCACCTGCCAGGGACATGCTCTCGCATGCCCGCTGGTTAGACTCGCTGACATGTCTGGCCAGTCGCTGCTCGTACCAGGGGAGCTGTCTCCCACCCGTTCCGTACCCGGAAACATCCGCCGGCCCGAGTACGTGGGCAAACCCGCGCCGACGCCGTACACCGGCCCGGAGGTGCAGACGCCCGAGACGATCGAGGCGATGCGCGTGGCCGGGCGGATCGCGGCGCGCGCGATGGAGGAGGCCGCGAAGCTCATCGCCCCCGGCGTGACGACGGACGAGCTGGACCGGGTGGCGCACGAGTACATGTGCGACCACGGCGCCTACCCCTCGACCCTCGGCTACCGCGGTTTCCCCAAGTCCCTGTGCAGCTCGGTCAACGAGGTCATCTGCCACGGCATCCCCGACTCCACGGTGCTGCGCGACGGTGACATCGTCAACCTCGACGTGACGGCGTACATCGGCGGCGTGCACGGCGACAACAACGCGACCTACCTGGTCGGCGACGTGGACGAGGAGAGCCGGCTGCTGGTCGAGCGGACCCGGGAGTCCCTGGCCCGCGCCATCAAGGCGGTCAGGCCGGGCCGGCAGATCAACATCATCGGCCGGGTCATCGAGTCGTACGCGAAGCGGTTCGGGTACGGGGTGGTGCGGGACTTCACCGGCCACGGGATCAACTCGTCGTTCCACTCCGGGCTCATCGTCCCGCACTACGACAGCCCGCACGCCACCACCGTCATCCAGCCCGGGATGACCTTCACGATCGAGCCGATGCTGACGCTCGGGACGCACGAGTACGACATGTGGGACGACGGCTGGACGGTCGTGACGAAGGACCGCAGGCGGACGGCGCAGTTCGAGCACACGCTCGTGGTGACCGACTCCGGAGCCGAGATCCTGACCCTTCCGTAGCCACACCTCGCTTCTTCGCGGGCCCGCTCTCCTCGGAGGGTGGGCCCGCTCGTCTGTGGGTAGGCTTTTACCGACAGGACGTCGGAAAGCCTGTTGACTTAGGTAAGCCTAACCATAGAAGATCGGTCGTATGGACAGCTTCTCGGCGCTCCTGAGAGCCGCCACCCACGAGCAGCACGAAGAGGCGAACACCTCGTCGTTCATGAGCGACCTGCTGAGCGGCAGGCTGGGAGTGGACGCCTTCACGCGCTACACCGAACAGCTGTGGTTCGTGTACGAGGCCCTGGAGTCCGGGGCCGCACGGCTGACACCGGACCCGGTGGCGGGACCCTTCATCCGTCCCGAGCTGATGCGGCTGGCGTCGCTGGAGCGGGACCTGGCCCATCTGCGGGGCCCCGCCTGGCGGGCGTCCCTCACCGCGCTGCCGACCACACGGGCCTACGCGGACCGGGTCCGCGAGTGCGCCGAGTCCTGGCCGGCCGGGTATGTCGCCCATCACTACACCCGCTACCTCGGGGACCTCGCCGGGGGCCAGGTCGTCCGCGACCGGGCGGAGCGGACGTGGGGCTTCGCCAGGAAGGGCGACGGGGTCCGCTTCTACGTCTTCGACGGGATCACCAACCCGGCCGCGTTCAAGCGCGAGTACCGGGCGCTGCTGGACGGCATCCGCGCGGACGACCTGGACAAGCAGCGGGTCGTCGCCGAGTGCAAGCGGGCCTTCGCCCTGAACACGGCGGTCTTCCGCGCGCTCGCCGAGGAGTTCCCGCTGTCCGCGTGAACGCTCCGGGTCCCCCTCGGCCGCGGTGGCCGAGGGGGACCCGGAACGAACGGCCCGCCTGCCTCAGTTGTCGATGTCGTAGTCGTCGCTGCGGCAGTTGATGCCGCCGAAGTACAGGTCGCCGGTGCTGGGCGTGGTGATCGCGCCGAAGTACGGGCTGCAGGTGGCGTCCTCGTCACCGTGCATCGAGCCGTCGAAGGCGGTGGCGGTCGCGGCGCCGCCGGCCGTCATGGCAGCGGTCAGCAGGACGGTGGCGAGGGCGGAGCGGATGCGCATGGAGTGCCTCTCACGTAAGGGAACGGTCACGCGAGAGGTAACCCCTCGCGCTCGCGCGCACACGCGGTTCCACCCGTACGGCGGCGACCGTCACCGTTCCAGACGCACCCGGCCGCCGACCTCGATCCACCCTTCGGGCTGCGGCGCCGTCAGAATCTGCGAACCGGTCCCCTGCGTGATGTTCAGGGCCCGCCCCAGCCGCTCGGTCAGCAGCAGCGCCGCCGCGCCGGTCGCCTCGTCCTCGTCGATGCCGTCGCCGCGCCCGGGGAACGCGCGGGCCCGCACCCGCCCGGCCGGCTCGTCCTCCCAGGCCCACGCGTACACCCACTCCCCGGACGGCGGCACGGGCAGGTCGTCGACCTCGGCGACGGTGGCGTACTGGCGCAGGGTGCGCGGCGGGGCCCACTCGGGGCGGGCCTCGATCCAGCTGAACTCGCCGTCCAGCCGGGCCCCCACCACTCCGGCCGGGGTGACGAGCTCGGGCACGTCGAGCAGCCAGGCGGTGCCGACGCAGGGGTGGCCGGCGAACGGCAGGCGGAGAGTGGGCGTGTAGATGTCGACGACGCCGCGCTCGGGGTCGTCGACGAACACGGTCTCGCTGAAGCCGAGCTTGGCGGCGAGCTCCTGCCGCCCGGCCGGGTCCGGCAGCACGGAGCCGTCCCGGACGACGCCGAGTTCATTGCCGTATCCGCCGTTCGGCGCACAGAAGACGCGCAGTACGTCGTAGTCAGTCACCGGGGCATTCAAGCATCGTCGTCCGGCGGCCAGGCCGGCGTGGGGGTCTCGTCGTACGGCAGGCCGGCGAGCGGGTCCGCGTACGCCCTTGCCGGGGCGGCTCGTTGGCGTGTGGTGTCCGGTCCTCCGGGGTGCGCCGACAGCAGCGGCGGCGGGCCGGGGCGGCCGCGGACTCCAGGACCAGTGGTCCGGAAGTGCGTTCCCTCGCCGCCCGCTTCATGCGGACGCTATCGAGGGAGGGCCGCCCCGGCCCGCAACGGATCACTCCCGCGTCCGCCGCTTGCGCGCCGCGAACACCGCGCCCGCGCCGAGCGCGACCGCCACGCCGGCCGCCGCGCCCAGGGCCGGGCCCGGGAGGTCCGTGCCGGTGGAGGCCAGGCTGCCGCCGCCGACGGTGCCGCCCGTGGTCGTGCCGGTGCCGCCGATGGTGGAGCCGGTGCCGCCGGCCGTCGGGCCGGACGTGCCGCCGGTGCCGCCCGCGGTGCCCGAGCCGCCGCTGCCGCCCGTTCCGCCGGTCGTGCCCGTGCCGCCGCCGTCCGGCAGCCGCGCGTCGTCGCTCAGGGCCACCGACAGGTCGACGGCGTCGAGTGCCGTGCCGGCCGGGTAGTTGCCGAAGACCTCCGCGCCGGCCGCGGTGAGCGTGGCGGCGACGCCCTCGACGGTGATGACGTCGTTCCGGGCGGTAAGGCCGGCGGACTCGGCCTTCAGGTCGGCCAGGACGACGCCCTCGGCCCGGGTGCCGAGGCTGTTCACGTCGGCGGTCAGCTCGCCTGCGCCGCCGTCGAGGGTGGCCTTGAGGTTGCTCAGGGTCAGGTCGAGACCGTAGGCGCCGTCCGCCCGGTGACCCTTGAAGTTCACGGCGCCCCGGAAGGAGGCGGTGAGCCTGTCGGCGTCGGTGTCGTAGGTGCCGGTGGCGTCCGCGAAGGTGAAGGCGCCGTTTCCGGCCGCTTGGGCGGCCCCGCCCGAGACGGTGACCCGGCCCTTGGCGATGGGGCCGACGACGTAGGCGCGGAAGGACTCCTTCACGCCCCAGCCGAGGGTGCCGTCGGCTATCTCGCCCTTGGCGGGGGCCTCGGTGGGCGCGCCGGTCCCGGGGGCCGTGGCGGAGGGGGAGGCGCCGGTGCCCGCGGTCGGGCCCGGCTCGGAGGGGACCGGCTGGGAGGGGCCCGGCTGGGACGGGGTGGTCCCGGTGGCCGTCGGCTCCGGGCCCCCGGTCTGCGTCTGCGTCGGCGTCGGCGTCGGGGAGGGCTCGGTGGTGGGGTCCTGCGTGGAGGGCGTGGGGCTGGGCGCCGGGGGCGACTTCCGCGTCACCGTCAGCGGGTCGCCCGCGGCGCCGCGGTAGCTCGCGCTGCCGAAGACCTCCGCGGCCTCCTCGGTCAGCGTGGTCGTCATGTCCTTCATCTCGCGGGTGACGGCGACCGTGGCGAGCGGCACGTCGTCCTCGGTCGTGCCGCCCCGGGTCACGTCGGCGGTGATCTCGGCGTCCTCGCTGTCGAACCTCACGTCCGACAGCGTGAGCGCGAAGCCGTGCGCCTCGGACTCGATCGCCAGGCTGCCCTTGAAGGCGAGAGTCGTGGAGTGGGTGGCCGAGTCGTAGGCGCCCGTACCGTCCACGAAGGTGAACGCGCCGTTGCCGGCGGCCTGCTTCGCACCGTCGGCGGGGGTGAAGCCGCCCTTCGCGAAGGTGGTGACGTAGGTGCGGTAGGACTGCTTGACGCCCCACGTCAGCTCGTAGTCCTCGAGCGGGACCTCGGCGGCCGAGGCGGTGGTCGCGCCGGCCGCGGCGAGGGCGGTGGCGCCGAGCGCGGCGGCCGTCGCCACGGCGGCGGCGAGTGCGGTGGAACGGCGGCGTCTGACGGGCATGGCTCGGTTCTCCTCGAGTGGTGGGGCCGCGGGTGGGCGGTCCGGTGTCGTGGGTTCAGCCCTCGTCCGAGGGGGACGCGGCGGGCCGGGCGCGGCGCCTGCGGACGGCGACGGTCACGAGGGCCGCGGCCACCAGCAGCAGGGCGCCGGCCGTGAGGGAGACGGGCAGGGCGGGGAAGCCGCCGCCGTCGGTGGCGCTCGCGACGGGTCCGGCCGGGTCGCCGGGTCCGGCGGTCTGCTTCGGCTGCGGGCTCGCGCTCGCCGTGGGGGCGCTGCCCAGGTCGGGCAGGGCGGGCAGTTCCGCGTCGGCGGTGAGGGCGACGGCCAGGGAGACCGGGTCCATGTCGGTGCCCGCCCGGTACAGGCCGCCGAAGGCCTCGGCGCCGCGCGCGGTGAGCTTCGCGGGGGCCTCGGTCACCTTGACCAGGCCGTCGGCGGGCTTCATGTCCCCGGCGGTGAAGGTGACCAGGGGCACCTTCTCGCCGGTCAGGTCCGGGCTCTCCACATCGGCGTACAACGTGCCCCTGCCGTCCTCGATGGTGGCCCGTACCGCGCTGAGCCCCAGGTCGAGGCCGTGCGCGCCGGTGAAGCGCACCGCGCCCTCGAAGGCGGCGGTGAGGTCGCCGTCCTTGTACGTCCCCTCACCGCCGGGAAAGCGGAAGAGGGCGCCGCCGTCCTGGGCTCCGGCGGTGAGGGCCCACCTTCCGCCGGCGATGTCGCCGGTGACGTACTCGCGGAAGGTGCGGCGTACGCCCCAGTCGACGGCGCCTTCCCGGATCGCGCCGCCCGAGGTCGCCTTGGGCTCCGGTGACTCGTCCGGAGCGGTGGGCGAGCTCGACGGCCGCTGCTCCTGCTGCCGCGCCGCCGCCTGGACGTCCGTCGACAGGCTCACCGGGTCGAGCGCGGTTCCGGCGGTGTAGTACCCGGCGAAGGAGCGCGCGCCCTCGGCGGTGAGGGTGGCGGGCACGTTGTTCAGGGCCACGGTGCCACCGCCTCCCCGCATGTCGATGCCATCGAGGGAGAGGGAGGCGAAGGGCACCTGACGGGACGTCGTGACCGCCCCGGTGTCCTTCGCCTTGCTGGTGACGTCCGCGTAGAGCGTGCCGGTGGAGCCGGAGACACTCACGGTGGGACGGCCGACGGTGAGGTCGAGCCGGTACGCGCCCGCGCCGGTGCGGTGGCCGAGGAAGCGGACGCCGCCGGAGAAGGCGGCGCGGAAGGCGCCCGTGTCGCCGTCGTAGGTGCCGGTCGCCGAGTGGAAGCGGAAGGCGCTGCCGCCGACGGTGGCCGCTCCCCCGGTCAGGGAGTAACTCCCCTTGGCGACCGGCCCGGTGACATAGCCCTGGAACGACGACTTGATGCCCCAGTCGAGCCGTCCGCCCTGCACCGTCCGGCTCTCGGCCCGTGCGGCGGCCGCGGGGAGCAGGGCCCCGAGGACCGCCACGCACAACACGGTGACCAGGGTGCGAAGACGGGCGGGCATGCGAAGTCCTCCGGGATCGGGGGCCGGTAGCGAGCTAAGGTAAGGCTAACCTAAGCTCAAACGTACCGACACTGGCGGTCGACGAGAGGAACGGACACCACCGTGCGACGCTTGCGAAACCGACTGGCGGGAGCCCTGCTGTCCGTGCTCGCCCTCACCCTGACCGCGACCGGATGCGGAGGCTCCTCCGGGGCGGCGTCCGACACCGGGACCGGACCGGGGTCCGGGACCGGCTCCGGAGCCACCGCGCAGAAGGACCCCGTGGCCAACCGGGTCGAGCCGCTCGCGAAGAGACCCCGGCCGAAGCTCCCGGTGACCGTCCGCTCCGCCGACGGCGAGCGGGTGACGGTGGAACGGGCCGAGCGCGTCGTGCCACTCTCCGGCAGCCTCAGCGAGATCGTCTTCACGCTCGGGCTCGGCGACCGGGTCGTCGCCCGGGACGTCACCGCCACCTTCGAACAGGCGGCGAAGCTCCCCGTGGTCACCCGGGGCCACGACGTCTCCGCCGAGAGCGTGCTGTCACTCAGGCCCGACCTGGTCATCGCCGAGACCACCTCCGGCCCGGAGGAAGCCGTGGACCAGATCCGCGCCGCCGGTGTGCCGGTGCTGTTCGTCGAGGCGGCGCGGGGGCTGGACGACGTGGGGCCGCGCATCCGGGCGGTCGCCGACGCCCTCGGCGTACCGGCGGCCGGGAAGGAACTGACACAGCGCTCGCAGGAGCGGATCGCCGCCGTCCGCAAGGACGTTCCGGACGGTGACCGGCCTCGCGTCGCGTTCCTGTACCTGCGCGGCTCGGCCTCCGTCTACCTCATCGGCGGCGCGGACTCCGGCGCCGGCTCGCTGATCGAGGCGGCCGGGGCGGTGGACGCCGGGGCCGCCTCGGGCCTGGCGAAGGACTTCACCGCCATCACCAGCGAGGCGCTCGTCAAGGCCGCGCCCGACGCGATCCTCGTGATGAGCAAGGGACTCGAATCGGTCGGCGGCGTCGACGGCCTGGTGAAGATCCCCGGTGTCGCCCAGACCCCGGCCGGCCTGGACCGCCGGATCGTCTCGGTCGAGGACGGCGTACTCCTCAACTACGGCCCGCGCACCGACCGGGTACTGAAGTCGGTCGTGGACCAGCTTTACGGCGAGCACGGCGGCGGGGACGGCGGGGGCGGTGACGTCGGAGACGTAGACGTAGACGGAGACGTAGACGGCGCGGGCGGCGGCGACCGATGAGCGTACTGGACAAGCCCGTTCACCCCCGGGGGCCCGCCGGGCCGCCCCCGTCCCCGTTGCCGTCCCCGCTCCGCACCCGGCGCACCACCCCCTGGCTGCTGACCGCCGCCCTGGCGGCCGGCCTCCTGCTCCTCGTCCCGGTCGCGGCCGGCACCGGCGCCTACCCGGTCCCGGTCGGCGACGTGCTCGGCTCGCTGCTCCACCGGACCGGGCTCGGCGGTACGCAACTGGACCGGGTGGCCGAGTCGGTGCTGTGGAACGTGCGGTTCCCGAGGATCGTGCTGGCGCTGCTCGTCGGCGCCTCGCTGGGCTGCGCGGGCGCGCTGATGCAGGGCGTGTTCGGCAACCCGCTCGCCGAGCCGGGGGTCATCGGCGTCTCCTCGGGAGCGGCGGTCGGCGCGGTCGCCACCATCGCGTTCGGCCTGAACTTCCTCGGCAACTGGACGGTGTCCGTGTTCGCCTTCGTCTCCGGTCTGGTCACCGTCCTGGTGGTGTACGCGATGTCCCGCTCGGGCGGCCGTACGGAGGTCGTCACACTGATCCTCACGGGCATCGCGGTGAACGCCTTCGCGGGGGCTCTGATCGGGCTGTTCCTGTTCTTCGCGGACACGGCGGCGGTCAACCAGATCACCTTCTGGCAACTGGGCTCGCTCGCCCAGGCGACCTGGCCGAAGGTGCTCGCGGTACTGCCGTGTGCGGCCCTCGGGCTCGGGCTCGCCCCGCTGTACGCCCGCCGCCTGGACCTCCTCGCGCTCGGTGAGCGCCCGGCCCGGCATCTGGGCGTGGACGTGGAGCGGCTGCGGATCGTGCTGGTCCTGGTGATCGCGCTGCTGACCGCGGCGGCCGTGAGCGTGGCGGGGGTGATCGGCTTCGTGGGGCTCGTCGTCCCGCATCTGCTGCGGATGGCGGCCGGTCCCGGGCACCGGTTCCTGATCCCGGGCAGCGCGCTGCTGGGCGCGCTGGTGCTGCTCGCCGCCGACCTGGCCGCCCGCACGGTCGCCGAGCCCGCCGAGCTGCCGCTCGGGGTGCTGACGGCACTGCTGGGCAGCCCGTTCTTCTTCTGGCTGCTGCGCCGCACCCGGCGCGGGCAAGGGGGTTGGGCGTGAGGGCCGCGAGCACGAAGGCCGTGCGGGCCAGGGGGCTGCTGCGCCTCGTACCCTCCCGCCCGCTGCCGCCGCCCCCGGCCGCGCCCGGCGACGTCCTCGCCGAGGCCGAGGGCCTGCGCGTCCACCTCGGCGGGCGGCCGGTCCTCGACGGTGTGGACGTCACCGTCCGCGCGGGCGAGGTGCTCGCCCTGGTGGGTCCCAACGGGGCGGGCAAGTCCACCCTGTTGGGCGCCCTGGCCGCCGATGTCCCGGCCGCCGAGGGGGTCGTACGCGTCCACGGCCGCCCGGTGACGGAGTGGTCGGCGCCCGAACTGGCGCTGCGCCGGGCCGTGCTGCCCCAGTCCGCGTCGCTGTCCTTCCCGTTCCCGGTGGCGGAGGTGGTCCGGATGGGCCGGGCGCCCTGGGCGGGGAGCGGCCTGGCGGACGAGGACGACGCGGCGGTGGCCGAGGCGATGGCGCGTACGGAGGTGGCCGGCTTCGCCGGGCGGCCGTTCTCCGCGCTCAGCGGCGGCGAGCGGGCCCGGGTCGCGCTGGCCCGCGTGCTCGCGCAGCGCGCTCCGGTGCTGCTGCTCGACGAGCCGACGGCGGCTTTGGACCTGCGGCACCAGGAGCTGGTGCTGCGGCTGTGCCGGGAGCGGGCACGGACCGGGGACGCGGTGGTCGTCGTCCTGCACGACCTCTCGCTGGCGGCGGCGTACGCGGACCGCGTCGCGGTCCTGCGCGCGGGCCGTGTCATGGCCGACGGGCCGCCCTCGGAGGTCCTGTGCGAGAAACTGCTGTCCGAGGTCTACGACCAGCCGGTGGACGTGCTTCCACACCCGCGCACGGGGGCGGTGCTGGTCGTCCCGCGACGTGAGCCGTGACCTGCGTGCGCGGGCGTTTCGTGACGCCAGGTCACGGTGTGGCCGCTGTACCCGGTCCCGGCGTCCGGGCGCCACCTCCCCCCGGTAGGGTTCGCCTCCGGGAAGGGGAAGGTGAAGGAACCTGATGAGCAGGGATCGCGGCCCTCGTTGGCCCCGCAGGCTTGACCGGAGCGCGCTGATAGCGGCCTCGGCGACCGCTTTGTCGTTGACGGCGAGCGGATGCGTGGTGGTGCACGGCGAGCGTGAGGTGCTCCCGTCGGCCACCCGGGCCGAGGCCGCGAAGGCGCTCGAGCGGTTCACCGCCGCCTACAACGCGGCCGACGAGGCGTACGACCCCTCCCTGGACGCCGACCACACCACCGGCGCCCTCGCGGCCATCGACTCGGCGCGGCTGAAGGCGGGCCGGATCAACAACCCGGACGGCAATCCGTCACACACGCCGCTGGAGCTGTCGGACGCGAAGTTCACGATCCCGAAGAAGGCGGGCTGGCCGCGCTGGTTCGTCGCGGACACCAAGGCCAACAAGGGCGGCGACGCCCGCTGGTTGCTGGCCTTCACCCGCGACGGCCTGGAGGAGACCTGGCAGGCGGCGTACCTGACGCTGGTCGCGCCCGGCAAGGTGCCCGAGTTCAAGACCGACCGGGACGGCTGGGCCGAGGCCGTCCCCGCCAACTCCGCCGATCTGGCCGTTCCGCCGGCCGGCCTGGGCAAGGAATACACGATGTACCTGAAGGACGGCGGGAAGACCTTCGCGGACGGTGCCCACACCAGTTCCTGGCGGAAGTTGCGCGAGAAGCGGTCGACCCGTCCCGGCCTGGTCACGCAGTACATCGACGAGCCGCTGTCCAACGGCGACTACGCGCCGCTGGCGCTGCGCACCGAGGACGGCGGGGCGCTGGTGTTCTTCAGCACCCGGCACTTCGAGAAGCAGACCGCCGCGCAAGGAGCGTCGGTGCCGACGCCGAACAAGGACGTGCTGGCGCTGACGGACGGCGAGATCAAGCAGTCGCTGACGATGGAGTTCGTCTCCAACGAGATCGCGCTCGACCCGGCGCAGGGGACGGGCAACGGACAGGTGTCGGTACTGGGGCGGGTCCAGGGCCTGACGTCGGCGAAGGGCGAGTAGGCGGCCGAGGCCAAGAGGGCGCGAAGACCCGTAGGCGAAGACCCGATGGGCGAAGACGCGTAGGCGAAGACCCGTAGGCGAAGACCGGGCAGCGGCCGGGAGCAGCGCTCTCGTTGGGCGTTGGGCGTTGAGCGTTGAGCGTTGAGCGGTACGGCATTCAGCGGCGCAGGGGCCAGGCCGTGCCCGGCTGGTCGCTCTCCTCGCCGGCGTGCCGGGCGCAGGCGTCGGTGAGGGTCTCCAGCAGGGTCAGCGGGTCCGGCAGCGGGTGCTCGGGGCCGCGAACCCAGCGCACCGCCCGGTCCTCGCCGGGCAGGCTGGCGGGCGGTACGAGGACGTAGGAGCCGCGGCAGTGCCAGCGCAGGCCGGGATGCTCGTCCATGGTCTCGGGGTGGCAGTCCAGCTCGCAGGGCCACCACTCGTCCTCGTCCTCGGGGGTGCCGCGGGTGAGGGTGAACAGCAGCATGCGGCCGTCGTCGCTCTCCGCGACCGGGCCGACCTCGATGCCGGCGTCGAGCAGGCGGCGGAGCGCCTCGCGGCCGGCCTGGAGGGGGACGTCGAGGACGTCGTGCACCATGCCGGTCGCGGTGATGAAGTTGGCCTCGGGCTCATGGCGGGCCCACCGCTCGATCTGCGCGCGGTCGGTGGTGGACTGCGTCTGCCAGGCGAACGACACCGGGTGCCGGGCGGGGGTGGGGCAGCCGACGCGGTCGCACGAGCAGCGGTATCCGGCCGGGTGCGCGGCGGGCGCCAGGGGCAGTCCCGCACCGGCGGCGGCGAGCAGCAGATCCTCCCGGCCACCGTCACCGGCGGCCTCCTTGGGGCGGCGTCCGCGCAGCCACTGGGAGAGTTTGCCCTGCAGACCGCTCCGACCGCCGAACTCCGCGCTCATCTATCCCCTTCGCCTCGCCGTCGTGCGCACCAGCATGCCCTATGGTCGCACCATTCCGCGCTTCGGGGTCGGGAAGGGACAAATTCCCCCTGGTCACCCCTTGTCCGTTCCCCCTGGTCACCCCTTGTCCGTCCCCCTGGCACCCGTGATCAGCGCGGGGCGAGTCCATGGAGCGCGTAGTCGACCAGCGTGTCGGTGTAGGCGTGCGAGATGGGCCCGGTGTGCTGCAGCCAGCGCTGGGCGAGCGGGGAGACGAAGAGTTCCAGTCCGATGCGCGGGTCGATGTCCGGTCGCACCTGGCCGGCGTCCTGGGCGGCGCGCAGCCGGTCGGCGTGCAGTTGGAGGGACGGCTCGAGGAGCCTGGCAATGAACTCCCGGCCGAGCTGCTCGTTGACGACGCCCTCCGCGGCCAGGGCGCGGTAGGGGGCCTCGAACTTCGGGTCGCGCAGTTCGTCGACGGTGGCGCGCAGCACGCCCTTGAGGTCGGCGGCGATGTCACCCGTGTCCGGGATGGTGTACGCCTCCTCGCCGGCGGCCTCCACGGCCCGCTCGCCCAGGTCGAGGAAGGCCTCCAGCAGGACGTCGGCCTTCGAGGCCCACCAGCGGTAGATCGTCTGCTTGCCCACGCCGGCCCGGGCGGCGATGCCCTCGATGGTGGTCTTGGGGTAGCCGACCTCGGCGACGAGGGCGAGGGCGGCGTCGTAGATGGCCTGACGGGACCGCTGGCTGCGCCGGGTGGCGTCGGGGTGCGGCCGGTCGGGCGCGGGAGTCGGGACGTGGGCTGGTTTCTGGGCGGCCATGTCTCGAATTTACCAGGTTGACAAGACGGTACGTCTCGCTGGACAGTGAAACACGAGTGAGCGAGACGCAACGTCTCGCGCTGTGAGAGGAGAATCCGATGACGCGAGGCGGCGCCGGAAACATGCCGGGCGTCGGCGGGACCCGCCGAAAGCTCGGCCGCAACGCCCTGCGCGGCAGCGACCGCCACGGCCGGATCGGCGGCGGACTGGACCCGCGGAGCCAGAAACGGGAACTGCTGCGCAAGCTCCAGGAGCGGCAGCGGCAACAGCGGACGCAAGGAGACGGATCCGCGAGCGACGAGGCGTCGTGAGCGGGACGAGCGGCCCTTTGGGGGGGGGGGGGGGGGGGGGGGGGGGGGGGGGGGGGGAGGAGAGGGGAGGGGGGGGGGGGGGGGGGGGGGGGGGGGGGGGGGGGGGGGGGACCCCCCCCCCCCCCCCCCCGGGGGGGAAACCCGAAAAGCTGTG